>NZ_CP049989.1:3900000-4002500 GCF_011388215.1 Hydrogenophaga crocea
CCCTGGCCGCCGGCCAGTCGCAGATCGGCCTGTGGGCCGCGCTTGCCAGCCCCTACAGCACCGAACTCATCGCCGGCACCGGCTTCGACTGGCTGCTCATCGACGGCGAGCACGCCCCCAACGACGTGCGCAGCACGCTCGCGCAGCTGCAGGCCGTGGCCAGCTCACAGAACGCCTTTCGCGACGCGCGCTCGCACCCCGTGGTGCGGGTGCCCGTGGGCACCGGCGAGGTCGGCACCGCGCTCATCAAGCAGTACCTGGACATCGGCGCGCAGACGCTGCTCGTGCCCATGATCGACACCGCCGAGCAGGCCGCGCAGGTGGTGGCCGCCGCGCGCTACGCGCCGCTGGGCGTGCGCGGCATGGGCAGCGCGCTCGCGCGCGCTTCGCGCTGGCAGGCCCATGCGCGCTACGTGCACGAGGCCGACGAGCAGGTGTGCGTGCTGGTGCAGGCCGAGACCGCCACCGCCATGAAACACCTCGACGCGATCGCGGCCACGCCCGGCGTCGACGGCGTGTTCATCGGCCCCGCCGACCTGAGCGCGAGCATGGGCCACCGCGGCAACCCCGGCCATCCCGAGGTGCAGGCCGCCATCGCCGACGGCATCCGCCGCATCCGCGCCGCGGGCAAGGCCCCGGGCATACTGGCCACCACCGAGGCCGGCGCGCGCCAGTGGCTCGAGGCCGGCGCCCTGTTCGTGGCCGTGGGCGCCGACACCATGCTGCTCGCGGCCGGGGCCGCGCAGCTGCTCGGCCAATTCAAGGGCCGCGTGGCCCCCGGACCCAACGGCTATTGAAGCCCACACCAGGAGACGCCCGATGAACGCCGCCCTGCAAACCAGCACCGTGCTGCCGCCCGGCATGCACCCCGACGAGTGGGCCGCGCGCCTGGAGCTTGCGGCCTGCTATCGCGTGTTCGCCATGCTCGGCTGGACCGAGATGATCTACAACCACATCACGCTGCGCCTGCCCGACAGCGTGACGCGGGGCCAGAAGCAATTCCTCATCAACCCCTTCGGCCTGCACTACAGCGAGGTCACCGCGAGCAACCTGGTGAAGATCGACCTCGAGGGCCATGTGCTCGACGGCTCGGCCCACCGCGTGAACCCCGCGGGCTTCGTGGTGCACGCCGCCATCCACGACGGCATCGAGGGCGCGCACTGCGTGATGCACACGCACACCACCGCGGGCGTGTCGGTGGCCTGCCTGAAGGACGGCCTGCAACAGACCAACTTCTACACCGCGCAACTGCACGGCATGGTGGCGTACCACGACTTCGAGGGCATCACCATCCACGCCGACGAAGGCCCGCGCCTGCTGCAGAGCATCGGTGACAGGCCCGCGGTGATCCTGCGCAACCACGGCCTGCTGGCCTGGGGCAGCACGCTGCCGCAGACCTTCGCGATCCTGTGGACCTTGCAGCGCGCCTGCGAAATCCAGCTCGCCACCTTCAGCATGGGCGGGCCGCAGGCCGCGCTGCCCGTGCCCGAGGCGATCGCCGCGAAATGCACGCGCGACGCGCTGCAGTTCAACCCGAACCACGGCGCCGGCCGCGATGTGTTCGACGCCCTGGTGCGCCAGGTCGACCGCATCGACAGCAGCTACCGCTCATGAGCGCCGCCGCCATTCGGAACGTCGCCATCGTCGGCGCCGGCGCCATCGGCGGCTGGCTCGGCACGCGGCTCGGGCTCGCGGGCTGCCAGGTGAGCGCGCTCGCGCGCGGCGAAACGCTCGCCGCGCTGCGCAGCCACGGCCTGCGGCTGCAGCAGGGCGGCGAGCTGCTGCACTGCGCCGTCAACGCCTCGGACCGCGCGGCCGACCTCGGCGTGGCCGACCTGGTCATCGTCGCCGTGAAAGCGCCCGCGCTGCCCGGCATCGCGCCCGCCATCGGCCCGCTGATCGGCCGCCACACCGTGGTGCTCACCGCCATGAACGGCGTGCCCTGGTGGTTCTTCGAAGGCTTCGGCGGGGCGTTGAAAGGCACGCCGCTGCCGGTGGTGGACCCGGGGGGCGCCATGGCCGCCGCCGTGCCCGCGCGCCACCTGCTCGGCGGCGTGGTGCACGCGAGCTGCTCGCTCGACGCGCCCGGCCTGGTGCGCCACCACTTCGGCAACGGCCTCATCGTGGGTGAGCCCTCGGGCGCGCCGAGCGAACGCGCGCAGGCCGTGGTGGCCCTGCTGGCCAGCGCCGGCGTCAACGCCACGCTGTCGGCGCAGATCCAGAAAGACATCTGGTACAAGCTCTGGGGCAACATGACGGTCAACCCCGTGAGCGCGCTCACCGGCGCCACCACCGACCGCATCCTGGGCGATCCGCAGGTGCGCGGGTTCATCAGCGCCGTGATGCTCGAGGCCAAGGCCATCGGCGAGCGCATCGGCATCCCCATCGACCAGCAGCCCGAGGACCGCCACGCGGTCACGCTCAAGCTCGGCGCCTTCAAGACCTCGATGCTGCAGGACGTGGAGGCGCGCCGTCCGGTGGAACTCGACGCGCTGGTGGCCGTGGTGGCCGAGCTGGGCCGCCTCACGGGCGTGCCCACGCCCTTCACCGACGCGCTGTTGGGCCTGGCCCGGCTGCAGGCGCAGACGCTGGGGCTGTATCCGCAGGCGGTGCAGCAGGGTTAGTCCGCTGGTGCGTGCGGCGGCCGGCTTTCGAGAATCAGGCCATGCCCGCCATCTGGTCCTTCGATTCGCCCGCCGACGCGGCGCCCGGCCTGGGCGCGGCCGCGGTGTCGGCCCTGCTCGACTGCGCCAGCGCCCCGCCGAGCGCTGCCCGGTTGCTCGGCGCGGTGCGCGCGGTGGTGCCGGTGGAGTACCTCTCCCTGGTGGGCTTTCGGCGCGACACGCCCGAGCTGGTGGAAGGCAGTTCGCGCCACACCCACGAGCGCGACGTGGTCGCCGAGTGTTTCGCCATCTACCGCCGCAGCTACTGGCGCAGCGACGCGCTGGTGCGCTTGGCCGACCGCGTGGCCCGGCGGCCCGCGCGCGAGGTGGCGGTGCTGCATTGCCGCGCCGACGAACTGCCCGTGGCCGGCTGGCGCAACGAGATCTACCGGCGCGAGCGCCTGACCGACCGCTTCACCCTGCTGCACGCGCCCGCCCCGGGGGCGGTGCAGGCCATCCACCTGTACCGCGACGAGCGTCAGGGGCTGTTCCAGCCCGATGAGATCCAGCGCCTGCTCGGGCTGGCGCCCCTGCTGCGCCAGGCCCATCAGGCATCGCTGGCTGCCGGGGCGGTCGCGGCCGACCGGCAGGCCCAGGTGGCGCAGGCCCGGGACCGGCTGCAGCGCCTGGGGCCCGCGCTGTCGCCGCGCGAGGCCGAGGTGGTGGCCCGCATCGCCTGCGGGCTGGGTGCCGAGGGCATCGCCGCCGAGCTCGACGTGGCGCCGTCGACGGTGGTCACCCTGCGCAAGCGCGCCTACGCCAAGCTGGCGGAAGCCGGGCTGCCGGCCGACCGGCTGCGGCTGGCCCGCTGGCTGGCCTGATCCCCTGTCCATCCCCCCCGAAGGGGACGGGCCGCCCCGGCGCGCGGCCTAGCATGGCCGCCACACCCAAGCCGAGGAGACACCGCATGTGGCTGCGCAATTGCTGGTACGTGATCGCCTGGGACCACGAGATCCCGCCCGCCGACTCGCCGCAACTCTTCACCCGCACCGTGCTCGGCGAACCCGTGCTGGTCTACCGCACGCAGGCCGGTGAGCTCATTGCACTGGAAGACCGCTGCTGCCACCGCCACGCGCCGCTGTCGGTGGGCAAGCGCGAGGGCGACTGCGTGCGCTGCGGCTACCACGGCCTCAAGTTCGACCACCGCGGCCAGTGCGTGGAGGCGCCGGGCATCGAGATCGTGCCCGCCAAGGCGCGCGTGCGGCGCTACCCGCTGGTGCTCAAGAACCGCTGGGTCTTCGTGTGGATGGGCGATCCCGCGCTGGCCGACGACGCGCTGCTGCCCGACAACTTCAGCTGCGATTCGCCCGACTGGCAGCACAAGCCCGGCTACCTGCACTACGACACGCCCTACCTGCTCATTTGCGACAACCTGCTCGACTTTTCGCACCTGAGCTTCGTGCACGAAAAGACCCTGGGCGGCTCCACCCGCATCGCGCAGGCCCGCCCCACCATCGAACCCGTGCCCGGTCCCAACGCCGGCTGGCCGCAGATCGGCATCAAGGTGTCGCGCCACGTGCACGACGTGCCCGCGCCGCCGTTCTACCAGCGCTTCCGCCGCTTCGACACGAACCTTGACCGCTGGTTCGTCTACGACTTCCTGTTGCCCGGCACGCTGCTCATGCACTCGGGCGGGCGGCCCACCGGTACCGGGCCCGACCAGACCGGCCCGTCGGTGCGGCTGCATTCGTGCCAGACGCTCACGCCCGAGACCGCCACCACCACGCACTACTTCTTCCAGCAGTCGCACCCGGTGGGCGAGGGCGATGCCACGGTGACGCAGAGCATCTACGACAGCCTGGTGGCCGCGTTCAACGAAGACCGCGACATGATCACCGCGCAGCACCGCAACCTGCAGCACAACCCCACGCTGCCCATGATGCCGCTGGCCATGGACGCGGCGCTGATCCAGTTCCGCCGCCTGCTCGAGGCCCGCGTGCAGGCCGAGCAGCAGACGCCGAGTCCCTGGCCGCACGCCCCCGTGGCCGCCTGAGCCTTGCCCTTTCCCCCCACGACAACCACGGAGACTTCCCATGAACCGCAAGACCTTCACCCTGGCCACCCTGCTGGCCCTGAGCGGCGCCGCGAGCGCGCAAACGGTGCTCAACGTGTCCACCTGGCTGCCGCCCACGCACGGCGCCAGCATGGCGCAGGTGCAGTGGTGCGAGGCGGTGGAAAAAGAAACCCGCGGCAGTGTGAAGTGCAACCACCTGCCCAAGGCGGTGTCGGCCCCGCCCGGCACCTTCGACGCGGTGCGCGATGGCCTGGCCGACGTGTCCTTCACCGTCGACGGCTACACGCCCGGCCGCTTCGTGTTCACCCAGCTCGCCGAATTCCCGTTCCTGGGCGACAGCTCGACCGCCACCAGCGTGGCCTACCAGCGCATCTACGAGAAGTACTTCGCGCCGCTGGGCGAGCACCGCGGCGTGAAGACGCTGGCGGTGTTCACCCACGGGCCCGGCATCATCTTCACCGTCAAGCAGCCGGTCACCAGCGCGGCCGACGCCGCCAGGCTCAAGTTCCGCATCGGCGGCGGCAACATCAACGAACTCTCCAGGCTCATGGGCTGGAACACCACCCTGAAGCCGGCCACCGATTCGTTCGAGCTGCTGTCCACCGGCGTCATGGACGGCACCTTTTTCCCCGACGAATCGCTGCAGTCCATGAAGCTCTCGATGGTGAAGCACGCCACCACCTTTCCTGGTGGCCTCTACAACACCAGCTTCGTGTTCATGATGAACCCGGCCAGGTACAACGCGCTCAAGCCCGAGGAGCGCGCCGCGATCGACAAGGTGTCGGGCGAGGCCGCCACGCGCCTGTTCGCCGCTGGTTGGGACCGCACCGACGCGGCCTCGCGCGAGATCCAGAAGACCACCGGCGTGCAGCGCCAGATGGCCAGCGAGGCCTTCGTCAACGAGGTCAAGGCCAAGCAGGCTCAGCTCGAGGACAAGTGGGTGGCCGCGGCCGAAGCCCGCGGCCTCAAGAACGCGCGCGCCGTGCTGGCCGAGTTCCGCGCCGAGACGCAGAAGCTCAAGTGAGGCTCAGCCCGCCAGCGCCGGAAAGATCTTGGTAAGCCCCGCGGCCATCACCTCCACCGACAGCGCCGCGAGGATCAGGCCCATGAGCCGGGTCATCACGTTGATGCCGGTCTGGCCGAGGAAGCGCGCGATCGGCTCGGCCAGCGTGAAGCACACCGCGGTGGCCAGCGCGATCACCACGCCATAGCCCACCAGCATGGCGTGCTGGAAGAAGGTGCGCGCCTGGTCGGCGTAGATCACCACGGTGGACATGGTGGCCGGGCCGGTGAGCAGCGGGATGGTGAGCGGCACCACCGCGATGCTGGTGCGCGCCGAGGTTTCGCTCAGGTCCTGGTCGTTCACCTTGGCCTCGGCCGGCCGCGCGTTGAGCATGGACAGCGCCGAGGTCAGCAGCAGCATGCCGCCGCCCACCTGGAAGCTCGCGAGCGAGATCGAGAAGAACTCGAGGATCTGCAGGCCCACCAGCGCGCAGGTGGCGATGACCGCGAACGCGCTGAAGGCCGAGATCATCACCGTGCGCTGGCGCTGCTGGCGGCTGAAGCCCTGCGTGTAGTGGATGAAGAAGGGCACGATCGCCAGCGGGTTGACGATGGCGAGCAGGGTGATGAGGGGCTTGAAGTCCATGGCGGCGGCGGGTGAACGCGCCGCATTGTGCTTCGCTTCAGGCCGGCTGTGCCGGCTGCCTCAGCCGAAACATGCCATAGCCTTCCATGCGCAGCACCGCGTCGCCGTGCTGGTTGAACATCTCCCAGGTGGTGCGCACCAGGCCCACGTCGGGGCGCTTGGCCATCACGCGCTTTTCGGTGATGGTGTGGCGCAGCGAGAGCGTGTCGCCCGGGTAGACCGGCTTGAGCCACTTCAGGCTGTCCAGCCCCGGCGAGCCCAGGCTCGAGGTCTCGTGCAAAAAGTTCGTGACCATGAGCCGCATGGCCATGGCGCAGGTGTGCCAGCCGCTCGCGCAGAGCGCGCCGAACACCGAGTCCTTCGCGGCCTCGGGGTCGAGGTGGAAGGGCTGCGGGTCGAACTGGCTCGCAAAGGCCACGATCTCTTCGGCGGTGGGCGTGATGCTGCCGAGGTCGCGCACCTCGTCGACCGCGAGGTCTTCCCAGAAATACTTGGGGGTCTGCTTCATCACCGGCCTCCGGAGACGTCGATCAGCGCGCCCGTGGTGTAGCTGGCCGCATCCGAGAGCAGCCAGGCGATCAGGCCGGCCACCTCGTCGGCCTTGCCCGCGCGCTGCATGGGGATCATGGGCGCGAGCTCCTTCGGCCGCTCGGGCCGGCCGCCGCTGGCGTGGATCTCGGTCTCGATCAGGCCCGGCCGCACCGCGTTCACGCGCACGCCTTCGGTGGCGAGTTCGCGCGCCAGGCCGATGGTGAAGCTGTCGATCGCGCCCTTGCTCGCCGCGTAGTCCACGTACTCGGTGGCCGAGCCCAGGCGCGCGGCCACGCTCGAGAGGTTCACGATGGAGCCGCCGCTGCCGCCGTGCCTGGTGCTCATGCGCCGCACCGCCTCGCGCGCGCACAGAAAGCTGCCGATCACGTTGATGTCGAACATGCGCTTCCAGCGCGCCACGCTCATTTCGTCGAGCCGGGCGCGCTGGTCGACCACGCCCGCGTTGTTCACCAGACCGGTGAGGCGGCCGAACTTGGCGTCGACCTGCTCGAACATGCGCAGCACCTGCGCCTCGTCGGCCACGTCGGCCTGCACCGCCATGGCCCGCCCGCCCGCGGCGCGGATCGCGCGCACCACCTCGTCGGCCGCGAGCGAGTTCGCGGCGTAGTTGACCGCCACCGCCCAGCCCGCCTGCGCGGCCAGCTGGCAGGTCCGCGCGCCGATGCCGCGCGAGCCGCCCGTGACCAGCAACACCTTGTCCGTCATACCCTGTCTCCTGCAACGTTCACGCGCATGGCGTACAAGATCGCCTGCGCCGCCCACCCCCCTGGCGGGCGTTGCCGATGATTACAACAGCCAACGGAGACCGCCATGCGTCGCCAGGTCGACTACTTCTTCGCCACCATGAGCCCCTGGGCTTACCTGGGCCATGCGCGCTTCGTGCGCCTGGCCGCCAACGCCGGCGCCGAGGTGCGCGTGCGCCCCATGGACCTGGGCAAGATCTTCCCGCTCTCGGGCGGGCTGCCGCTGGCCAAGCGCGCGCCGCAGCGCCAGGCCTACCGGCTGGTGGAGCTGCGCCGCTTCAGCGAATGGCTGCAGCTGCCGCTCAACCTGCAACCGCGGTACTTTCCGGTGGCGGGCGACCCCTCGGCCCGCCTCATCAGCGTGGTGGCCGAGCGCGACGGCAGCGCGGCCGCGCTGCACCTGAGCGGCGCGGTGCTGGCCGCGGTGTGGGCGCACGAGCAGGACATCGCCGACCCGGCCACGCTGGCCGCGCTGCTGCAGCAGACCGGGCTGAGCGCCGAGCGCCTGGCCGAGTCGCAGACCGACGCGGCCCAGGCGCTGGCCGACGCCCACACCCAGGCCGCGATCGACGCCGGCGTGTTCGGTGCGCCGAGCTACGTGATCGAGGGCGAGCTGTTCTGGGGCCAGGACCGGCTCGACTTCGTGGAGCGCCGCTTGCTGGCCTGAGCCCTTTCCCTTTTTCGTTCAACGCACAGGAGCACAAGACCATGGGCAAGACCCTCACCCTCCAGGCCGCCGACGGCCACCGCTTCCCCGCCTACGTGGCCGAGCCCGCGGGCCAGCCCAAAGGCGGCATCGTGGTGCTGCAGGAGATCTTCGGCGTCAACGCGCACATCCGCGCCGTGGCCGACGGCTACGCCGCCGCGGGCTACTTCGTGGTGGCGCCCGCCACCTTCTCGCGCATCGGCAAGGGCGAGGTGGAGCTGGGCTACACCGAGGCCGACATGAAGGAGGGCATGGGCCTGAAGGCCGCTGTCGAGGCGCTGCCCGCACCCGGCGTGATCGCCGACATCCAGGCCGCGGTGGACCACGCGGCCCAGGCCGGCAAGGTCGGCATCGTGGGCTATTGCTGGGGCGGCCTGCTCACCTGGCGCGCGGCCGCGCTGGTCAAGGGCCTGAGCGCCGCGGTGCCGTATTACGGCGGCGGCGTGACCACGCCCGAGGAGGCCGCGCGCCAGCCGCAGGTGCCGGTGCTCGCGCACTTCGGCGAACAGGACCACTGGATCCCGCTCGACACGGTGGCGGCCTTCAAGCAGGCGCAGCCCGCGGTCGAGGTGCAGGTGTACGCGGCCAACCACGGCTTCAACTGCGACCACCGCGGCTCCTACGACAAGACCTCGGCCGATCTCGCTCGCGAGCGCACCCTCGCGTTCTTCGCCAAGCACGTGGGCTGAGCATGAAGCGGGCCGCGCTGGCGCTGCTGCTCGGGCTGGGCGCGATGGGCATGGCCGCGGCGCAGTACCGCGGCCCGCTGTTCGACGCCCACCTGCACTACAACACCGAGGCCTGCCCGCACGAGGCAACGCCCGTGCCGGCCTGCCCGCACCCGCTGGCCGACGTGCTCGATCGCATGCAGCGCAATGGCGTGCGTGCGGTGCTGGCGAACTCGCGGCCCAACGACGGCACGCTCGCGCTGGCCAAGGCGCAGGACGCCACGCGCGCGGCCGGCGTCACGGTGGTGCCCTTCGTGCGGCTCTACCGCAACCGCGACGACTACAACAACTGGTTCCGCGACCCGAGCATCGTGGCGATGGTGAACACCGAGCTCGCGCGCGGCACACCGGCCGGCCCCTACCGCGGCCTGGGTGAGTTCCACCTCTACGACAGCGCCAACGCCGACGGCCCGGTGGCCCGGGAGCTCATGGCGCTGGCCGATGAAAAAGGCCTCGCGGTGCTGGCGCACGTGGACGACGTGGCGGTGGAAAAGCTCATGGCGCACACGCCGTCGAAGGGCCGCCAGCTGCGCCTGATCTGGGCCCACACGGGCATCGGCGGCACGTCGGCGGCGCGGGTGGACGCGCTGTTCGCGCGCTTTCCCGGCCTGCACGGCGAGCTCTCGTACCGCCCGGGGCTGACCTGCGGCGAGGGCACGCTGTGCCCCGAGTGGCGCGCGCTGCTGCTCAAGTACCCCGACCGCTTCCTGATCGGCTCGGACACCTGGGTGAACCAGCGCTGGCAGGCCTACGACGGCCTGATGCAGGGCTACCGCGCCTGGCTGGGCACGCTGCCGCCCGAGGTGGCGAAGAAGATCGCCTGGGACAACGGCGCAGCGCTTTTCGGCCTGCCCGAGCCCGCGCCGCGCTGAGCCCGGGCCGCCCGGCTAGCGGCCCGACGACGAGCGCAGGTAGCGCTTGCGCCAGAAGTACACGCTGAGTCCCACCGCCACGAACACCATCGAGCCCATCGCCCACCAGAAGCCACCGCGCTCGTGGATGAAGGGGATGAACTCGAAGTTCATGCCGAAGATGCCCGCGATCAGGTTGAGCGGCAGGAACACGGCGGTGAGCGCCGTGAGCGTGCGCATGATGTCGTTGGTGCGGTTGCTCTGCGCCGAGAAGTGCATCTGCACCGCGGTCTCGGCGTTCTGTTCGAGCCGGCGCACGTGGTGCACCACGCGTTCGATGTGTTCGAGCACGTCGCGGCTGCGCACCTTGAGCAGTTCCAGCCCGCGCTGGCCGCCGATGGCCTCGCCGGCTTCCCAGTCTTCGAGCGCCTCGGTCCAGTCCTGGATGGCGCTGCGCTGGTCTTCGCAGATCTCGTCGAGCTGGTGCAGCGAGATGCGCGCGTCCAGCAGCGAGTTCCAGTTGGTGAAGCGCGTGCGCGGGCTCAGCAGCTCGGCCTGCCAGTGATCGAGCTGGCGCGTGAGCTCGCGCCGCAGGTCGAGGTAGCCGTCGACCATGTGGTTCACGATGCGCAGCATCTGGTCGGCGGGGCTCGTGGGCAGGCCCGCGCCCGCGTTGCGCGAGGGCAGGCCGGCGCTCGCGAGCAGGCGCGCCGCGTACTGGTCGAGCACGCCGCAGCCCGCGGGGTGCACGGTCACGAGCACGCGGTCGAACACCGCGAAGCCCACCGGACTGGTGTCGATGCGTCGCAGCACCGGCGGGCCGCCGCGGCGCACCGGCTCGGTGAGCACCGCGCCGGGCTGGGCCATGTCGGTTTCGGACTGGCCCGCGGCGAGGCGGCGAAACACCAGGATGTCGTACTGCGAGGTGTAGTCGTAGTGCGAGGGCAGCTGGTTGTTGAGCAGGTCGGACACGTGCAGGTCGACCAGCGTGGTCCCGCACATCACCTGCAGCGCGGCCTGCACGTGGCCGTGTTCGAGCTCGAACTCGCGCCGTCCGCAGGCCACCCAGACGAAGCCGCGCGGCGGCAGCACCAGGGGCAGGGTGTGCGTCTCGGTGACCGCGCCGGGCTGGACGTGGAAGACCCGCATGCGTGGGGCCGCGGTGTCAGCCGCGCAGCAGGCGCGCGGCGTCGCGCGCGAAGTAGGTGAGCACGCCGTCGGCGCCCGCGCGCTTGAAGGCCAGCAGGCTTTCCATCATCACGGCGTCGTGGTCGAGCCAGCCGTTCTGCGCCGCGGCCTTGAGCATCGCGTACTCGCCGCTCACCTGGTAGGCGAAGGTCGGCATGGCGAATTCGTCTTTCACGCGGCGCACGATGTCCAGGTAGGGCATGCCGGGCTTGACCATCACCATGTCGGCGCCTTCGGCGATGTCGATGGCGACTTCGCGCAGGGCCTCGTCGGTGTTGCCCGGGTCCATCTGGTAGACCTTCTTGTCGGCCTTGCCCAGGTTGGCGGCCGAGCCCACGGCATCGCGGAAGGGGCCGTAGAAGGCGCTCGCGTACTTGGCGCTGTAGGCCATGATGCGCGTGTGCACGTGGCCCGCGGCCTCGAGCGCGTTGCGGATGGCGCCGATGCGGCCGTCCATCATGTCGCTGGGCGCCACGATGTCCACGCCCGCCGCGGCCTGCGCGAGCGCCTGCTTCACGAGGATCGCGACCGTGGGGTCGTTGAGGATGTAGTTGTGCTCGTCGAGCACGCCGTCCTGGCCGTGGCTGGTGTAGGGGTCGAGCGCCACGTCGGTCATCACACCGAGCTGGGGGAAGCTGGCTTTCAGCGCGCGCACCACGCGCGGCACCAGGCCGTCGGGGTTCATGGCCTCCTGGCCATCGGGCGTCTTGAGCGCGGGGTCGATCACCGGGAACAGCGCCATCACGGGAATGCCCAGCTTCACGCAGTCCTCGGCCACGGGCAGCAGCAGGTCCAGGCTCAGGCGCTCCACGCCGGGCATGGAGGCCACGGCCTCGCGGCGGCCTTCGCCCTCGAGCACGAACACCGGGTAGATCAGGTCCGAGGGGTGCAGCCGGTGCTCGCGCACCAGATCGCGGGTGAAGGCATCGCGGCGCAGGCGGCGCGGGCGGGCGGCGGGGAAGGGGGCTGGTGTGTGCATGGGCCCATTGTGGCAAATGCGGCGGCGGGCAATGAGCCCGGGTTTGCGTGCGGCAATCCACGAAAACTAAAACTTCCCGCTACGTGCACCTGCCGTTGGCGGCATTTCAGGTGCAAATTTCGTTTCATCGACAAACCCGGTCCGCCCCGTCAGAACTTTTCTCTGCCCGGCGGCCCACATGGATTCACGGAACACAGCCTTGAAACGTCCTATGGCCACGCCCAAAAAAGACCAGCCAGGCGCCGCCGGAGCGGCGGGCTCGTTGCGCAGCAACGAGACCTGGTCGTTGTCGGAGCACGCGCCTGCCCTGCTGGCTTCGGCGGCGGAGCAGATCGGTGAAGCCCTGCAGGTGCTGCAGGGCGGCATCGACCAGTTGCAGGCCCAGAGCCGGCTGGGCCCGCAGGCCCAGTGGGCGCTGAGCGTGCCCATGCACCGCATCAAGCGCCTCACGGTGGTGATGCAGCAATTGCAGCGCTTCCACTCGGGCCGCATCCGCCAGTCGCACGAGAAGGTCGACCTGGCGCGCGTGGCCGAAGACTGCCTGCAGGACCGCCGCAAGGAGTTCGCGCTGCTCGGCGTCGAGATGCGCCGCAAGCTCAAGCCGGTCGACGTGCTGATCGACCCCACCGTGGCGCATGCCTTCCTCAGTGCATTGGTCGACTGGGCCCTGCCGCTGGGCCGTCGCATCGACGTGCGCGTGGACGTGAACCACTGGCCGCCGCACGCGCGCCTGCAGGTGCGCATCCACAACGACGGTGCGCCGCCCTCGTCGGCCGCGCCGGTGCTCGACAACCTCGACTGGGCGCTGGCGCGCCAGATCGGGGCCACGGCGGGCGGCATCGACCTGCAGCGCGAGGTGACGGCTGAAGGCATCACCGCGATCGCCCTGTTCCATCGCACCGCGCAGTCGGTCGACGGCATCTCGGCCATCGACCTCACCGCCGACGACCCCACCTCGGCCTTCAAGTCGCTGCAGGGCATCTACGCGCTGGTGATCTCGCCCGCGCTGCAGGTGCGCGCCGACGTGCGCGACGCGCTGCGCGAGATCGGCGTGGCCGCCGACAGCGTGGTGGACCTGCAGCAGGCCGCCGACGCGGTGCGCCACCGCATGCCCAGCATCGTGGTGATCGACGCCGACCTGCGCGGCCCCGCGTTCGACCGCTTCCGCAGCCAGTTGCTGCGCGAGGCCATGGACATGCCCTTCGTGGAGATTTCGGGCGACGACAGCGCGTTCGCGATGTCCGGCTTCAGCGAGACCTCGATGGCCAGCGTGGGCCGCGGCAGCATCCGCGAATCGCTGGGCACGGCGGTGATGTTCGAGCTCGCGAAGTCGATCTGACCCGCAACCGGTTTTGAGGCGCGGCCGGGACGGCCGCAACAGAGAAGGGCGCCACTGGCGCCCTTCTCGCTTCTCTGGGGGCAGGCGATCAGCCGGCGTCGAGGGATGCCACCAGCGCTTCGCCCCAGGCCCAGGGGCCGGTGAGCGTCACGGTCACGGCCAGCCAGTCGCCGTCGCGCTGCTCGTGCACGTCGGCGTCCCAGACGCCACCCTCGTCGAGCGGCCCGCGCGGGCCCGGGCTCAGGCGCTCGGCGCGCGCGAGCACCGCCTGCACCTCGGCCATCAGCGCGGCGCGCTCGGCCTCGCGCACGCTGGCCATGGCCTCCCAGGTGCCTGTGCCCTCGCCGTCGTCGCTGGCGTCGAAGATCAGGTAGTGCAGGGTCGGGGGGTGTGGCTTCATGGGGGTGGGGGTGTTCGTGGCAGGGGCATCACCATAATGCCGCGGCACATGTCCATGCCCAGGATCATCATCATCGCGGGCCCCAACGGCGCCGGCAAAACCACTTTCGCACGCGAGTATCTGCCGCAGGAAGCGGGGTGCACCACCTTCGTGAATGCCGACCTGATCGCGGCGGGCCTTTCGCCCTTTGCACCCGAACAGGCGGCGCTGCAGGCGGGCCGCCTGATGCTCGCGGCCATCGCGCGCCATGTGGCTTCCCTGACCCCCTTTGCCTTCGAGACCACCCTGTCAGGCCGGGCCTACGCGCAGCAGATACCCAGTTGGCAGCGCGCGGGCTTCGTCGTTGAGCTGCTGTACCTGGGGCTACCCAGCGCGGACATGGCGGTGGCGCGGGTGGTAGAGCGCGTGCGACAGGGCGGGCATGCCATTCCAGAGGCCACCATCCGACGACGGTTCGAGACCGGGCGCCGTCTGCTGGTGTCGCTGTACCAGCCGCTGGTGGATCGATGGGCCGTCTATGACAGCGCCGGGGAGGTCCCCGTGCTGCTGGAGTGGAGCGGCCGCGGCACACCGCAGTCCACCGAACCCACACCTGTGTATGGCCGTCGGCCGGACACCGGCCCCGCAGACTTCAGCGGCGCGACCGCCGCGCTGCGGCGCGCGGCCGCACGCGCCCGTGAGCTGGCCGAGCAGACCGGCACCGATCTGGTGGTGGTCCGCGCCGGGCGCCTGGTGCGGTTGACCCCCGGCCGCAAAGGCCGGGGTTGAAGCGGACCGGCCTCAGCCCGCCTTCACCTTCAGGCGCCAGGCGTGCAGCAGCGGCTCGGTGTAGCCGCTGGGCTGTTCCTTGCCCTTGAACACCAGGTCGAGCGCGGCCTGGTAGGCCTTGCTCGTCTTGGCGTTGCCGGCCAGCGGGCGGTAGAGCTTGTCGCCGGCGTTCTGCTTGTCCACCTTGGCGGCCATGCGCTCGAAGGTCTCGCGCACCTGCGCTTCGGTGACCACGCCGTGGTGCAGCCAGTTGGCGATGTGCTGGCTGCTGATGCGCAGCGTGGCGCGGTCTTCCATCAGGCCCACGTCGTTGATGTCGGGCACCTTGGAGCAGCCCACGCCCTGGTCGACCCAGCGCACCACGTAGCCCAGGATGCCCTGCACGTTGTTGTCGAGCTCGGCCTGTTTCTCGGCCGCGCTCCAGTTCGGGCTGGTGCTCACCGGCACGGTGAGCAGGCCGGTGAGCAGGTTGTCGCGTTCCTGGTCGGCGTTGGTCTTCTCGAGTTCCTTCTGCACGTCGCGCACCAGCACCTGGTGGTAGTGCATGGCGTGCAGCGTGGCGCCCGTGGGGCTGGGCACCCAGGCGGTGTTGGCGCCGGCCTTGGGGTGGGCGATCTTCTGCTTGAGCATCTCGGCCATCAGGTCGGGCATGGCCCACATGCCCTTGCCGATCTGCGCCTTGCCGCGCAGGCCGCACGACAGGCCCACCAGCACGTTGTTGCGCTCATAGGCCTGAATCCAGGCGCTGCTCTTCATGTCGCCCTTGCGCACCATGGGGCCGGCCAGCATGGCGGTGTGCATCTCGTCGCCCGTGCGGTCGAGGAAGCCGGTGTTGATGAAGGCCACGCGGTCTGCCGCGGCGGCGATGCAGGCCTTGAGGTTGACCGAGGTGCGGCGCTCCTCGTCCATGATGCCCAGCTTCACCGTGGCCTGCGGCAGGCCCAGCAGCTGCTCGACGCGGCCGAACAGCTCGGCCGCGAAAGCCACTTCGCGCGGGCCGTGCATCTTGGGCTTGACGATGTAGACCGAGCCCTTGCGCGAGTTGCGCAGCGGGTGCTTCTTGTCCTTCTTCAGGTCGTGGATCGCGATCGCGGTGGTGATGACCGCGTCCATGATGCCCTCGGGGATCTCCTGCGCGTCGGGGCCCCAGAGGATCGCGGGGTTGGTCATGAGGTGGCCCACGTTGCGCACGAACAGCAGCGAGCGGCCGTGCAGGCGCACCGCCTTCTTGCCGTTGGGGGCGGTGTACTCGCGGTCGCCATTGAGGCCGCGCGTCATCACCCGGCCGCCCTTCTCGAACGACTCGGTCAGCGTGCCCTTGAGGATGCCCAGCCAGTTGCGGTAGGCCAGCAGCTTGTCTTCGGCGTCCACCGCGGCCACCGAGTCCTCGAGGTCGAGGATGGTGGACAGCGCGGCCTCGACCACCAGGTCGCTCACGCCCGCCGGGTCGGTCTTGCCGATCGGGGTGTCGGGGCGGATCTGGATCTCCAGGTGCAGGCCGTTGTGCTGCAGCAGCACCGCGCTCGGGGCCTTGGCCTCGCCCTGGTAGCCGATGAATTGCGAAGCGTCTTCGAGTTTGCTGGTCTTGCCGTCGGCCAGCGTGACCACGAGCTCGCCGTCTTTCACGCGGTAGCCGCGCGAGCCCACGTGCGAGCCCTTCTTGAGCGGCGCGGTGCGGTCGAGCACATGGCGCGCGTACTCGATGACCTTGGCGCCCCGCTTGGGGTTGTAGCCGCCCTTGGGGCCGACCTTCTCGGTGCCTTTTTCTTCGGCGATCGCGTCGGTGCCGTAGAGCGCGTCGTAGAGCGATCCCCAGCGTGCATTGGCCGCATTGAGCGCGTAGCGCGCGTTCAGGATCGGCACCACCAGCTGCGGGCCGGCCTGCACCGCGAGCTCGTCGTCCACGTTCTTCGTGGTGGCCTTGACCTTGCCCGGGTCGGGCACGAGGTAGCCGATGGTTTCGAGGAACTTGCGGTAGGCCGCCATGTCGCGCACCGGGCCGGGGTTGGCGCTGTGCCAGGTGTCGAGCTCGGCCTGAAGGCGGTCGCGTTCGGACAGCAGCGCGGCGTTCTTGGGCGCCAGTGCGCGCACCAGCGTGTCGAAGCCCTGCCAGAACGCGGCGGGCGCGACGCCGGTGCCGGGCAGCACCTCGGCGTTGATGAAGTCGTGCAGCGCGGTGTCGACCTGCAGGCTGTGGATCGTGGTGCGGTTCGTCATGCAAAGGCTCCGGAGGCGATGAAGAAAAAGGGATCAGAAGAAATCGAGCACTGCGCGCAGGTTGGTCCCGATCGCGGTGGGCTGGGTGTCGAGCTGTTCGAAAGGCAGGTTGGCGCGGTTGACCCACAAGGTCTGGTAGCCGAACCAGGTGGCGCCAAGCACGTCCCAGGCGTTCGCGCTCACGAACAGGATCTGCGAGCGCGGCAGGCCCGTGGCCTGCTCGCCCAGCGCATACAGCTGCGGCGAGACCTTGTAGGCGCGTGCGTCCTCGGCGCTGATCACGGGGTCGAGCAGGCCATCGAGCCCGGCGCTGCGCAAGGCGATGCCCAGCATCTCGGGGTCGCCGTTCGAGAGGATGCCGGTGGTCACGCCCTGCAGCCGCAGCGCCTGGATCACCTCGCGGTTCTCGGGAAAGGCCGAGAGGTGGCGGTACTGGTTCATGAGGCTGGCCGCGGCCGGTTCGTAAGCGGCCCAGTCGTCCACGGCCTGCGGCACCAGGGCCTGGATGGCGTAGCGCAGCGCGCGCTCGGTGAGCTCCCAGAACGGGCGGTGGCGCGCGGGGTCGCCGCACATGGTCACCAGGCGCGAGTAGTCGATCTGGCGCTCGCGCCAGAGCACGGCGAGCCGCGCGCCGCGGCCGGGAAACAGCTGTTCCGCGCGCAGGCCCACGCTGTACACGTCGAACAGCGTGCCGTAGGCGTCGAAGAGCACGGCCTGGGGTTTGGGCATGGGGCGTACTCTATTGCTGACCTCGGAAATCATTGATGGCGCATCGCGCCATTTATCCATGACTTTTTTGGGTGTAATCTGCGCCACCCGACGCCATGGACAAACTCAAACAGCTCGAAACCTTCGTCTCCGTGGCCAGCCGCGGCAGCCTCACGGCGGCGGCGCGCGCCGAATCGGTGGCGCCGGCCATCATCGGCCGCCGGCTCGACGCGCTCGAGGCGCGGCTGGGGGTGAAGCTGCTGGTGCGCACCACGCGGCGCATCTCGCTCACGCACGAGGGCAGCGCCTTCCTCGAAGACTGCCAGCGGTTGCTGACCGACCTCGCCAACGCCGAAGCCAGCGTGAGCGCGGGCGGCGTGAAGGCCAGCGGCCACCTGCGCATCACCGCGCCCGCGGGCTTCGGCCGGCGCCACGTGGCGCCGCTGGTGCCGCGCTTTCGCGAACTGCATCCCGAGGTCACGGTCTCGCTCAACCTGTCCGACCGCGTGGTGGACGTGGCCGGTGAAGGCTACGACTGCGCGGTGCGCGTGGGCGACCTGCCCGACTCCTCGCTGGTGAGCCTGCGCCTGGCCGACAACCGCCGGCTCTGCGTGGCCGCGCCGGCCTACCTGCAGCGCCGCGGCACGCCCGCGCTGCCCGCCGAGCTGGCCCGGCACGACTGCCTCACGCTCTCCAGCGACGCCTCGCAGACCCGCGGCTGGGCGTTCTCATTGCCGGTGGAGGGCGGCGAAGCGGGCCAGCGCGAGGTGCACTACCTGCGCCCCTCGGGCCCGATGGACTGCAGCGACGGCCAGGTGCTGCACGAGTGGTGCCTGGCCGGCCTGGGCCTGGCCTGGCGCAGCACCTGGGAGGTGGAGGCCGACATCCGGGCCGGCCGCCTGGTGAGCGTGCTCGACGCCTTCGCAGCGCCGCCCAACGGCATCTACGCGCTGTTTCCGCAGCGCAAGCACCTGGCGCTGCGGGTGCGCCTGTGGATCGATTTCCTCAAGCACGAGTACGGCCGCAGCGACTACTGGCGCGGCTGAAGCGGCCGCGCGCGGGGTTCAGAACAGGCTGGCGAGCAGCCAGGCCGCGGTGCCCCACATCATCAGCGCCACCAGGCCGTCGAGCAGGCGCCACAGGTGCAGCGAGTTGAGCCGGCGGCCCATCCAGAAGGCCGCCGCGCCGAGCACGGTGAACCAGATCACCGAGCCGGTGGCCGCGCCCAGACCGAAGACCTCGCTCGCGGGGCCGTAGGCCAGCGAAGCGGTGCCGATCAGCACGGCGGTGTCGAGCCAGGCGTGCGGGTTGAGCCACGAGAACGCGAGTGCCGAGAGCACGGCCTGCTTGCGCGAGGTGGGCGGCGGCGCGAGCGGCTGGCCGTCGGCGCTGCGCGGCGCGGCGGAGCGGAAGCGCTGGAAGGCCTGCCAGCCGTACACGCCCAGGAACAGCACGCCCGCGCCGATCAGCGCACCCTGCAGCTTGTCCGACAGGCCGCCCAGCTGGGCCAGGCCGAGCACACCGAGCGCGATCAGCACGATGTCGGCCAGCGCGCAGACCGCCACCGTGAGCCACAGGTGCTGGCGCTGCAGGCCCATGCGCAGCACGTGCGCGTTCTGCGGGCCGATGGCCATGATCAGGGACAGGCTCAGCACCATGCCGGCGGAGAAAACGGGAAAGCTCAGGGTCATGATCGGCTCGCGCAGGGAAACGGGTCGGCGGGGAACAAGGGGTGACAGCGGGCCGCATGGTGCCGCAAACGGGGCTGGTGTTTAATCGAGTTGATTCGAACTCCATTCGCTCAATTCCTTTTTAAGCAAATGCTCGATCCCCGCCAACTCGAAGCCCTGGCCGCCGTGGTGGAGCACGGCGGCTTCGGCCCGGCCGCCCAGGCGCTCAAGCTCACGCTCGCGGCGGTCTCGTTGCGCATCAAGTCGCTCGAAGACCAGCTGGGCCAGCGCCTGCTGGTGCGCGGCAAGCGGGTGCGCGCCACGCCCGCGGGCCAGGCCCTGCTGGGCCACGTGAAGCAGGTGCGCCTGATGGAGGCCGACCTGCTGGCCGGTCTGCGCGGCGGCGAGGCGCGCGCGGGCGAGCGCTGGCAGAGCCTGTCGGTGGCGATCAACGCCGATTCGGTGTCGAGCTGGTTTCTGCCCGGCGTGGCGCCGCTGCTGGCGCGCCAGCGCCTCTTGCTCGAGATCGTCATCGACGACCAGGACCACACGCACGACGCCCTCAAGCGCGGCGACGTGATGGGCTGCGTGACCACGCGCGCCGACGCCATGCGCGGCTGCGTGGCCGAGCCGCTGGGCGTGATGCGCTACCACTGCGTGGCCTCGGCCGCGGTGGTGCAGCGCTGCCGCACGCCCCGCGGCGCGCTGTCGCCGCACAAGCTGCTGGCCCAGCCCGCGGTGATCTTCAACCGCAAGGACGCGCTGCAGGACGCGTTTCTCGAGCAGCACATCGGCCTGAAGCAGCCCGCCTACCCGCGCCACTACGTGCCCGCGGTGGAGTCGTTCGAGACCGCGATCGAGCTCGGCCTGGGCTGGGGCATGGTGCCCGAGCAGCACCTGCCCAAACACCCCACGCTGACCGAGCTGCTGCCCGGCGCCACGGTGGACGTGGCGCTGTACTGGCAGCACTGGGCGCACGAGCCGCCGTCGGCGCAGCGCCTGACGGCCGCCGTGAAGGCCGCGGCGCGCGAGCGGCTGGCACCCCTGGCCGCCGCCTAAAATCCCGCGATGCTCCAGATCCAACAAGACCTGCTCGCCGCGCTGGCCGCCGAGCTGGAAAAAATCAGCCCCGGCGCGGGCGCGAAGGCCGCGTTCGAATCGCCCAAGGTGGCCGCGCACGGCGACTTCGCCGTCACCGCGGCCATGCAGCTGGCCAAGCCGCTCAAGCTCAACCCGCGCGCCGTGGGCGAGCAGCTGCGCGCCGCGCTGCTCGCGCAGCCGCCCTACGAGCGCTGGGTCGAGGCGATCGATATCGCCGGCCCGGGCTTCATCAACATCCGCCTCAAGCCCGAGGCCAAGCAGCAGGTGGTGCGCGAGGTGCTGGGCGCGGGCGCGCACTACGGCCGCCAGCCCGACAACGGCCAGCGCCTGATGGTGGAGTTCGTGTCCGCCAACCCCACGGGCCCGCTGCACGTGGGCCACGGCCGCCAGGCCGCGCTCGGCGACGCCATCTGCAACCTCTACGAGACGCAGGGCTGGCGCGTGCACCGCGAGTTCTATTACAACGACGCGGGCGTGCAGATCAACACCCTGGCCACCTCCACGCAGCTGCGCGCCCAGGGCCTCAAGCCGGGTGACGCGGGCTGGCCCGAAGCGGCCTACAACGGCGACTACATCCAGGACATCGCCAACGACTTCCTCGCGAAGAAGACCGTGCAGGCCGACGACCGCGCCTTCACCGCCAGCGGCGACGCCAACGACCTCGACGGCATCCGCCAGTTCGCCGTGGCCTACCTGCGCCACGAACAGGACCTCGACCTGCAGGCCTTCGCGGTCAAGTTCGACCACTACTACCTCGAGTCCAGCCTGTACACCAGCGGGCGCGTCGAGGCCGCGGTGAACCGGTTGATCGCCAACGGCAAGACCTACGAGCAGGACGGCGCGCTGTGGCTGCGCAGCACCGACTACGGCGACGACAAGGACCGCGTGATGCGCAAGTCCGACGGCTCGTACACCTACTTCGTGCCCGACGTGGCCTACCACATCGCCAAGTGGGAGCGCGGCTTCACCAAGGTGGTGAACATCCAGGGCACCGACCACCACGGCACCATCGCGCGCGTGCGCGCCGGCCTGCAGGCCGCCGACGTGGGCATTCCCCAGGGCTACCCCGACTACGTGCTGCACACCATGGTGCGCGTGGTGCGCGGCGGCCAGGAGGTGAAGATCAGCAAGCGCGCCGGCAGCTACGTGACGCTGCGCGACCTGATCGAATGGACCAGCAAGGACGCGGTGCGCTTCTTCCTGCTCAGCCGCAAGCCCGACACCGAATACACCTTCGACGTCGACCTGGCCGTGCAGCAGAACAACGACAACCCTGTGTACTACGTGCAGTACGCGCACGCGCGCATCTGCTCGGTGCTCGCGGGTTGGGGCGGCGACGTCGCCACGCTGGTCGAGGCCGACCTGTCGCCGCTCGACAGCGCGCCCGCGCAGGCGCTGATGCGCCAGCTCGCCAAGTACCCCGAGATGCTCAGTGCCGCCGCGCGCGACTTCGCGCCGCACGACGTCACCTTCTACCTGCGCGAGCTTGCCGCGAGTTACCACAGTTACTACGACGCCGAGCGCATCCTGGTCGATGATGAGCGCGTCAAACGCGCGCGGCTGGCGCTGGTCGCGGCCACCGCACGCGTGCTGCACAATGGCCTGGCCGTGCTGGGCGTGAGCGCCCCGCAGAAGATGTAGTTGCCCGCGAGCCCCATGAAGAAATCCGCCTCCTCCAAATCCCGCAGCAGCAGCCTGGGTGGCACGCTGATCGGCCTGGCGATCGGCCTGCTCGTGGGCCTGGCCGCGGCGCTCGCGGTGGCCGTGTACGTCACGCGCGTGCCGGTGCCCTTCGTCGACCGCGGCCTCACGCGCAGCGCCGAAGACGACGCCAAGGAAGCCGAGCGCAACAAGGGCTGGAACCCCAACCGCAGCATCAGCGGCATGCCCGCGGCCAGCGGTGCGCCCACCCCGCCGCCGGTCACCACACCGGGCAGCGAAGGCGCGATCTCGGTGCCGCCCGCCGATGGCCGGCCCCTGCCGCCCAACACCAACGCCTCCAAGGACCCGCTGGGCGACCTCGTGAATTCGCGCCTTGCCCAGCAACCGGCGGCCGCACCCGCACCCGCGACTGCGCCGGCCGCTGCCGCCGCGCCCAAGGCCGGTGCCGCGGCCCCCGCTGCGGGCGGTGACGCCGGCGTGGGCGCCGACCCCTTCACCTACTTCGTGCAGGCCGGCGCCTTCCGCAGCCCGGACGACGCCGAGGCCCAGCGCGCGCGCCTGGCCATGCTGGGCATCTCGGCCAACATCGACGAGCGCGAGCAGAACGGGCGCACCGTGTACCGCGTGCGCGTGGGCCCGTTCGCGCAGAAGGCGCTGGCCGACCTCACGATCGAGCAGCTGCAGGTCAACAAGGTCGACGCCGCGCTGGTGCGCGTGCAACGCTGAGGCGGCGCGGGGCGCGCGGGAACTTTCCCCCGCCAGCCCTGCCCAAGCGCTCGTTCCCAACGACGGAGTTCTTCTTCCATGTACCGCCGCGATTTCACCCTTTCCCTGCTGGCCAGCGGGGCTGCGCTGCCCGCCTTCGCCCAGCGCGTCGCCCCGCGCGAGGGCACCGAGTACCAGCGCCTGCCCAAGCCGGCGCCGGTCGACACGCCCGCCGGCAAGATCGAGGTGGTGGAGTTCTTCGCCTACTCCTGCGTGCACTGCTTCAACTTCGAGCCGCTGCTCGAAGACTGGGAGAAGCGCCTGCCCGCCGACGTGGTGCTGCGCCGCACGCCCGTGGCCTTCTCGCCGGCCTTCGTGCCCATGCAGAAGCTGTACTACACGCTCGAATCCATGGGTCTGGTGGGCCGCCTGCACGCCGCGGTGTTCAAGGCCATCCACGTCGATCGCCTGCCCCTGACCACCGACGGCCCCATCACCGACTGGGTGGTGCGCCAGGGCGTGGACCGCGCCAAGTTCACCGAGGCCTTCAACAGCGGCGCCGTGATGACCAAGGCCTCGCGCGCTGCCGCCCTGCAGGACGCCTATGCCGTCGAAGGCACGCCCGCGCTGGGCGTGGCGGGCCGCTTCACCGTGCCCGGCCAGGGCCCCAACACGCTGGTGGTCGCCAACGCGCTGATCGCCAACGTGCGCAAAGGCTGAGGCCGGCGGCAAAAAAGTCTCGCGCCGGGTCGCCCTGGCCCGGCGATCGGCGCACCGGGGTGTTTAGAATGGCATGCAAGTTTCGTGCCCTCCATATGCCCCGCCGCCCACGCTCCCACCCCCTGTCCGCCGCCCTGCTCGCCGCAGGCCTGGCCGTTTGCGGCGTGGCCGCGCACGCCGAGCAGGCCGACCGGCTCAAGCCGCTCAACGCCGAGGCCGACAACCTGCGCTACGACGACGCGCGGCAGGTCAGCATCTTCACGGGCAACGTGGTGATCACCAAAGGCACCATCGTGATCCGCGGTGCGCAGGTCGAGGTGCGGCAGGACGCGCAGGGCAACCAGTTCGGCATCGTGCAGGGCAGCCCGGGCTACTTCAAGCAAAAGCGCGAAGGGGTCAACGAGTTCATCGAAGGCGAGGGCAAGCGCATCGAGTACGACAGCCGTGCCGACACCGTGCGCTTCATCGGCGACGCCGTGATGCGCCGCTACCTGGGCACGCAGCTCAACGACGAGACCCGGGGCAACGTGATCGTGTACGACAACCGCAACGAGGTCTTCACCGTCGACGGCAACCCCGGCGGCGGTAACACCACGGGCACGCTGGGTGGCCGCGTGCGCGCCACGCTCACGCCCATGCCGCGCCCCGGTGAGCCGGGCGCCGTGCCCACGCCGCCGGCCTCGAGCACACCGCTGCGGCCCTCGGGCTCGATGGGAGGGGCCCGTCCGTGAGGGGGGCTTCGCCGGTCTCCGATTTCGCCCCCACCGAGTTCATCCCCGGGGGCACCAGCCGCTTGCAGGCGCGCGGCCTCAAGAAGGCCTACGGCAGCCGCCTGGTGGTCAAGGACGTGTCGCTCTCGGTCGACAAGGGTGAGGTCGTGGGTCTGCTGGGCCCCAACGGCGCGGGCAAGACCACCTCGTTCTACATGCTCGTGGGCCTGCTGCGCGCCGATGGCGGGCAGATCCTGCTCGATGGCCAGCCCATCGAACGGCTGCCCATCCACCGCCGCGCGCGCCTGGGCCTGGGCTACCTGCCGCAGGAGGCCTCGATCTTCCGCAAGCTCACCGTGGCGCAGAACGTGCGCGCCGTGCTCGAGCTGCAGGAAGACGAACGCGGCCGCGCGCTGGGCAGCGCCGCGATCGAACAGCGCCTGGACGCGCTGCTGCGCGACCTGCACGTCGAGCACCTGCGCGATTCGCCCGCGCCCGCGCTCTCGGGCGGCGAGCGCCGCCGCGTCGAGATCGCGCGCGCCCTGGCCACCAGCCCGCGCTTCATCCTGCTCGACGAGCCCTTCGCGGGCATCGACCCGATCGCGGTGATCGAAATCCAGCGCATCATCGGTTTCCTCAAGTCGCGCGGCATCGGCGTGCTCATCACCGACCACAACGTGCGAGAGACCCTGGGCATCTGCGACCGGGCCTACATCATCAACGACGGCCACGTGCTCACCAGCGGCACGCCGTCGGAGATCGTCGAGAACGCGGACGTGCGCCGCGTGTACCTCGGCGAACACTTCAAGATGTGATGAAGCAGAGCCTGTCGCTGCGCGTCTCCCAGCACCTGGCGCTCACGCCCCAGCTGCAGCAGTCGATCCGCCTGCTGCAGCTGTCCACGCTGGAGATGGCGCAGGAGGTCGAGCAGATGCTCGACGAAAACCCCTTTCTGGAGCGCAGCGAGGACGGCAGCGAACGCGAGGCCTTCGGCGTCGACGGCGCGGCCGACGCGCCGGTGAGCGCGGGCGAGCAGATCGCCGACGCGGCTTTGGTGGCCACGGCCGGCACCGGCGATGCGGTGGCCGACAGCGCCGACGCGGGCGATGCCGACGCGCTCGAGGCGCGCCTGGACGGCGCGAGCCCGGTCGAAGAAAGCTGGGAGGGCGACGGCTCGGTGGAGATCGCGCCCGACGACAGCGAGTGGGGCGGTGACGCGCCCGCGCGCACCAGCGGCAGCGGCGACGACGACGAGACCGCGAGCGCGGCCGAGCTCGCGCGCTCGCAGGTCTCGCTGCAGGACCACCTGCACGAGCAGGCGCGCTGCATGCGCCTGGGCGACGAAGACCGCGCGGCCCTGGTCTTCCTGATCGAATCGCTCAACGACGACGGCTACCTCGACGACAGCCTCGAGGCCCTGGTGCCCGCGTTCCTGCAACTGCTGGGCCGTCCCTTGCCCGACGACCCCGAGGCCGCGCTCGAAGCGCGCGAGGCCGCCGAGCAGCAGTTGCGCACCGCGCTGCAGTGGCTGCAGCACATGGACCCGCCCGGCGTGGGCGCGCGCGACCTCGCGGAATGCCTGCGGCTACAGATCCTGGAGCTGCGCAACACGCCCGAGGCGCGCGCCGCGCTCGCGCTGTGCGGCCAGCCGCTCGAGCTCGTGGCCAAGCGCGACATCCGCAAGCTGTGCAGCGCCTGCCGGCTCGACGACGAGACCGTGCGCGCCGCGCTCGCGCTGATCGCGCGGCTCGAACCCAAGCCCGGCCGGCGCTTCGTCGACGTCGAGCGCAACATCGTCGTGCCGGACGTGATCGTCACGCGCGCGGGCCGCGGCTTCAAGGTCATCCTCAACCCCGACGTGATGCCGCGATTGCGCGTGCACGACGTCTACGCCAACGCCCTGCGGCAGAACCGCGGCGGGCGCGACAGCGGCGGCGAAGGCGGCCACGCGGCCATGCAGCAGCGGCTGCAGGAAGCGCGCTGGTTCATCAAGAACATCCAGCAGCGCTTCGACACCATCCTGCGCGTGTCCAGCGCCATCGTCGAACGCCAGCGCAACTTCTTCATGCACGGCGAGCTCGCCATGCGCCCGCTGGTGCTGCGCGAGATCGCCGACGAGCTCGGCCTGCACGAATCCACCATCAGCCGCGTGACCACCGCGAAGTACATGGCCACGCCCTTCGGCACCTACGAGCTCAAGTACTTCTTCGGCTCCTCGCTGGGCACCGAAACCGGCGGCAACGCCTCGAGCACCGCGGTGCGCGCGCTGCTCAAGCAGTTCATTGCCGCCGAAGAGGCCAGCAAGCCGCTGTCGGACAACCAGCTGTCCGACCTGCTCAAGGAGCAGGGCATCGAGTGCGCGCGCCGCACCGTGGCCAAGTACCGCGAGGCCATGCGCATCGCCCCCGCGAACCTGCGCAAATCCCTGTGAACCAGCTACAGCTCTTTCTGCCTTGCGCCGCCGGCGTCGAGGACTTCCTCGCCGCCGAGGTGCAGCGCATCACCGGTGTCGGGCAACTGCAGCGCTCGCGCGGCGGCGTCTCGCTCGAAGCCTCGTGGCGCGATGCGCTGCGCCTGAACCTGCACAGCCGGCTCGCGCAGCGCGTGCTGGTGCGCCTGTGGCACGGCCCCTACCGCGACGAGCGCGACCTCTACGACGCGGCCATGGACGTGGCCTGGGAGATCTGGTTCACGCCGCAGCAGACCATCAAGGTCGAGCTCACGGCCCAGCACAGCCCGCTGCAGAGCCTGAACTTCGCGGCGCTCAAGCTCAAGGACGCGGTCTGCGACCGCTTCCGCGACAAGCGCGGTGAACGCCCCAGCGTGGACACGCAGCGCCCCGACGTGCGCCTGTTCGGCCACCTCACGGCCGAGACCCTCACGCTCTACATCGACACCACGGGCGAGCCGCTGTTCAAGCGCGGCTGGCGCGAAGACAAGGGCGATGCGCCGCTGAAAGAGACCCTGGCCGCGGCCATGATCGCCGCCACCGGCTGGGACGCCAGCGCCGACCAGCCACTGGACGCCATCGCGCCGCTCTACGACCCCTGCTGTGGCAGCGGCACGGTGGTGATCGAGGCCGCCCAGATCGCGCTCCACATCGCACCCGGCCTGCGCCGGCGCTTCGCCTTCGAACGCCTGCTGCCCTTTCAGGCCCACGTGTGGCAGGCCCTCAAGGCCGACGCGGTGGCGCAGCAGCGCGAATGGCCCGCGGGCCACGCGCCCATCGTGTTCGGCAGCGACGTGTCCTTTCGCATGGTCGACTTCGCGCAGCGCAACGCCGAGCGCGCAGGCGTCGCCCATGCGGTCGAACTGCGCGGCGGCGACGCCTTGCAGCGCACGCCGCCCACCGCGCGCCCCGGCGTGCTGCTGCTCAACCCACCCTATGGCGAGCGCATCGCGGCCGCCGGCGTGGCCGGTGAGAACGCGGCCGCGCGCGCGCAGCGCATGGCGCCACGCGCGCCGCGCACCTTCACCGTGGGCGCGCCGCGGCCCGCCCCCGCAGGCCAGGGCCGCGAAAGCGCGCAGATGGCCGACGGCAGCGACGGCAGCGATTTCTTCAACCGCCTCGCCGCGCACTGGAAGACCCACTACGCGGGCTGGAGCGCCTGGTTGCTCACGCCCGATTTCAAGCTGCCCGGCAAGATGCGCTTCAAGGAGTCGCGCCGCGTGCCGCTGTGGAACGGCCCCATCGAATGCCGGCTGTTCCGCTTCGACCTCGTGGCGCGCGCGCAAGCCTGACATGGCCATCGACACCGCCCTGGTGCTCGACACCAACATCGCCCTCGATCTCTTCGTCTTCGACGACCCCGCGACCGCACCCCTGCGCGCGCGCATCGAGGCGCAGCCCGGCACCTGGCTGGCCACGGCCGCCATGCGTGAAGAACTCGTGCGCGTGCTCGCCTACCCGCAGATCGCGCGCCGCCTCCAAGCGCAGGCGCGGCCCTCGCAGGACGTGCTCGAGGCCTTCGACCGCTGCGCGCGCCTGGTGCCCGAGGCGCCCAAGTCGGCCTACACCTGCAAGGACGCCGACGACCAGAAGTTCATCGACCTCGCCTCGGCGCACCGCGCCACACTGGTGAGCAAGGACGACGCCGTGCTGTGCATGGCCAGGCGCCTGTCGCGCCTGGGCGCGACCGTGTGCCGCGAATGGAAGGAGCCCGTGCATGCGCCGTGAACCGGTGTTCGCCCTGGTGGCCCTGGCGGCCGCGCTCAGCGGCCCGCCCGCGCAGGCCGTGCCGCGCTGCGAGCTCAACGGCGAAAGCGTGAACCCCAACAACGGCCACACCACCGCGGGCAAGAGCGGCGTGATGCGCTGCACCGACGGCGACGGCATGGTGCGCCTGCGCGAACAGACGCTGCGCGACGGCCGCTTCGTGGGCCCGGTGGTGGTGGTGACGGCCGACGGCGAGCGGCGCGAGTTCAGCGTGAACGAACGCGGCAACCGGCATGGCGTGGCGCGCACCTTCGACGCGCGCGGCACGCTGCGCCAGGAAGAAAACCTCGACGACGGCAGCGCCGTGGGCGTGCAGAAGACCTTTGCCGAGGCCGGGTACCTGCAGACCCTGCGCTTCGTGGCCGATCGCCGCACGCTGCTGAGCATCGGCTACCTCGCCGACGGCACGCTCAGCGAGCTGCGTTGCGCGCCGGTGTCCTTGGTGCCGCAGGACCGCGAGGTCTGCGGCCATGCGGGCCGCGCGGCCGAGGTCACGCTGTACCGCGAACCGGGCAAGCCCTCCGGCAGCGTGAGCCACCTGCAGGGGCAGTTGCAGCGGCAGACCGTGCTCGATCGCGAAGGCCGGCTGGTGCGCGACGAAACCCTGCGCGAAGGCCGCCGCGTCAAGCGCGTCTACTACGCCTCGGGCAGGCCGCGCTCCGAAACCGATTTCATCGAACGCGACCCCAACGGCCCGGGCGGGCGCGAAGGCGTGGCGCGCGAATGGCACGAGAGCGGCCAGCTGACGCAGGAAACGCACTGGGCCGAGGGCTACGAGCAGCGCGTGCAGCAGTGGTACCTCAACGGCCAGCCCAAGCTGCGCCAGCAGACCCGCCGCGAGGGCCGCGACCAGGAGCGCACCACCGAGAGCTTCTGGGACAACGGCCGCCCCGCGGCCGTGAACACCGAGCGCAACGGCCGCCTCTGGGGCTGGCAGAAGTACTTCAGCGAAGACGGCGTGCTGCTGCGCGAAGACGAACACGGCGAGCGCGGCCTGCTGCTGCGGCGCAAGCGCTACAACGCACAGGGTGTGCTCGAGCGCGAAGAGCGCTTCCTCGAAGACGGCTCGCGCATCTGAGCGTCGCGCGCGCGACGCCTCGTGCGCTCAGGCCGGCAGCGAAAAGCTCTCGGCGCTCGCGCGCCGCCACCAGGTGGTGAACACCGCGTGCTCGCCCTCGGGGTCGTCGTCGAGCAGCGCGCCCGGCGCCGTGGTGGGCAGCAGGTTGGCGAGCAGGCGCACCTCGTTGTCGCTCACGCGCCGCACCAGGTGCTGGGCCGTGATCTCGCCCGGGTGGCGCAGGCCCGCAGCCTGTACCAGTTCCTGCAGCGCGCGCAGCGTGTTCTGGTGAAAGCGCCACACGCGCTCGGCCTTGTCGGGCACCACCAGCGCCTGCTGGCGCAGCGGGTCCTGGGTGGTCACGCCCGTGGGGCACTGGCCGGTGTGGCAGCTCTGCGCCTGGATGCAACCGAGCGCGAACATGAAGCCGCGCGCGCTGTTGCACCAGTCGGCGCCGATCGCGAGCGCGCGCGCGATGTCGAAGGCGCTCACCACCTTGCCCGCACAGCCCACGCGGATGCGCTCGCGCAGGTTCACGCCCACCAGCGTGTTGTGCACCAGGCGCAGGCCTTCCTGCAGCGGCGCGCCCACGTGGTCGATGAACTCCAGCGGCGCCGCACCGGTGCCGCCCTCGGCACCGTCGACCACGATGAAGTCCGGCGTGATGCCGGTCTTGAGCATGGCCTTGACGATCGCGAACCACTCCCAGGGGTGGCCGATGCACAGCTTGAAGCCCACGGGCTTGCCGCCCGAGAGCTGGCGAAGCCGCGCGATGAAGGCGAGCATATCCAGCGGCGTGCCGAAGGCGCTGTGCGCGGCGGGCGAGACGCAGTCCACGCCCTCGGGCACGCCGCGCGCGGCCGCGATTTCGGCCGTCACCTTGGCGCCGGGCAGCACGCCGCCGTGGCCGGGCTTGGCGCCCTGGCTCAGCTTGAGCTCGATCATCTTCACCTGCGGATCGAGTGCGTTGGCCACGAACTTCTCCTCGCTGAAGCGGCCGTCGTCGCTGCGGCAGCCGAAGTAGCCCGAGCCGATCTCCCAGATCAGGTCGCCACCGTGCAGGCGGTGCCATGCCGAGATCGAGCCCTCGCCGGTGTCGTGCGCGAAGCGGCCGCGCGCCGCGCCCGCGTTGAGCGCCTGGATCGCGTTGGCCGACAGCGCGCCGAAGCTCATGGCCGAGATGTTGAAGACGCTGGCCTCGTAGGGCTGGCTGCAATCGGGCCCGCCGATGGTGATGCGGAAGTCGTGCGTGGGCAGCACGGTGGGCGCGATCGAGTGGTTGATCCACTCGTGGCCGTTGGCCTTCATGTCGCGCTGCGAGCCGAAGGGGCGCTTGTCGGTCTCGCCCTTGGCGCGCGCGTAGACCAGGCTGCGCTGGCTGCGCGAGAAGGGCTGGGCCTCGGTGTCGCTTTCGATGAAGTACTGCCGGATCTCGGGCCGCACGTACTCGAGCATGAAGCGCAGGTGCCCGATCACCGGGTAGTTGCGCAGCACCGCCTTGCGCGTCTGGCGCAGGTCCCACACGCCCAGCGCGGTGAGCGCCCCGAACAGCAGGAACCAGCCGCCGCCGACGCCGAAGGCCACCCACGTGAACAGGCTCAGCAAGGCGATCACGGCGCACACGGCGAGCGCCGTGTAGCGGACGGGGTAGAGGGCATTGAGTCGTTCGAGCATCGTGGGGCCCTGGGTGGGGGATCGGCTTGGGCGCGAAATGGTGCCTGGGCATTATTTGCCAGTCGGGGGCCGGTCCGAACAATGGCTTGCACACCCCGCCGCGCGTGGCAGGCCGAGCGGTCCGGGTTCCTGCCCATCCGCCTGCGTGGAGCCGACCATGTTTCCCATCCTCATGGACGAACCGGATTCGATGAAGGTGCCGCCAGCCAGCTGGCAGTTGCTGCAGAACGCCTGGCGACCCGCGGCACCGCGGGCCGAACGGCGCGACGTGCGCGCGCGCCGCGAGCAGGCCCGCGAAGCGCCCGCGCCCACGCCGCTGGCCACGCTGGCCTTCGGCCTCACCGGTCAGCCGCCGCGCCCGCACTGACCGCCGCCGCCGGGGGCGGCGCACTACACTGGCGGCCTTTTGCCGCCGCCCGGCCCACCGTCCCCATGAGCCAAGACCCTGGCGCGCCGCTGCAAGGCGCCGACTTCGAAGAACTCGACACGCTGCTCGACGAGCTGCGCACGCGCGACGACGAGGTGCCCGAATGGGAGTTCCTCGAAGGGGCCATGGCCGCGCTGGTCTGCACGCGCCGGCCGGTGCCGGCCTCGGAATGGCTGCCCCTGCTGCTCGGCACGGGCGATCTGCCCACGCTGCCGCAGGCCGAGGGCACGCACTTTCCGAACACCGCGGCCTACGAGCGCTTCATGGCGCTGTGGGCGAGGCGTGAGGCCGAGGTGCGCCAGGCCCTGGCCACCGAGGTGCAAGGCCTCGACGACGAGCGCAGCTACCACCCCGAGGTGATGGACGTGCGCGGCGCGCTCGCTGCGCTGCCCGAGGCCGAGCGCCCGCCCGCCGACCAGCCCGTGCCGTCCTACGGCCAGGTGTGGGCGCTGGGCTTCCTGTTCGTGGTCGAGCAGTGGGACGACGACTGGGCCCTGCCGCGCGACCGCGAAACCGCGCAGTGGATCGAAGAAGCGCTCGACACCATCGACGTGCTCACCCAGGACGACACGGGCAAGCCCTCGGTGAACCTGCACGACGAGCAGGCCCCGCCCAGCGTGAGCGAAGCGCGCATCGACGAGTTCGCGGCGGCCCTGTGGGCGGTGTACGACCTGCACCGCATCTGGCGCAGCCTGGGGCCGCGCGTGCAGCCGCTGCGCCAGCAGGCCACGCCCGGCCGCAACGATCCGTGCTGGTGCGGCAGCGGCCAGAAATTCAAGAAGTGCCACGGCGCCTGAGCGCCGCGCGCCGCTTCAGCCCAGCAGCTCGAACGGGCCGCCCTTGTCGATCGCGCGGTGGTAGGCCGGGCGGTCGTGGATGCGCTGCAGCCAGTCCATCAGGCGCGGGCGGCTGTTGTCGAGGCCGCCGCGCGCGGCCGCGGCCTCGATCGGGAAGCTCATCTGCACGTCGGCCGCGCTGAAGGCCGGGCCCGCGAACCACGGTGAGCTGGCGAGCTCGGCCTCGAGGAAGTCGAGGTGGGTGCGCAGGTTGGGCGTGATGAAGCGCCCTTTCACCGTGGCCGAGATGGCCTTGGCCACGGGGCGCACGATCAGGGGCGCTTTCTCCACCTGATCGAACACCAGCTTGAGCAGCAGCGGCGGCATCAGCGAGCCCTCGGCGTAATGCATCCAGTAGCGGTAGCGCTGGAACTCGGGCGTGCCCGGTTCAGGGCGCAGCTGCGGGCCGTGGCGCTCCACCAGGGTTTCGATGATCGCGCCCGATTCGGCCAGCACCAGGGGGCCGTCGGTGACCACGGGCGACTTGCCGAGCGGGTGCACCTTCTTGAGCTCGGGCGGAGCGAGCATGGTCTTGGGGTCGCGCTCGTAGCGCACGATCTCATAGGGCAGGCCCAGCTCTTCGAGCAGCCAGAGCACGCGCTGCGAGCGCGAGTGGTTGAGGTGGTGGACGCGGATCATGGGTATGGCCTGCTCGGGTTGGGTGGTGTGCCCGCAGTATGCCGCGCCGGCCTCAGGCCAGGGCCTCGGGCAGGGCGTTCGCGAGCAGGTCCCACACCGCGCGGATGCGCGGGTTGCTGCGGATCTCGCGGTGCACCACGAGCCACACGGGCAGTGGCGGGATCGGCAGACCAGGCAGCACCTGCACCAGGCCGGGCCGCTGGCGCGCCGCGTAGCGCGCGATGAAGCCGATGCCCAGGCCCGCGGCCACCAGGGCCTCGCCGGCCATGAGGTCGTCGGTGCGCAGGGCGAAGTGCTCGCGCCCGACCGCCAGCCCCATCTGCGCGAAGCCGCGCAGGATGTCGGTCTGCCGGTCGTTGCCGATCAGCTCGTGTTGCAGCAGGTCGGCGGGCTGGCGCGGCGTGCCGCGCCGGCGCAGGTAGTCCTGGTGGGCGTAGGCGCCCAGGCCCACCTGGCCCACGCGGCGGCTCACGAGCGAGCCCTGGTCGGGCCGCACCATGCGGATCGCGATGTCGGCCTCGCGCTGCAGCAGGTTGCTCACCGCGTTGCTCACCACCAGTTCGACCTGGATGTCGGGCCACTGCAGCCGCAGGCCTTGCAGGATGGGCGGCAGCAGCACGCAGGCGACGGGCTGGCTGGCGCTGATGCGCACCGTGCCGGGCAGCACGCGCTGCGCGCCACTGGCCTGGCGCCCGAGCTGGTCGGCCGCCGCCGCCATGGCGCGCGCGGCGTCGGCCAGGCGGGTCGCGTCGGGCGTGGGCAGCAGGCCGCGGCCGGTGCGCTCGAACAGCGTCAGGCCCAGTTGCGCTTCGAGTTCGGCGATGTGCCGGCCCAGCGTGGGCTGGTGCATGTCCAGCGCGCGGGCGGCGCCCATCAGGCTGCCCTGGTCGAGCGCCGCCAGGAACGAGCGGATCAGTGTCCAGTTGAAGTTGGCCTCATTCATGGATGCATGGCTGATATCCCTATTCATGGAATTGTGAATGGGTGAGCGGCTCACCACAATCCGGCTCACCGCATCAACAGGAGCCTTTCATGGACCGCCGTTCCCTCTTGCGCATCGCTGGTGGTGGCGCCATCGCCGCCGCGCTCGCCCCGGTCGCGGGCTGCAGCAGTGCGCTGCCCCCGCAGGCCCTGGCCGCCTGGCGTGGCCCGGGCGACGAGCCCGATGTGCGGCGCTGGATCCTCGCCCACGCCATCCTGGCGCCGCATTCGCACAACCTGCAGAGCTGGCTGGTGGACCTCTCGGTGCCCGACCAGATCACGCTGCGCATCGACCGCGAACGCCTGCTGCCGCAGACCGACCCCCTGTCGCGCCAGATGATGATGAGCCAGGGGACCTTCATCGAACTGCTCGACCAGGCCGCGCGCGAAAAGGGCCTGCGCGCGGACATCGCCCTGTTTCCCGACGGCGTGTTCGGCCCTGCCGCGGTCGACGACCGGCCGATCGCCCGCATCCGGCTGATTCCCGATGCCGGCGTGCGCCGCGACCCGCTGTTCGCGCAGGTGTTCCTGCGCCGCACCAACCGCGAGGCCTACGCCCCCCAGGTGCCGAGCGCCGAGTCGCAGCGGGCCATCGGGCAGGCCAGTGCGGGGCAGGGGATGCGCGTGGGTTTCGTGACGAGCGATGAGCCGGCGCTCATCGCGCAGCACCGGCGCATCGCGCTCGAGGCCTGGCGCATCGAACTTACCACGCCGCGCACGCTGCTCGAGTCGTACCGGGTGCTGCGCATCGGCCCGAAGGAGATCGCGGCGCACCGCGACGGCATTTCGCTCAACGACCCGCTGGTGCGTGCGCTGACCCAGGTGGGCCTGTTCGACCGCAGCGTGGCGCCCGCGCCGGGCGACCGCACGATCACGCGCCAGATCGACGACTTCGGCGCCCGCCTGACGGCCACGCCGGCCTTCTACTGGCTGATCACCGAGGGCAACGACCGGATCACGCAGGTCAATGCCGGCCGCGCCTGGGTGCGCGCCCAGCTCGCGGCCACGGCCCAGGGCCTGTCCATGCAACCCATTTCGCAGGCCCTGCAGGAGTTCCCCGAGGTGCAGGCGCCTTACCGCGAGATCCACGACCTGCTGGGTGCGCCGGCGCCGCGCCACACGGTGCAGATGTGGGCCCGCCTGGGGCAGGGGCCGGCCATCGGGCCCGCCCCGCGGCGCGGCGTGGATGCCCACCTGCGCGCCGCCTGAAGCGGCCGCCGCAGCTCAGGCCGTGAGCTCGAACGCGGCGCTGGCCACGGCCACGCCGTTGACCAGCAGGTCCACCGCGTGGCGGCCCGGGTACAGGCGCCGCGTGGTGACCTCGCGCAGCGAATGCGATTTCTGCAGCGCGCGGACTTCGCCGGGCGCGAGCTCGAGCTTCCAGCCCTTGAACACCTTGGGCGCGCTCGCGCCGTTGGCCTTCACGTGGTGCACCGCGTAGTCGACCACCAGGGTCTGCGGCGCGCGCGCGTTGCTGCGCAGCGTGGCCTGGAGCGCCACCGCGCCGCCCACGGCCACGCGCGCCGGGGCGATGGCCAGCGTGGCCTCGCCCTGCAGCCCCTGCGACAGCCCCCAGGCCGCGAGCGTGGGCGCGTGGCCGGCCTTGATGAGGCCGCGGCTCGCATGGCGCAGCAGCGCCTCGCGCTGCGCGCCGGCGCGCGCGCGGTGCTCGCGCACCCACTCGGCCACCAGCCCGGGGTGGTCCTTGGCGATGTCGTTGAGGTGGTTGGCCACGCTGCGGCGCACGTAGGCGCTGGGGTCGTCCTGCAGCGCGCGCAGCAGCGGCAGCGTGGGTGAAGGGTCGATCACCAGGGCCTGCAGCCGCAGGCCCCAGGGCAGGCGCGGGCGGCTGCCCTCGCTCGCGAGCCGGCGCACGTGCGCGCTGGGGTCGCGCGTCCAGCGCTGCAGCACGGGCCACACGGCCTCGGGCTGCTGGTGGATGAAGGGCCGGATGGCGAACTCGCCCGTGAAGCGCTGGGTGATCGCGTGCAGGCACTGCAGCGCGCGCTCGGGCTGGGCCTGGCCCTGGCGCGCCACCCATTCACCGGTGCCCCAGAGCGCCCAGCCCGCGATGCCCTCGGGGTGCAGCGCGCCCTGCAGGCCCACGGGTTCGCCGTCGGCGTCGATGGCCAGCGGCGGCGCAAGCGCGGCCTCGATCAGCCCGCAGGCGCGGTCGAAGTCGTCGGGCAGCGTGGCCTGCAGCGCGTCGGCCCAGCGCAGCGCGCGGGCCTTGAACTCGAGCGCGTCCAGGCCCTCGCTCACCAGCGCCTCGAAGCGCGGTGCGTCGAAGCCGCGCCAGTGGCGGCGCAGGTGCAGCGCGGCGTGGCGCGCGGTGGCGGGGTTGATGAGGTTCTTGAACGGCTCGGCCATGGCGGCTCAGGGCAGGCGCTGCAGCAGGCCCGCGAGCGCGTGCGCCACCGTGGCGCGGCGCACCGCGGCGCGGTCGCCGTCGAAGCGCTGGCGCTCGGTGAACACGCCGGCCGGCGTGCACCAGCCGAACCACACCGTGCCCACCGGCTTCTCGGGCGAGCCGCCGGTGGGGCCGGCCACACCGGTGACGGCCACTGCGCAACGCGCGGCCGAGCGCTCGACCGCGCCGCGCGCCATGGCGCGCGCCACCGGCTCGCTCACCGCGCCGTGCGCGGCGATGAGTTCGGCCGGCACGCCGAGCAGCTCGGTCTTGGCCAGGTTCGAGTAGCTCACGAAGCCGCGCTCGAACCAGTCGCTGGAGCCGCTGAGATCGGTGCAGGCGCCCGCGATCAGGCCGCCGGTGCAGCTCTCGGCGGTGGCCATCATCCAGTTGCGCTCGCGCAGGCGCGCCGACAGGGCGTCGAGGGTGGCGGGCAGGGTGTCTTGCATGGGTGGGCCGCTCGGGTCAGAAGCGCCAGAGCGCGATCACGAGCAGCGTGCACAGCGCGGCCGCGAAGTCGTCGAGCAGGATGCCGAAGCCGCCGCGCGGGCCGAAGCCCTTGAAGGTCTGGTCGGCCCAGGCCATGGGCCCGACCTTGACCGCGTCGAACAGCCGGAACAGCGCGAAGGCCGCGAGCTGGGCCCAGAAGCCCGCGGGCGCGATCAGCCAGAGCACGAGCCAGAAGGCGACCACCTCGTCCCACACGATGTGGCCCGAGTCGGCCACGCCCAGGTGCTGTGCGGTGACGGTGCAGGCCCACCAGCCGATCAGCGTGGCGACCGCGAGCAGCAGGCCCCATGCGGGGTGCGGCACCACGGGTTCGAGCGCCAGCCAGGCCACCCAGGCCCACAGCGTGCCCGCGGTGCCGGGCGCCACGCGCGCCAGGCCCGCGCCCGCGCCGAGCGCGATGAAGTGGGCGGGGTGGGCGAAGAGGAAGCGCCAGGTGGGGCGGGCGAGCGGGGCGGCGGAGGGCATGCGTGGATGATAGGGGCGCACCCCCCGCCAGCGCTCAGTGCGGCGCGCCCTCGGCGGTGGGCAGGGCGGCCGTGGACCAGCGGCGCAGCGTGTCGGCCTGTTCCTGGATCGCCTTGACCATGCGCGTGAGCGCGTCCTGCGCGGCGCGCTTGGACGACAGCGAGAAATCGCTCTTGAACTCGTCGAACTCGGCGCGGCCCTCGCCCTGCACGCGCACCGTGGTGATGGTGCGCGTGCCCTTGCTGTCGCGGAACGCGAATTCGAGCGTGACGGTGAACACCGTGGGCGGCCAGGTGAACAGGCTGGGCGAGTACGAGGTGGTGGTGATCTCGGGCGTGACGACGACGGTGGCCGGATCGGTGCCCACGCGCGGGTCGCTCAGGCTGCTGGCAAGGCTGGCGCGCGTGAAGACCTCGCCGAGCGCGATGTACATGCCGGTCTGCAGGTCCTTGTAGGGCTTGTAGCTCACCTTGTCGCCACCGCCGCCGGGCGTGACCACCTCTTGCGCGAGCTGGGCGTCGCTCACCACCAGCACCACGGGGCGGTCGATCTTCTGGCCGCCGCCCTTGCCCATGAGCTGGGCGGGATCGGGCGTGAGCTGGATGGGGTGGGCGCAGCCGCCGAGCACGAACAGCACGGCCAGGGCGAAGAGGGCAAGCAGGCGGGAGGGCATGGGGGGTCCTTATTGCAGGGCGGCGATGAAGGCGGGGTCGGCCCAGAGCTTGCCGATCAGCTGTTGCACGAGCACGGGGTATTGCTGCACCGCGCGCGGGATGGCCACGGCGCCGACGAAGGAGGAATCCCAGGTGGCTTCGGCGCGTTTGACGGCCTCGTAGCGCGTCTGCCCGGCGCGCTTGACCACGAAGCTGGCCTCGATGTGGCCGCTGTTGGTGGAGAAGCCGCCGGCCGCGATGTCGTTGCTCAGCAGCTGGCCGCTGATCTCGAGCGGCGAGGCCGGATCGAGCTTGCCCGCGAGCTGCAGTTCCACGCGCAGGGCCTCGGCCAGGTAGGCCGCGTAGTCGTTGCCCACGGGCGAGGTCATGGGGCTGCCGCGCAGGCCGATGCTGTTGCCGCCCGTGGCGCCCGGCTTCACGCTGAAGCTGCCCAGCGCCGCCGGCCGGATGCCGCTGTTGCGCGCGCGCTCGATGCCGCTGGCGTCGGGCGAATAGGCGGGCGCATTGAGGGCGCAGCCGTGCAGCAGGGCGACCAGCAGCACGAGCACGAGGGACGCGAGTCGGGTCATGGGAAGGCGCATGGTGTGAGGCCTCGGAAGGTTGGGGGCGGGACGGCGCAGCCATCGTAGACGAGCGCACCCGTTGGCGAAGCCTCGGCCTGCGCGGGTGTTGCCCGCCATCGACACCGGCAGGCACCTGCGCGACAGCCGCCCCGCGGCGCGTCAGTCGGCCGCGAAGTGGTCGAAGCCGCGCGTGCGCAGCGGCACGGCCTGGCGCTGCGCATCGAGCACGCGCAGCCCCGGCGCCGCCGTGATGCGGCCGATGCGCGTCACCGCCACGCCGGTCTGTGCGCCCGCTGCGCGCACGGCGGCGTGCGCGGCCGGGTCGGCGGTGAACAGCAGCTCGTAGTCGTCGCCGCCCGCGAGCAGGCAGTCGAGCCGGTGCGGCCGGTCCAGCGCCTGCAGCGCGGGCGCCACGGGCAGCGCGTCGGCCTCGATCTCGGCGCCCACGCCGCTGGCTTCGAGGATGTGGCCGATGTCGCCCGCCAGGCCGTCGCTCACGTCGAGCGCGGCGTGCACGCCCGGGGTCGCGGCCAGGGCCTGGCCGAGCGCGAGGCGCGGCGTGGGGCGGTCCATGCGGTCGGCCACCGCGGCCAGTTCGCCGCGCGCCCAGGCTTCGCCGCGGCGCAGCGCGAGCGCCAGCCGCGCCTCGCCGGTGCGGCCGCTGAGCCAGAGCTCGTCGCCCGCGCGCGCGGCATTGCGGCGCAGCGCCTGGCCGGGGCGCCGTTCGCCGAACACGGTGATGCACAGGTTGAGCGGGCCGCGCGTGGTGTCGCCGCCCACCAGCGGGCAGGCGTGCGCGTCGGCCAGCGCGAACAGGCCGCGCGCGAAGGCCGCGAGCCAGGCCTCGTCGGCCGCGGGCAGCGCGAGCGCCAGCGTGAAGCCCAGCGGCCGCGCGCCCATGGCCGCGAGGTCCGACAGGTTCACCGCCAGCGCCTTGTGGCCCAGCGCCTCGGGCTCGGCGCCGGCGAAGAAGTGCCGGCCTTCGACCAGCATGTCGGTGCTGATGGCGAGCAGGTGGCCCGGCGTGGGCCGCAGCAGCGCGCAGTCGTCGCCCACGCCGAGCACCACCGCTTCGGGCGCCGGCGCGGGGCGCGTGAAGTGGCGCGCGATGAGTTCGAACTCGCCCATGCGCGGCCTCAGGCCGCGCTGGCGGCCGGGGGCACGCGCGGCGGCACCAGGAAGGACAGCGGCGCGGCGCGCAGCCGGCGGCGGATGGCCGCGCCGATCACCTGGCGGTTGGTGGTGCTGACCGCCTGCGCCTGCAGCGCGAGGCGGAACGCGAGGTAGAAGCTCACCGTGAGGTTGAGCGGGCCGATGAACAGCACCGAGGCCGCGGCCCACCAGAACTCGGGCATGCGCAGCACCTCCAGGCCGATGGCGAAGCCGGCCGCGGTGAGCTGGCCCGCCGACAGGGTGACGTGGCGCACGTCCAGCCCCAGGCCGAAGAACTGCGCGAAGGCCGGCACCAGGCCGAGCATGAAACCCAGCGAGATGTTGGCCGCCAGGCCCGACATGTTGGTGCGCAGCCAGGCGGCCCAGCGCGCCGCGCGCGCGCGGCCGAGCACGCGCGTGAAGCGCGGGTTGTGGGCGATCGCCGAGTCGAGGTTGTGCAGCACGAACCAGTTCTCCACCCAGCCCGCGACGATGCTGCTGGCGAACAGCAGCACGCCGGTGAAGGCCGCGAAGAACAGCGTGGGGCCGAGCAGGTGCAGGTCGTGCATCACGTGCATGGCCTTCTCGGGGCCGATGATGGCTTCGCCGCGGAAGAACTGCAGCAGCGCGCTGATCAGCAGCACGGTGGGAATGACCATGCCGATGTTGCCCAGGATGGCCGCGATCTGCGAGCGGAACAGGTGGGCGATCTCGTCGACGAAACGCCGCACCGCGCCCGTGGCCTTGATGTCCTTGAGCTTGGCGACCATGGCCGGCGCGGTGACCGCGGGCTGCTTGGTGGCCACGGTCCAGTGCAGCAGCATCACGAGCACGAAGCAGGCCGCGTAGTTGAAGCCGGCCGCGAAGCCGCCCCAGAAGGCCGACAGGCCCAGGCCGTAGAGCGCGAACTTGATCCAGGTGGTGAAGGCGATGATGAAGCCGCCGCCCGCGGCCTTGCCCAGCATTTCCTTGTACTCGGCGGCGTTGCGCGTGATGTAGTGCTCGCCGCTCTCGGCGCTGCGCTCGGCCACCTTGGCCGCCGTGAGGTGCGAGCTGCTCGCGATGAGCGCGCGCAGGCTGCGGTTTTCGATGCCGACCTGCGCGAGGTCGCCGAGCAGCGCGGCGTTGGCGCGGCCCGATTCGCTCGCGAGCAGGCAGTCGAGCAACTGCTTGATGCGCACGATGCGCTCGCGCAGCTGGCGCAGCCGGAACACGATGCCCACCGAAATGCCGTGCTCTTCGAGGTGGTGGTAGACCGAGTAGGCCGCGTGGCGGCAGGCATCGAGCTGCTCGCGCAGGCGCTCGGCGGCCTGCGCGGCCTCTTCGCTGCGCGGGCCGTGCACGCGCACCTCGCGGCGCAGCGCTTCGAAGGTCGAGGGCAGTTCGTGGAAAGGCCGCGCGGCGCGCGCCTCGTCGGACATGCGGATGCGGATCTCGGCCGCGAAGCCGGTGGCGCTGACCTGGCTCACGCAGCAGGTGAGGGCGTCCATCAGCGCGTCGTTCCACACCGGCTCGGCCTGCCCGGGCAGCGTGGCGCCCAGGCGCTGCAGCGTGGTGGTGTCCAGGGCCTTGATCCAGCGCACGTCGAAGCGCGAGGGCAGCAGCAGCGAGAACAGGTCGGCGAGGTCGCGCGTTTCGGGCGTGCCGGGCAGCAGCTTGCGGCGCAGCCGGTGGCCGAATTCGCTCAGGAAGGCGGTGCGCGGGGCGAAGCCGAAATCGGCCAGCAGGGGCGTGAGGTCGACCGTGGCGATGAAGGCGCGCAGCCAGCGGTGCCAACGCTCGCGCAGCGCCGGGTCGGCTTCCAGCGCCGAGACGAAGGCGCGCACGCGCTCGACGCTGGTCGCCACCTCGGCCGCGTCGCCGCGCACCCAGGCCAGGGCGTCCATGAGCCAGAGGTGGCGCTGGGCCAGCGGGGCCTCGGGCGCGAGGGTGTCGAGCAGCTGCTGCAGGTCCATGCGGGGCATCGGCCGGGCGCTCAGTGCAGCACGCGCGGCGGGGCGTCCATGCCGCCGTCGGCGCGCAGCGCGAACTCGGGCACCGGCGATTCGAAGCGCTCGCCGTCCTCGCCCACGCAGAAGAAGCTGCCGCGCATGCTGCCGGTGGGCGTGCGCAGCCGCGTGCCGCTGGTGTACTGGAACGACTCGCCGGGGCGCAGCAGCGGCTGGTGGCCCACCACGCCCAGGCCCTTCACCTCTTCGGTCTGGCCATGGGCGTCTTCGATGATCCAGTGGCGCGCGATCAGCTGGGCCGTGACCTCGCCGGCGTTGGTGATGGTGATGGTGTACGCGAAGGCGTAGAGGTCTTCCTCGGGCGCGGACTGCTCGCTGAGGTACTGGGGCTCCGCCTCGCAGGTGAAGAGGTGCTTGGGCATGGGCGGCATGTTACCTGCGGCCCGCCTTTCCGAGCCCGGCCTGAGACAATGCGCGCCGAGTCCGAACCCCGCTGCCCGAACCGCCCCGCCATGACCACCTTCCGCATCGCCCCGTCCATCCTCTCGGCCGACTTCGCCCGCCTGGGCGAGGAGGTCCGCCACGTCGTCGCCGCGGGCGCCGACTGGATCCACTTCGACGTGATGGACAACCATTACGTGCCCAACCTCACCTTCGGCCCCATGGTGTGCCAGGCGCTCAAGCCGCACGCGAAGAAGCCCGACGGCACGCCGGCCCCGATCGACGTGCACCTGATGGTGCAGCCCGTGGACGCGCTGGCCCAGGCCTTCGCCGACGCCGGCGCCGACCTCATCAGCTTCCACCCCGATGCGAGCACCCACGTGCACCGCAGCGTGCAGGCCATCAAGGCGCGCGGCCTCAAGGCCGGCCTCACCTTCAATCCCGGCGCGCCGCTCGACGTGCTCGACTGGCTGATCGACGACATCGACCTGATCCTGATCATGAGCGTGAACCCGGGCTTCGGCGGCCAGGGCTTCATCGACTCGGCGCTGCGCAAGATCGAGCAGGCGCGCAAGCGCATCGAGGCCAGCGGCAAGGACATCCGCCTCGAGGTCGACGGCGGCATCAAGCCCGACAACATCCGCCGCGTGGCCGACGCGGGCGCCGACACCTTCGTGGCCGGCAGCGCGATCTTCGGCAAGCCCGACTACAAGGCCGTGATCGACCAGATGCGCGCGGCGCTCGGATGATCGGGCGCATCCAGGCCCTCATGGTCGACCTCGACGGCACGATGGTCGACACGCTCGGTGACTTCGACGCCGCCCTCAACCGCACCCTGGCCGACCTCGCGCGCCCCCCGGTGGCACGCGCCGACATCGAGCGCATGGTGGGCAAGGGCTCGATGCACCTGATCCGCTCGGCACTGCAGCACGGCGGGCTCGACGCCGAGGCCGCGCAGTCGCTGCTCGATCGGGCCTGGGCCCGCTACCAGGCGCACTACCAGGCGGTCAACGGCCAGCACAGCGCGGTCTACCCGGGCGTGGCCGAAGGCCTGGCGGCGCTGGCCGCGCGCGGGCTGCCGCTGGCCTGCCTCACCAACAAGCCGCTGGCCTTCGCGCGCGAGCTGCTGGCGCGCAAGGGCCTGGCCGGGCACTTCCGGCACGTGTTCGGCGGCGACAGCTTCGCGCGCAGCAAGCCCGACCCGCTGCCGCTGATCGAGACCTGCCGCGCGCTGGGCACCGCGCCTGCGAACACGCTGATGGTGGGCGATTCGCTCAACGACGCGCAGGCCGCGCGCGCCGCCGGCTGCCCGGTGGTGCTGGTGCGCTACGGCTACAACCACGGCGAGCCGATCGCACACGCCCCGCACGACCGGCTCATCGATTCGCTGGCCGAGCTCGATGCGCTGATCGCCTGAACGCGCTCAGGGCTGCTTCTTGCCCACGCCCAGCAGCGCGTCCTTGAGCTGCCAGTCGGCCGGCTTGGGGCCGAGCCAGATGCGCAGCAGCGCATCGTAGAACTCGGGCTCCTTGAAGGGCTCGCCCTCGACCTGGCCGCGCACGGTGAGCACCGTGCCGGTGCCGGGCAGCCAGTCGACGGTGAAGGTGTCGCCCTTGTTGAGCTTCTTGTGGGCGGCAAAGATCTGGCTCATGCGCAGCACGCCCGGGATCAGCTTGGAAAACGCCGCGCGGTCCATGTTGTCCTCGATGCCGCGCGAGAACAGCTTGCCGAGCTCGGTGGCGTCGATGTCGCGCAGCATGGTGATGGTGATGCGCTTGGGCCCGGCCGTGCCCAGCACGCCCTCGGTCGTGGTGGCCTTGGCCGTCAGGTAGAGCCCGGCCGTGTAGACCTGGAACACCGCCTTGTAGCGAACACCCGCGCCGTTGAGCACCAGCGGACTGCCGCCCACCGTGGCGCGATCCTGCAGCGTCACGCCGGCGAGCTCCACGGGGGCGGCCAGCGCGGGCAGGCTGGCGAGCAGCGCGCCGCCAAGGACCAGCGCGCGCAGCGGGGAGAGGGGGTTGGGCACCATGATCGGATTCGCCTCCAGAAGTGAACGGTCGTTCGATTTCCTGCATTGTCCCGGCGCCTTGCGGGCTTGACCAGCGGGTAAGGCCCGAGGCGCGCGCGGTGGTGAACGGGCTTATCGGCCTGTCGCGGTGCTTTGTTATAGTGCGCCACCATGTTTCGTCCCTGCACGCTCACCCTCGGCTCGCAGCCGCGCCATTTCGGCGGGGGAGCCTGGCCCTGGCGCAAGCCAGCCTGAACGTGCACACCTCCCCCCGCGGGGACCGGCCGGGCGCCTGAGCGCCGCGCTTCTCCGCAACGCCCCCCGGCAGCGCGCCTGCCGGACCGACAGGAACCCCCGGCCCACCCGCTGCGCGCAGCGCCTCCGTGGCCCCGGACGGATGGAACGAACATGATCACCGAACTCGAATTCAAGAGCCTCACCCAGCAGGGCTACAACCGCATCCCGCTGATGCTCGAGGCCTTCGCCGACCTCGAAACCCCGCTCTCCCTGTACCTCAAGCTCGCGCACGGCCGCGGCGACGGCCGCCACAGCTTCCTGCTCGAATCGGTGGTGGGCGGCGAGCGCTTCGGCCGCTACAGCTTCATCGGCCTGCCCGCGCGCACCCTGCTGCGCGCCAGCGGCTTCGGTGCCGACGCGAAGACCGAGGTGGTGCGCGACGGCGAGGTGGTGGAGACGAACCGCGGCAACCCGCTCGACTTCATCGCCGCCTACCAGCAGCGCTTCAAGGTGGCGCTGCGGCCCGGCCTGCCGCGCTTTTGCGGCGGCCTGGCGGGCTATTTCGGCTACGACGCGGTGCGCCACATCGAGAAGAAGCTCGAGCACAGCTGCCCGCCCGACACCCTGGGCTGCCCCGACATCCTGCTGCTGCAGTGCGAGGAGCTCGCGGTCATCGACAACCTGTCGGGCAAGCTCTACCTCATCGTCTACGCCGACCCGGGCCAGCCCGAGGCCTACAGCAACGCCAAGAAGCGGCTGCGCGAGCTCAAGGAGTCGCTCAAGTATTCGGTGAGCGCGCCGCAGGTGAAGGCCACGCAGGCGCACCCGGCCGAGCGCGGCTTTGCCAAGGCCGACTACCTGGCCGCGGTGGAGCGCGCCAAGGAGCTCATCGCCGCGGGCGACTTCATGCAGGTGCAGGTGGGTCAGCGCATCCAGAAGCGCTACACCGAGTCGCCGCTGTCGCTGTACCGCGCGCTGCGCTCGCTCAACCCCTCGCCCTACATGTACTACTACCACTTCGGCGACTTCCACGTGGTGGGGGCGAGCCCGGAGATCCTGGTGCGCCAGGAGCACACCGACGAGGGGCAGAAGGTGACGATACGGCCGCTCGCGGGCACGCGCCCGCGCGGCGCCACGCCCGAGAAAGACAAGGCCACCGAGGTCGAACTCGTCAACGACCCCAAGGAGCGCGCCGAGCACGTGATGCTGATCGACCTCGCGCGCAACGACATCGGCCGCATCGCGAAGACCGGCAGCGTGAAGGTGACCGAGGCCTTCGTGGTCGAGCGCTACAGCCACGTGATGCACATCGTGAGCAACGTCGAGGGCATCCTCAACGACGGCATGACCAACATGGACGTGCTCAAGGCCACCTTCCCCGCGGGCACGCTCACGGGCGCGCCCAAGGTGCACGCCATGGAGCTCATCGACCGGCTCGAGCCGGTCAAGCGCGGCATCTACGGCGGCGCCTGCGGCTACCTGAGCTACGCGGGCGACATGGACGTGGCGATCGCCATCCGCACCGCGATCGTGAAGGACCAGACGCTGTACGTGCAGGCCGCGGCCGGCGTGGTCGCCGACTCGGTGCCCGAGATGGAGTGGCGCGAAACGGAGCACAAGGCGCGCGCGCTGCTGCGCGCGGCCGAACTGGTCGAGGAGGGTCTGGAATGAGCGCGATCAAGGTCCTGATGGTGGACAACTACGACTCGTTCACCTTCAACATCGTGCAGTACCTGGGCGAGCTCGGCGCCGAGGTGACCGTGCTGCGCAACGACGAGGTCACGGTCGATGAACTGCAGGCCCGGCTCGACGCCGGCCGCATGGATCGGCTGGTGATCTCGCCCGGCCCGTGCTCGCCGGCCGAGGCCGGCATCTCGGTGCCGGCCATCCGCCACTTCGCGGGCAAGCTGCCCATCCTCGGCGTGTGCCTGGGCCACCAGAGCATCGGCGCGGCCTTCGGCGGCACCATCGTGCGCGCGCAGCAGCTCATGCACGGCAAGACCAGCGAGATCACCACCACGCAGCGCGGCGTGTTCGCGGGCCTGCCCGAGCGCTTCACCGTGAACCGCTACCACTCGCTCGCGATCCGCCGCGCCGACTGCCCGGCCGAGCTCGAGGTGACGGCCTGGACCGACGACGGCGAGATCATGGGCGTGAAGCACAAGAGCCTGGCCATCGAAGGCGTGCAGTTCCACCCCGAGAGCATCCTCACCGAACACGGCCACGCCATGCTGCGCAACTTCCTGGAGCAGGTCGCATGAACACCGTCGACCTGCGCAGCGACACCGTCACCCAGCCCACCGCCGCCATGCGCGAGGCCATGATGGCCGCGCCGCTGGGCGACGACGTGTTCGGCGACGACCCCTCGGTGAACGCGCTGCAGGAGCAGATCGCTGCGCTCACCGGCAAGGAGGCCGCGCTGTTCATGAGCAGCGGCACCCAGAGCAACCTCTGCGGCATGATGGCCCACTGCGGTCGCGGCGACGAATACATCGTGGGCCAGAACGCCCACACCTACCGCTACGAAGGCGGCGGCGCTGCGGTGCTGGGCAGCATCCAGCCGCAGCCGCTCGCGCAGGACGCGCAAGGCCTCATGAAGCCCGCCGATGTCGAGGCCGCGATCAAGCCCGACGACCCGCACTTCGCGCGCACGCGGCTGCTCTGCCTGGAGAACACCTGGAACGGGCACGTGATGCCCGAGGCCTACCTGCGCGAGATGACCGCGCTTGCGCGCCGACACGGCCTGACGGTGCACCTGGACGGCGCGCGCGTGTTCAACGCGGCCGTGCACAACGCAGGCCCGGGCGGTGACCCGTTCGCGGCGCTGCGCGCCATCACCGACCTGTTCGACAGCGTGTCCGTGTGTTTCAGCAAGGGCCTGGGCGCGCCCGTGGGCTCGGCGCTGTGCGGCCCGCGCGAATTCATCGAGCGCGCGCGCCGCTGGCGCAAGATGGTGGGTGGCGGCCTGCGCCAGGCCGGCCTGCTCGCGGCCGCGGCCTCGCACGCGCTCGACCACCACGTGCACCGTCTGGCCGACGACCACGCGCTCGCGCAGCGCCTGGCGCACGGCCTGGCGGGCATCGACGGCCTGAGCGTGCGCTCGGCGCAGACCAACATCGTGTTCGTCGACGTGGCCGGCGGCCGCGGCCCCGACCTGCTCGCGCACCTGCAGCGCGACGGCGTGCTCGCCACCGGCCTGATCGGTGTGCGCTTCGTGACCCACCTGGGCGTGGACGCGCCCGGCATCGACCGCGCCATCGCGAGCGCGCGCGCGTTCTTCGACCAGGCCGAGCCCCAAGGCGCCGCGCAGGCGCGCGGCCCCGCCGTCTACTGAGCCGGAGCGCGCCATGCCCGAACTGCCGCAACTGCTCCTGTTCATCGCGGCCGGCTGGCTGCTCAACCTCACGCCCGGGCCCGATGTGCTCTACATCGTGAGCCACGGCCTGCGCAGCGGTGCGCGCGCGGGCACTGCGGCCGCGCTGGGCATCGTGGCCGGCTGCTTCGTGCACGTGTTCGCCGCCGCCGCGGGCCTGAGCGCGCTGCTCGCCACCTCGGCCACCGCGTTCACCCTGGTGAAGTGGGTCGGCGCCGCCTACCTGCTGTGGATGGGTGTGAAGTTGCTGTTCTCGCGCGGTGGACGGCTCGACCTGGGCGCTGCCGCTGCGCCCGAGGCCACCGCGCGCCTCGACCTCTGGGCCATCTGGCGCCGCGGCTTCCTCACCAACGTGCTCAATCCCAAGGTGGCGCTGTTCTTCCTGGCCTTCGTGCCGCAGTTCATCCGGCCCGACGCCGCACACCCCGCGCTCGCCTTTCTGTGGCTCGGCGTGCTGTTCAACCTGAATTCGTTGCCGATCAACCTCGGCTACGCCTGGCTCGCGGCCTGGGCCGCGCGGCGCGTGCACGCGTTGCAGCGCGCCATGGGTTGGATGGACCGCGCCGCCGGTCTGATGTTCATCGGCTTCGGCCTGCGCCTGGCGCTCGCCGATCACCCCACGAAACCTTGAGGAGACTTCGCATGGTCCAACGCATCCACCACATCACGCCGCAGGAGGCCCTGCAGCGCACCATCGAGCACCGCGAGATCTTCCACGACGAGATGCTGCACCTCATGCGCCTCATCATGGGCGGCGAGATGTCGCCCGTGATGATGGCCGCGCTCATCACCGGCCTGCGCGTGAAGAAGGAAACCATCGGCGAGATCACTGCGGCCGCGCAGGTGATGCGCGAGTTCTCGACCAAGGTGCACGTGGCCGACAAAACCCACCTGGTCGACATCGTGGGCACGGGCGGCGACGGCTCGCACACCTTCAACATCTCGACCTGCAGCATGTTCGTGGCCGCGGCCGCGGGCGCGCGCGTGAGCAAGCACGGCGGGCGCAGCGTGTCGAGCAAGAGCGGCAGCGCCGACGTGCTCGAAAGCCTGGGCGTGAACATCAACCTGACGCCCGAGCAGATCGCGCGCTGCATCGAGCAGGTGGGCGTGGGCTTCATGTTCGCGCCGAATCACCACCCGGCCATGAAGAACGTCGCGCCGGTGCGGCGCGAGCTGGGCATCAAGACCATCTTCAACATCCTGGGGCCGCTCACCAACCCGGCCTCGGCGCCCAACATCCTCATGGGTGTGTTCCACCCCGACCTCGTGGGCATCCAGGTGCGCGCGCTGCAGCGCCTGGGCGCGGAGCATGCGCTCGTGGTGTACGGCCGCGACGGCATGGACGAGGTCTCGCTGGGCGCGGCCACCATGGTGGGCGAGCTGCGCAACGGCGAGATCGTCGAATACGAGATCCACCCCGAGGACTTCGGCATGACCATGGCGGGCAGCCGAGCGCTGCGCGTGGAAACGCCCGAGGCCTCACGCGCCATGCTGCTCGGCGTGCTCGAACGCCGCGACGACCCGGCCCTGAAGGCCGCGAGCGAGATCGTGGTGCTCAACGCGGGCGTGGCGCTGTACGCGGCCAACGTCGCCACCGACATCGGGGCGGGCATTGCGCTGGCGCGCCGCACGCTCGAATCGGGCGCGGCCCTGGCCAAGCTCGAGCAGCTCAAGGCCTTCGCGGCCGCGTGAAGGAGCGGGCATGAGCGACATCCTGAACAAGATCGTGGCCACCAAGCGCGAGGAAGTGGCCGCCGCGAAGAAGAAGAAACCGCTCGAGGTGGTGCGGGCCGATGCCGAGAGTCGTGTGCTCACGCGCGACTTCGTGGGCGCGCTGCGCGCCAAGATCGCGGCGGGCCAGGCCGCGGTGATCGCCGAGGTCAAGAAGGCCAGCCCGAGCAAGGGCGTGCTGCGCGAGAACTTCATTCCCGCCGACATCGCGCAGAGCTACGCCGATGGCGACGGCAAGGTCAGCGCGGCCTGCCTGTCGGTGCTCACCGACCGCCAGTACTTCCAGGGCTCACCCGATTTCCTCAAGCAGGCGCGCGCGAGCTGTGACCTGCCCGTGCTGCGAAAGGATTTCCTGGTCGACGCCTACCAGGTCTATGAGGCGCGCGCGATGGGCGCCGACGCCATCCTGCTGATCGCGGCCTGCCTCGACGACGCGCAGATGGCCGAGTTCGAGGCCATCGCGCGCTCGCTCGACATGGCGGTGCTGGTCGAGGTGCACGATGGCGACGAACTGCAGCGCGCGCTCAAGCTCAAGACACCGCTGGTGGGCGTGAACAACCGCAACCTGCGCACCTTCGAGGTCTCGCTCGACACCACGCTGGGCCTGCTGCCCGAGCTGCCGGCCGACCGGCTGCTCGTGACCGAGTCGGGCATTCTCACGCGCGCCGACGTGCAGACCCTGCGCGCGGCCGGCGTGAACGCCTTTCTGGTGGGCGAGGCCTTCATGCGCGCCGACGAGCCCGGCATGGCGCTGGCCGAACTGTTCGCATGAGGCTGACGCACGCGGATCCCGCGCGCTGGCCGGTGGCCCCGGGCTGGGCGCCCGAGGTGGGCGCCTTCTTCGCCTCGCCGCGCGGCCAGGCGCTCACGCACTTCCTGCGGCAGCGGCTGCAGCAGGGCGCCACCATCTACCCGCCCGAGCCGTTGAGGGCCCTCGCGCTCACGCCGCCCGAGGCGGTGCGCGTGGTCATCCTGGGCCAGGACCCGTACCACGGCCCGGGTCAGGCCGAGGGGCTGGCGTTCTCCGTGGCGCCCGGTGTGCCCTTTCCGCCCAGCCTGCGCAACATCTTCGTCGAGCGCCAGCGCGATCTGGGGCTGCAACCGCCCCTGAGCGGCTCGCTCAGGCCCTGGGCCCAACAAGGCGTTTTGCTGCTCAACACCTGTCTCACGGTCGAAGACGGAAAGCCCGCCAGCCATGCCGGTCAGGGTTGGGAAGCGCTCACTGATGCGATCATCGCCCGGGTGGCCGGGCAGCCAACGCCCACCGCTTTTCTGCTCTGGGGCGCGCACGCCCAGAAGAAGGCCGCGCTCGTTGGCGGCCAGCACCGCGTCTTCATGGCCAACCACCCCTCGCCCTTGTCGGCACGCCGCGGGCCTGTGCCTTTCATCGGCTGCGGGCATTTCGGCCTGGTCAACCAGTGGCTGGCGGGGCAGGGACGGCCCGCGATCGATTGGTAACGTGCGGGATCTGGCCGACCGACATTTTTCCATGGCATAATCGTCGGCTGCGCTACGGAGGGGTGCCCGAGTGGCTAAAGGGGGCAGACTGTAAATCTGTTGGCTTACGCCTACGCTGGTTCGAATCCAGCCTCCTCCACCAAGCGCGATCCGAATGGCATGTCAGCCCGGGCGGGAGTAGTTCAATGGTAGAACCCCAGCCTTCCAAGCTGATGACGCGGGTTCGATTCCCGTCTCCCGCTCCATGCCGGCCGGGTGTTGTTTGAATGGTTTTCGAGCATCGGGCGCGTGCCCGGTGCTTCGCCCATGTGGCTCAGTGGTAGAGCACTCCCTTGGTAAGGGAGAGGTCGCGGGTCCGATTCCCGCCATGGGCACCAGTTGCTTGATCGTTGATCGGTATTTCGGCAATTTCGTTTTTGGAGCTGAAAAATGGCAAAAGAGAAATTCGAGCGGACCAAGCCGCACGTGAACGTGGGCACGATTGGTCACGTGGACCACGGCAAGACGACGCTGACGGCGGCGATCACGACGGTGCTGGCGGCCAAGTTCGGTGGTGCTGCCAAGGCGTACGACCAGATCGACGCGGCTCCGGAAGAAAAAGCGCGCGGCATCACGATCAACACCGCGCACGTGGAATACGAGACGGCCAACCGCCACTACGCGCACGTGGACTGCCCGGGCCACGCCGACTACGTGAAGAACATGATCACCGGCGCCGCCCAGATGGACGGCGCGATCCTGGTGTGCTCGGCCGCTGACGGCCCGATGCCCCAGACCCGCGAGCACATCCTGCTGGCGCGTCAGGTGGGCGTGCCTTACATCATCGTGTTCCTGAACAAGTGCGACATGGTCGACGACGCCGAGCTGCTCGAGCTCGTCGAGATGGAAGTGCGCGAACTGCTGAGCAAGTACGACTTCCCTGGCGACGACACCCCGATCGTGAAGGGCTCGGCCAAGCTGGCGCTCGAGGGCGACAAGGGCGACCTCGGCGAGCAGGCCATCATGCGCCTGGCCGACGCGCTGGACAGCTACATCCCCACCCCGGAGCGTGCCGTGGACGGCGCCTTCCTGATGCCGGTGGAAGACGTGTTCTCGATCTCGGGCCGCGGCACCGTGGTGACCGGCCGTATCGAGCGTGGCGTGATCAAGGTCGGCGAAGAAATCGAGATCGTGGGTATTGCGGCGACGCAAAAGACCACCTGCACGGGCGTGGAGATGTTCCGCAAGCTGCTCGACCAGGGTCAGGCCGGCGACAACGTGGGTATCCTGCTGCGCGGCACCAAGCGCGAAGAAGTGCAGCGCGGCCAGGTGCTGTGCAAGCCGGGCTCGATCAAGCCGCACACGCACTTCACGGGTGAGGTGTACGTGCTGAGCAAGGACGAGGGCGGCCGTCACACGCCGTTCTTCAACAACTACCGTCCGCAGTTCTACTTCCGCACGACCGACGTCACGGGCTCGATCGAGCTGCCCAAGGACAAAGAGATGGTCATGCCTGGCGACAACGTGTCGATCACCGTCAAGCTGATCGCGCCCATCGCCATGGAAGAAGGCCTGCGCTTTGCTATCCGCGAAGGCGGCCGCACCGTCGGCGCCGGCGTCGTGGCCAAGATCATCGAGTAATCGCCTGGGCAACCAGGGCAACAGCCGCGTAGGGGTATAGCTCAATTGGCAGAGCGTCGGTCTCCAAAACCGAAGGTTGGGGGTTCGATTCCCTCTGCCCCTGCCACCTGACAGGAACCGCATCCGTCCGATCCGATCACCTGTTTCGTGGATCACAAGCCCACCGAAGTCGCTGAGACCTCTGGTGGGCTTGCGTGTCTCATGCCCCCGGGGTGCGCACCCCGCGGTCCGAACAACCATCGTCTGAATCTCATGGCCTCCTCCGACGTTCAAACCGTTTCTTCTGGCGCCGACAAAGCCAAGCTGGGCTTGGCCGTGGCGTTGGTGCTGGGCGGTTTCGTGGCCTTCTACCTGCTGGGTGGCCGCGGCGCGTTGGCCCAGTGGGGCGCGCTGATCGTCGCGCTCGCCGCGGGCATCGCGGTGTTCGCGGTGTCCGAGTCGGGCAAGCAGCTGATCGCTTTTGGCCGCGACTCGTGGAAAGAGGTCAAGAAGGTGGTGTGGCCGGCCCGCAAGGAAGCCATGCAGATGACCGCCTACGTGTTCGTCTTCGTGGTGGTGATGGCGATCTTCCTGTGGCTGACCGACAAAACGCTGGAATGGGTCTTCTACGACCTGATCCTGCGCTGGAGATGACCCAATGACCGAACAACAGACGTCCGTGGCCCAGCTGGCCCCCGCCGAAGGCATGCGCTGGTATGTGGTGCATGCCTATTCGGGCATGGAGAAGGCCGCCGAGCGCAACATCATCGAGCGCATCAACCGCGCCGGCATGCAGGACAAGTTCGGCCGCATCCTCGTGCCCACCGAAGAGGTGGTCGAGGTCAAGAACGGCCAGAAGCGCACCACCGAACGCAAGTTCTTCCCCGGCTACGTGCTGGTGGAAATGGTGATGGACGACGACACCTGGCACCTGATCAAGCACACCAACAAGGTGACCGGCTTCGTCGGCGGTGCCAAGAACCGCCCCGTGCCCATCTCGGAAGAGGACGTTCAGAAGATCGTCAGCCAGATGCAGGAAGGCACCGACAAGCCGCGCCACAAGGTGGAGTTCGTGGTGGGCGAGTACGTGCGCGTCAAGGAAGGCCCGTTCACCGACTTCAACGGCACGGTCGAAGAAGTCAACTACGAGAAGAACAAGATGCGCGTGTCGGTGACCATCTTCGGTCGCGCCACGCCGGTCGAGCTCGAATTCAGCCAGGTCGAAAAGACCTGATCGTTTCCGGCGTTCGCGGGTCGGCCCGACGCGAGCGCCTTGATTTTTCCGGGTCCCCAAGCGCGAGGAGGTGGCTGATACCCACCGTTTGAACTCGCAGGAGCTGAAACATGGCGAAGAAAATCGTCGGCTTCATCAAGCTGCAGGTGCCAGCTGGTAAGGCCAACCCCTCCCCCCCGATCGGTCCGGCGCTGGGTCAGCGCGGCCTGAACATCATGGAGTTCTGCAAGGCGTTCAACGCCCAGACCCAGGGCGTCGAGCCCGGTCTGCCGCTGCCCGTGGTGATCACGGCCTTCGCGGACAAGAGCTTCACCTTCATCATCAAGACGCCGCCGGCGACGACCCTGATCAAGAAGGCCATCAAGCTCGACAAGGGCTCTTCGGTGCCCAACAAGAACAAGGTCGGCAAGATCACCCGGGCCCAGCTCGAGGAAATCGCCAAGACCAAGATGAAGGACATGACCGCTGCCGACGTGGACGCCGCCGTGCGCACGATCGCCGGTTCGGCCCGTTCGATGGGCGTGATCGTGGAGGGCGTGTAAATGGCCAAGCTCACCAAAAAGCAGAAACTGTCCGAAGGCAAGGTCGACAGCAACAAGCTGTACCCCCTGACCGACGCCCTGAAGATCGTTCAGGAATTCGCCACCGCCAAGTTCGATGAGTCGATCGACGTCTCGATCCAGCTCGGCGTGGACGCCAAGAAGTCCGACCAGGTGGTGCGCGGCGCCGTCGTGATGCCCAACGGCACCGGCAAGACCAAGCGCGTGGCCGTGTTCGCCCAGGGCGCCAAGGCCGAAGAAGCCAAGGCCGCCGGTGCCGACATCGTCGGCATGGACGACCTCGCCGCTTCGGTGAAGGCCGGCAACATCGATTTCGATGTCGTCATCGCCTCGCCCGACGCGATGCGCGTGGTCGGTACGCTGGGTCAGGTGCTCGGTCCCCGTGGCCTGATGCCCAACCCCAAGGTCGGCACCGTGACGCCCGACGTGGCCACCGCCGTGAAGAATGCCAAGGCCGGTCAGGTGCAGTTCCGCGTCGACAAGGCCGGCATCATCCACGGCACCATTGGCCGCCGCTCGTTCGACGCCGCCAAGCTGCAAGGCAACCTGCTGGCGCTGATCGATGCCCTGAACAAGGCCAAGCCGGCCACCAGCAAGGGTGTGTACCTGCGCAAGCTGGCCGTCTCGTCGACCATGGGTGTGGGCGTCCGCGTGGACACCCAGACGCTGTCGGCCTGATGGTTTGAAGAATTCGGGCGGCCTCGGCCGCCCGGGTGTGGTGGGTCCGGGGCGGGCGGCAACGCCGGCACCGGGGCCATCCAAGACCGTTGGCGTGGGCCTTCACGGGCCCACTTAATTCCCCACCGGGGGCCAACGCAGATGGCGATCCCGCCGCTGAAAGAAATCCCAGGGTTTCGGACATCGGTTGATCGCTGCAATGAGGCGTGTGAAGGGTGGCAACACCCCCGCACATTGAAGGAGTGAACCTTGAGTCTGAATCGCAGTGAGAAAGAAGCGGTCATCACCGAAGTGACCGGCCTCGCCGCCAAAGCTCAAACCCTCGTGATCGCGGAATACCGCGGCATCACGGTCGCTTCCATGGACAAGTTGCGTGTGACCGCCCGCAACAGCGGCGTGAGCCTGAGCGTGTTGAAAAACACCCTGGCCCGCCGTGCGGTCGCCGGCAGCCCGTTCGAGGTCGTGGCCGACAAGATGACCGGTCCGCTGGTCTACGGCTTCTCCGAAGACGCTGTGGCCGCCGCCAAGGTGGTGGCCGAGTTCGCGAAGACCAACGACAAGCTGGTCATCCGCGGCGGTGTCTACGCGGGCAAGGCGCTGGACGTCGAAGGTGTGAAGCAGCTCGCCAGCATCCCCTCGAAAGAGGTCCTGCTCGCGCAGCTTTGTGGCCTGCTCAAATCGCCGATCTCCCGCACCGCGGTGGTCCTCGGCGCGCTGGCCGCGAAAAAAGGCGAAGGCGAAACCGCTGCCGCCTGAGCGCGCGCAGTGTCCCCCCATTCAACCGATTGATAGGAAACCCAAATGGCATTCGATAAAGACGCATTTCTGACCGCCCTGGACAGCATGTCGGTCATGGAACTCAACGACCTGGTGAAAGCCATCGAAGAGAAGTTCGGCGTGAGCGCCGCGGCCATGGCCGCTCCGGCCGCCGCCGGTGGTGGCGCCGCTGCCGCCGCCGCTGAAGAGAAGACCGAATTCAACGTCGTGCTGACCGACGCCGGCGCCAACAAGGTGTCCGTCATCAAGGCCGTGCGCGAAATCACCGGTCTGGGCCTGAAAGAAGCCAAAGACCTGGTCGACGGCGCGCCCAAGAACGTGAAAGAAGGCATTGCCAAGGCCGATGCCGAAGCCGCCGTCAAGAAGCTGGTGGAAGCCGGCGCCAAGGCCGAGCTCAAGTAATCCGCTCGACCCCGCAGGCTGGAGTGCTCGAAAGGGCCTCCAGCCTTGTGTGCTTTCAGAGCACACCTGAAATGGACCTCGGCACGAAGCCCCGGGATCCCTTTCAAGTGTTTTCTGACCCCGACTGCAGAAGACCACTTGGTTCGGGCCCGCGTGCAATGCGCGGGCCGTCCGCCATCGGTTGGTAGAGGCCAGCCACCAAGCTCGTCAGCGCAGCGCGCCGCTGACCGACAGTCGCCAAGACCTCAAGCCCGGAGATCTCATGGCATCGAATTACTCGTACACCGAACGCAAGCGCATCCGGAAAAGTTTCGGCACGCGCGAGAACGTGCTGACCATTCCTTACCTGCTGCAGATGCAGAAGGATGCGTACACGGCCTTCCTGCAGGCCGACACGCCGCCCAAGCAGCGCACCGAAGAGGGCCTGCAGGCCGCGTTCACCTCGGCGTTCCCCATCGTCTCGCACAACGGTTTCGTCGAGATGAAGTTCGTCGAGTACAACCTGGCCAAGCCCGCGTTCGACGTGCGTGAGTGCCAGACGCGCGGCCTGACCTTCGCGTCGGCCGTGCGCGCGCGCGTGCAGCTCATCATCTACGACCGCGAGTCGTCCACCCCGCAATCGAAGGTGGTCAAAGAGGTGAAGGAGCAAGAGGTCTACATGGGCGAAGTGCCCCTGATGACCGACAAGGGCTCGTTCATCATCAACGGCACCGAGCGCGTGATCGTCTCGCAGCTGCACCGCTCGCCGGGCGTTTTCTTCGAACACGACAAGGGCAAGACGCACAGCTCGGGCAAGCTGCTGTTCTCGGCCCGCATCATTCCCTACCGCGGCTCCTGGCTCGACTTCGAATTCGACCCCAAGGACGTGCTGTTCTTCCGCGTCGACCGCCGCCGCAAGATGCCGGTGACCATCCTGCTCAAGGCCATCGGCCTGACGCCGGAATCGATCCTGGCCAACTTCTTCGTCAACGACCACTTCCGCATCATGGACAGCGGCGCGCAGATGGCCTTCGTGCCCGAGCGCCTGCGCGGTGAAGTGGCGCGCTTCGACATCACCGACAAGTCGGGCAAGGTCGTGGTCGCGAAAGACAAGCGCATCACCGCGCGCCACACGCGCGAGCTCGAGCAGTCGGGCACCACGCACATCAGCGTGCCCGAAGACTTCCTGATCGGCCGCGTGGTCGCCAAGAACATCGTCGACCCCGACAGCGGCGAGATCCTGGCCAAGGCCAACGACGAGCTGACCGAAGCGCTGCTCAAGAAGCTGCGCGCCGCCGGCATCCAGGACCTGGCCTGCATCTACACCAACGAACTCGACCAGGGCGCCTACATCAGCCAGACCCTGCGCATCGACGAGACGGTGGACGAGTTCGCCGCCCGCGTGGCCATCTACCGCATGATGCGCCCCGGCGAGCCGCCGACCGAAGACGCCGTGCAGGCCCTGTTCCACCGCCTGTTCTACAACCCGGACACGTACGACCTGTCGCGCGTGGGCCGCATGAAGTTCAACGCCCGCGTCGGCCGCAACGAAGCGACCGGCCCGATGGTGCTGTCCAACGAAGACATCCTGGCCGTGGTCAAGATCCTCGTGGACCTGCGCAACGGCCGCGGCGAGGTCGACGACATCGACCACCTGGGCAACCGCCGCGTGCGTTGCGTGGGCGAACTGGCCGAGAACCAGTACCGCACCGGCCTCGCGCGCATCGAAAAGGCCGTGAAGGAGCGCCTGGGCCAGGCCGAGCAAGACCCGCTGATGCCGCACGACCTGATCAACTCCAAGCCGATCTCCGCGGCGCTCAAGGAGTTCTTCGGCGCGTCCCAGCTGTCGCAGTTCATGGACCAGACCAACCCGCTGGCCGAGATCACGCACAAGCGCCGCGTCTCGGCCCTGGGCCCGGGCGGTCTGACGCGCGAGCGCGCCGGCTTCGAGGTGCGCGACGTGCACGTCACGCACTACGGCCGCGTGTGCCCGATCGAGACGCCTGAAGGTCCGAACATCGGTCTGATCAACTCGCTGGCCCTGTATGCCCGCCTCAACGAGTACGGCTTCATCGAGACGCCGTACCGCCGCGTGGTCGACGGCAAGGTCACGAACCAGATCGACTACCTGTCGGCCATCGAAGAGGGCAAGTACGTCATCGCGCAGGCCAACGCCGTGCTCGACAAGGACGGCCGCCTGACCGAAGAGCTGGTGTCCGCGCGCGAGAAGGGCGAATCGATCCTGACCGGCCCCGACACCATCCAGTACATGGACGTGTCGCCCGCGCAGATCGTCTCGGTGGCCGCCTCGCTCGTGCCCTTCCTCGAGCACGACGACGCCAACCGCGCGCTGATGGGCGCCAACATGTCGCGCCAGGCCGTGCCCGTGCTGCGTCCCGAGAAGCCCTTCGTGGGCACCGGCATCGAGCGCGTGGCCGCGGTCGACTCCGGCACCGTCGTCACCGCGAACCGCGGTGGCGTGGTCGACTACGTCGACGCCACCCGCATCGTGATCCGCGTGAACGACGAGGAGGCGGTGGCCGGCGAGGTCGGCGTGGACATCTACAACCTCATCAAGTACCAGCGCTCCAACCAGAACACCAACATCCACCAGCGCCCCATCGTGAAGAAGGGCGACAAGCTGGCCAAGGGTGACGTGATCGCGGACGGCGCGTCCACCGACCTCGGCGAGATCTCGATCGGCCAGAACATGCTGATCGCTTTCATGCCCTGGAACGGCTACAACTTCGAGGACTCGATCCTCATCAGCGAACGCGTGGTGGCCGACGACCGCTACACCAGCATCCACATCGAGGAGCTGGTGGTGATGGCGCGCGACACCAAGCTGGGCGCCGAAGAGATCACCCGCGACATCCCGAACCTGGCCGAGCAGCAGCTCAACCGCCTCGACGAGTCCGGCATCATCTACGTGGGCGCCGAAGTGCTGCCCGGCGACGTGCTGGTCGGCAAGGTCACGCCCAAGGGCGAGACCACGCTCACGCCCGAAGAGAAGCTGCTGCGCGCCATCTTCGGCGAGAAGGCGTCCGACGTGAAGGACACCTCGCTGCGCGTGGAGCAGGGCTCGCAGGGCACCGTGATCGATGTGCAGGTGTTCACCCGCGAAGGCATCCAGCGCGACAAGCGCGCCCAGCAGATCATCGACGACGAGCTCAAGCGCTTCCGCCTCGATCTGAACGACCAGCTGCGCATCGTCGAGGCCGACGCCTTCGATCGCATCGAGAAGCTGCTCGTGGGCAAGGTCGCCAACGGCGGTCCGAAGAAGCTCAACAAGGGCACCACCATCGACAAGGCCTACCTGGCCGACGTCGAGAAGTACCACTGGTTCGACATCCGCCCCGCGGACGAGAACGTGGCCGCCCAGCTCGAGTCGATCAAGAACTCGATGGAGCAGACCCGCCACAGCTTCGACCTCGCGTTCGAAGAGAAGCGCAAGAAGCTCACGCAAGGCGACGAGCTGCCCGCCGGCGTGCTCAAGATGGTCAAGGTCTACCTGGCCGTCAAGCGCCGCCTGCAGCCTGGCGACAAGATGGCCGGCCGTCACGGCAACAAGGGTGTGGTCTCCAAGATCGTGCCCGTGGAAGACATGCCCTACATGGCCGACGGCACGCCCGCCGACGTGGTGCTCAACCCGCTGGGTGTGCCTTCGCGCATGAACGTGGGCCAGGTGCTCGAAGTGCACCTGGGCTGGGCTGCCAAGGGCCTGGGCCAGCGCATCGGCGACATGCTGCAGCGCGAAGCCAAGGTCGCGGAGATCCGCCAGTACCTCGACACCGTCTTCAACCAGATGGGCAAGAAGGAAGACTTCTCCGCGCTGTCCGACGCCGAGGTGCTCGAGATGGCCGACAACCTGCAGCACGGCGTGCCCTTCGCATCGCCGGTGTTCGACGGTGCGTCGGAAGACGAGATCCGCGCCATGCTCAAGCTGGCCTACCCGGACGACATCGCCGCGCTCAAGGGCCTCACCGAGACCCGCACGCAGGCGCAGCTCTACGACGGCCGCACCGGCGACGCCTTCGAGCGCAAGACCACCGTGGGCTACATGCACTTCCTGAAGCTGCACCACCTGGTCGACGACAAGATGCACGCCCGCTCCACCGGTCCGTACTCGCTCGTCACCCAGCAGCCGCTGGGCGGCAAGGCGCAGTTCGGTGGCCAGCGTTTCGGCGAGATGGAGGTGTGGGCGCTCGAAGCCTACGGCGCCTCGTACATCCTGCAAGAGATGCTCACCGTCAAGTCCGACGACGTGCAGGGCCGCACCAAGGTGTACGAGTCCATCGTCAAGGGCGAGCACACCATCGACGCGGGCATGCCCGAGTCGTTCAACGTGCTGGTCAAAGAGATCCGCTCGCTCGGTATCGACATCGAACTCGAGCGTTCGTGATCCACTGAAGTAAAGGAAAGCTCACATGAAATCCTTGCTCGACCTGTTCAAGCAGTTCACGCCCGACGAGCATTTCGATGCGATCCGCATCGGCCTGGCCTCGCCGGAAAAAATCCGCTCCTGGTCCTTCGGTGAAGTCAAGAAGCCCGAGACCATCAACTACCGCACGTTCAAGCCCGAGCGCGACGGTCTGTTCTGCGCCAAGATCTTCGGCCCCATCAAGGACTACGAGTGCCTTTGCGGCAAGTACAAGCGCCTCAAGCACCGCGGTGTCATCTGCGAGAAGTGCGGCGTTGAAGTCACGCAGACCAAGGTGCGCCGCGAGCGCATGGGTCACATCGACCTGGCCGCGCCCTGCGCGCACATCTGGTTCCTGAAGTCGCTGCCCTCGCGCCTGGGCCTGGTGCTCGACATGACGCTGCGCGACATCGAGCGCGTGCTGTACTTCGAAGCCTATGTGGTGACCGACCCCGGCATGACCCCGCTGAAGAAGTTCAGCATCATGTCCGAGGACGACTACGACGCCAAGCGCAAGGAATACGGTGACGAGTTCGTCGCCAAGATGGGCGCCGAGGGCATCAAGGAGCTGCTGGAGAACATCGATCTCGACGTCGAGATCGAGAAGCTGCGCAACGACCTGACCGGCTCCGAGCTCAAGATCAAGAAGAATGCCAAGCGTCTCAAGGTCATCGAGGCCTTCAAGCGCTCGGGCATCAAGCCCGAGTGGATGGTGCTCGACGTGCTGCCCGTGCTGCCGCCGGACCTGCGTCCGCTGGTGCCGCTGGACGGCGGCCGCTTCGCGACCTCCGACCTCAACGACCTGTACCGCCGCGTCATCAACCGCAACAGCCGCCTCAAGCGCCTGCTCGAACTCAAGGCGCCCGAGATCATCGCGCGCAACGAGAAGCGCATGCTGCAGGAGGCCGTCGACAGCCTGCTCGACAACGGCCGCCGCGGCAAGGCGATGACCGGCGCCAACAAGCGCGCGCTCAAGTCGCTGGCCGACATGATCAAGGGCAAGAGCGGCCGCTTCCGCCAGAACCTGCTGGGCAAGCGCGTCGACTACTCGGGCCGTTCGGTCATCGTGGTGGGCCCGACGCTCAAGCTGCACCAGTGCGGCCTGCCCAAGCTGATGGCGCTCGAGTTGTTCAAGCCCTTCATCTTCTCGCGCCTCGAAGCCATGGGCATCGCGACCACCATCAAGGCCGCGAAGAAGGAAGTGGAAGCCGGCACCCCCGTGGTGTGGGACATCCTCGAAGAGGTCATCAAGGAGCACCCGGTTCTGCTGAACCGCGCGCCCACGCTGCACCGCCTGGGCATCCAGGCCTTCGAGCCCATCCTGATCGAAGGCAAGGCGATCCAGCTGCACCCGCTCGTTTGCGCGGCCTTCAACGCCGACTTCGACGGTGACCAGATGGCCGTGCACGTGCCGCTGTCGGTGGAAGCCCAGCTGGAAGCCCGCACGCTGATGCTGGCCTCCAACAACGTGCTGTTCCCCGCCAACGGCGAGCCCTCCATCGTGCCCTCGCAGGACGTGGTGCTGGGCCTGTACTACGCCACCCGCGAGAAGATCAACGGCAAGGGCGAAGGCATGATCTTCGCCGACCTGCCCGAGCTGCAACGCGCGCTCGACAACGGCGTGGTGGAGCTCACCGCGCGCGTGAGCGTGCGCCTGGTCGAGTGGACCAAGGACAAGGCCACGGGCGAGTTCGTGTCCAACCTCAAGCTGGTCGACACCACCGTGGGCCGTGCGCTGCTGTCCGAGATCCTGCCCAAGGGCCTGCCCTTCTCGGTGCTGGACAAGCCGCTCAAGAAGAAGGAAATCTCGCGTCTCATCAACACGAGCTTCCGCAAGTGCGGCCTGAAGGAGACCGTGGTCTTCGCCGACAAGCTGCTGCAGAACGGCTTCCGCCTGGCCACGCGCGCGGGCATCTCGATCGCCGTCGACGACATGCTGGTGCCGAAAGAGAAGAGCGGCATCATCGAGCGCGCCGAGTCCGAGGTGAAGGAAATCGCCCAGCAGTACGCCTCCGGTCTCGTGACCGCCGGCGAGCGCTACAACAAGGTGGTGGACATCTGGGGCAAGGCCGGCGACGAGATCTCCAAGGTCATGATGGCCCAGCTGGCCAAGCAAAAGACCACCGACCGCAGCGGCAAGGAAGTGGACCAGGAGTCGTTCAACTCCATCTACATGATGGCCGACTCGGGCGCCCGCGGTTCCGCGGCGCAGATCCGCCAGCTCGCCGGCATGCGCGGCCTGATGGCCAAGCCCGACGGCTCCATCATCGAGACCCCCATCACGGCCAACTTCCGTGAAGGTCTCAACGTGTTGCAGTACTTCATCTCCACGCACGGTGCGCGAAAGGGTCTGGCCGACACCGCACTCAAGACCGCGAACTCGGGTTACCTGACCCGCCGTCTCGTGGACGTGACGCAGGACCTGGTGGTGACCCAGCAGGACTGCGGCACCAGCAACGGCACCCTGATGCGCGCCATCGTCGAAGGCGGTGAAGTCATCGAATCGCTGCGCGACCGCGTGCTCGGCCGCACCACGGCCGAAGAGGTGATCCACCCCGAGACGCGCGCGGTGCTCGTGCCCGCGGGCGAGATGCTCGACGAGGACATGCTCGACACGCTGGAAGCGGCGGGCGTGGACGAGGTGAAGGTGCGCACCGCGCTGACCTGCGAAACCCGCTACGGCCTGTGCGCCAAGTGCTACGGCCGCGACCTCGGCCGCGGCGGCCTGGCCAACATCGGCGAAGCGGTGGGCGTGATCGCCGCGCAGTCGATCGGTGAACCCGGCACCCAGCTGACCATGCGCACCTTCCACATCGGTGGTGCGGCCTCGCGTGCGGCGGTGGCCTCGAGCGTGGAAGCCAAGTCCAGCGGCGTGATCGGCTTCAACGCCACCATGCGCTACGTGACCAACTCCAAGGGCGAGCTGGTGGTGATCGCGCGCTCGGGCGAGATCATCATCCAGGACGAACACGGCCGCGAGCGCGAGCGCCACAAGGTGCCGTACGGCGCCATCCTGACCATCAAGGCCGACCAGCAGATCAAGGCCGGCACCATCCTGGCCAACTGGGACCCGCTGACCCGACCCATCATCACGGAATTCGCCGGCACGGTGAAGTTCGAGAACGTGGAAGAGGGCCTCACCGTCGCCAAGCAGGTCGACGACGTGACCGGTCTGTCCACGCTGGTGGTGATCGATCCCAAGCGCCGCGGCGCCACCAAGGTGGTGCGTCCGCAGGTGAAGCTGGTCGACGCTTCCGGCAGCGAGGTGAAGATCCCCGGCACCGACCACGCCGTGACCATCGGCTTCCAGGTCGGCGCGCTGATCCAGGTGCGCGATGGCCAGGACGTGGGCCCCGGCGAAGTGCTGGCCCGCATCCCGGTCGAAGGCCAGAAGACCCGCGACATCACGGGTGGTCTGCCGCGCGTGGCCGAGCTGTTCGAGGCGCGTTCGCCCAAGGACGCTGGCATCCTCGCCGAGATGACCGGCACCGTGTCGTTCGGCAAGGAGACCAAGGGCAAGATCCGCCTGCAGATCACCGACCCCGAAGGCAAGGTCTGGGAAGAGCTCATCCCGAAAGAGAAGAACATCCTGGTGCACGAAGGCCAGGTGGTCAACAAGGGCGAGAGCATCGTCGACGGCCCCGCCGATCCGCAGGACATCCTGCGCCTGCTGGGCATGGAAGAGCTCGCGCGCTACATCGTCGATGAGGTGCAGGACGTCTACCGCCTGCAGGGCGTGAAGATCAACGACAAGCACATCGAGGTGATCGTCCGCCAGATGCTGCGCCGCGTCGTGGTCGAGAACCCGGGCGATTCGTCCTACATCGCCGGCGAGCAGGTCGAGCGTTCGGAGATCCTCAACACCAACGACGCCCTGCGCGCCGACGGCAAGATCCCCGCAACCTACAGCAACGTGCTGCTCGGTATCACCAAGGCCTCGCTGTCGACCGACTCGTTCATCTCCGCGGCGTCCTTCCAGGAAACCACGCGCGTGCTGACCGAAGCGGCCATCATGGGCAAGCGCGACGAGCTGCGTGGTCTGAAGGAAAACGTCATCGTCGGCCGCCTGATCCCCGCGGGCACCGGCATGGCCTACCACGAGGCGCGCCGCGCCCGCGAGAAGATGGACGACGAAGAACGCCGCGCCATCGCCGAAGCCGACGCGCTGTCGCTCGCGGCCGACCAGGCCGATGCGGCCGCCACGGGCGAAGCGGCCGAGTAATCCGCCGCGTTCGTCCGCAAGGCAAGGCCCCCGGTCGCAAGGCCGGGGGCCTTTCTTTCTGCGGCGCCGGGGCTTGCGGCAAGATCGCCGGCGCGCGCATGGCGCGCACACACGAGGAGTGGGAACGATGAGCGTTGCGCAATGGGTCTTGCTGGTGCTGGTGCTGGTCATCGGCTTCTGGGCCGTCGGGGCCTACAACCGGCTGGTGCGCCTGCGCAACGGCATCGCGAACGCCTTTGCGCAGATCGACGTGCAGCTCAAGCGCCGCCACGACCTGGTTCCCAACCTCGTGGAAGTGGCGCGCAAGTACCTCGCGCACGAAGCCCAGACGCTCGAGGCCGTGATCGCCGCGCGCAACCAGGCGCGCACCGCCGAGCAGGCCGCCTCGGGCGCGCCGCTGGCCGCGGGCGTCATGGGCACGCTGTCGGGCGCCGAGCAGCTGCTCGGCGGCGCGATCGGGCGCCTCATGGCGGTGGCCGAGGACTATCCCGAACTCAAGGCCGACGCCACCATGCGCGAGCTCAGCGAAGAGCTCGCGAGCACCGAGAACCGCATCGGCTTCGCGCGCCAGGCCTACAACGACCACACCCTGGCCTACAACGACGCGGTGCAGGAATTCCCGGCGCTGATCGTGGCGCGCCTGTTCGGCTTCACGCCGCAGGCCATGCTCGAATCGACCACCAGCGACGCCGAGCGGCAGCCCGTGCGGGTGCAGTTCTGAGCGGCCGCGGCCGGCCCGGCGCGCGATGCGTTTCTTCGAGTCCCAACGCGAGGCCCGCGCGCGCAGCCGGCGCCTGGTGCTGGCCTTCGGGCTCACGGTGCTGCTGCTGGTGCTCGCGGTCAACCTCGCGCTCGCGCTCGGCTGGTGGCTCAGCGGGGGCTTCTTCTTCTCCGGGCCGCTGCGGTTCCCGCGCCACTTCTGGGCCGTCAACACCGGCATGACGCTGTTCTTCGTGCTCGGGGGCTGGTGGCTCGAGACCTCGCAGCTGCAGCACCAGGGCGCGGTGCGGTTGGCCGAACGCATGGGCGCACGCGCGCTCAGGCCCTCGGGCGAGCCGGCCGAGCAGCGCTTTGCGAACATCGTGGACGAACTCGCCATCGCCTCGGGCCTGCCGCGGCCGCAGGCCATGGTGGTGGCGCGCGACGCCGCCATCAACGCCTTCGCCACCGGCTGGGACGCCGACGGTGCGGTCGTGGCCGTCACCCAGGGCGCACTCGACCAGCTCACGCGCGAAGAGTTGCAAGGCCTGGTGGCGCACGAGCTTGGCCACATCGGCGAGGGTGACACCCGGCTGAACCTGCGCCTCGCCGGCATGGTGTTCGGCCTCGAAATGGTCTACCGGCTCGGGCAGCGCCTGCTCGAACCGGACGAACGCGGCGGCCGCTTCCTGTGGGCCGTGATGGGTTTCTTCCTGATGGTCGCGGGCTGGCTCGGCTGGATCGCGGGCCATGCGCTGCAGGCCGCGGTGTCGCGCCAGCGCGAGTTCCTCGCCGACGCGCGCGCCGTGCAATGGACGCGCAGCCGCGACGGCCTGGGCGGGGTGCTGCGCAAGGTCATGACGCAGCAGCGCGAAGGCGTCGAAGCGCGCGCCATCGGCGCGCCGCTGCAGCACCTGCTGCTGGTCGGCAACGCCCCCGGCCGGCTCGACCGCTGGCTCGATTCGCACCCGCCGCTGGCCGAGCGCGTGCGCCGCATCTATGGCCGGCCCATGGGCCCGTTGCCGCTCGCGCGGCCCGAGCCCGTGGGCGATCCCACCGCCCACCCCGCATGAGCGCTCCGTCCGTTTCCCCCTCAGCCCCCACCCTGGGCCAGCAGCTCGCGCACACGGCCCGCGCCGTGCTCGCGGTGCGCCAGGGCCGCTCGCTCACCGACGCACTGGCCGATGTGCCCGCACCACTGCGCGCGGGCGTGCAGGCGCTGGCCTTTCACACGCTGCGCGAGCTCGGCACCTGCGAAGCCCTGGTCGCACAGCTCGCCGAGCGCGCGCCGCCACCGCCCCTGCGCGCGCTGATGTGCGCGGCGCTGGCGCTGCTGACCGCACCCGACGCGCCCGGCGCGCGCTACGCGGCGCACACCGTGGTCGACCAGGCGGTGCGCGCGGCGCAGCACGAGCCGCGCTGGCAGCGCCAGGCCGGCTTCCTCAACGCCTGCCTGCGCCGCTACCTGCGCGAAACCGAGGCCCTGCGCGCCGCGGTGGCGAGCGACCCGGTGGCGCAGTGGAACCACCCGCGCTGGTGGATCGAACGCGTGCAGCGCGACCACCCCGAGGCCTGGCGGGGCATCCTCACGGCCAACAACCACCCCGGGCCCATGACCCTGCGCGTGAACCGCCGCCGCACCACGCGCGAGGCGCTGGCGCAGGCGCTCGCGCAGCAGGGTGTGGCCAGCCGCGCGGTGGGCGACGACGGTCTGGAGCTTGCGCGGGCCCTGCCCGTGGAGCAGCTGCCCGGCTTCGCCGCCGGCGATTGCTCGGTGCAGGACGAGGCTGCCCAGCTCGCCGTCCCGCTGCTGCTGCAAGGCCTGCCCGCCGGGACGCGCCCGCGCGTGCTCGACGCCTGCGCCGCGCCCGGCGGCAAGACCGCGCACCTGCTCGAGCGCGCCGACGCCGATCTGCTCGCGCTCGACGTCGACCCGCAGCGCTGCCAGCGCATCACCGACAACCTGCAGCGCCTGGGCCTGCAGGCCGACGTGCGCTGCGCCGACGCCGCACAGCCGGCCACCTGGTGGGACGGCCGGCCCTTCGATGCCATCCTGCTCGACGCGCCGTGCACCGCCTCGGGCATCGTGCGCCGCCACCCCGACGTGCGCTGGCTGCGCCGCGACAGCGACGTGGCCGCGCTCGCGCGCACCCAGCGCGCGCTGCTCGACGCCCTCTGGCCGCTGCTGTGCGAAGGCGGTCGGCTGGTGTACGCCACCTGCTCGGTGTTCCGCGCCGAGGGCAGCGAGCAGCTGCAAGCGTTCCTTCAGCGCCACACCGACGCGCTTTCCGCCCCCGCCCCGGGCCACCTGTTGCCAGGGCTTCCCGATACGGTGGGGGAGTTCAACGACAATCGATCGCGTGGACCGGACGGCTTCTATTACGCCTGCATCGACAAGGCCCGCGCCCGCTGAACCCGGCCGAGCCGGCCGTGGCGGCGTGGTACGCACGCTGCATGCCGCGTGGCGCGCACTGGCGCTGGTCCTGCTGCTCGGCCTGCCACTGGCCTGGTCGCAGCCGCCCGAGGTCCGCCAGCTGTCGCTGCAGCGCACCCCCGAAGCCCTCTACCTCAACGCCCGGCTCGGCATCGCGCCGCACGGCGCGGTGCAGGATGCGCTGCTCAAGGGCGTGCCGCTGTACTTCGTGTGGGAGGCCACGGTGCTGCGCGAACGCTGGTACTGGACCGACCGCCGCGTCGCGGCGCAGCGCCGCGTGCTGCGCCTGGCCTACCAGCCGCTGACGCGGCTCTGGCGCGTGAGCCTGTCGACCGACAACGGCGGCGGCACCGGCGGCGCCGGCCTGCAGTACGCGCTGCACCAGAACCACGACACCCTGGAAGAGGCGCTGGCCGCGATCGGCCGCGCCTCGCGCTGGCGCCTGGCCGACGCCGGCCAGCTCGAACCCGGCGCCGAGCACCACGTGCAATTCGACTTCCGCCTCGACCTGACCCTGCTGCCGCGGCCGTTCCAGATCGGCCTGGGCTCGCAGGCCGAGTGGTCCATGCAGTTCAGCCAGGAACTGCAGGTGCCCAACGCGCCCACGGCCGAAACCGCGTCCGATTCGTGAACCCGCTGCACCCCCATTCCCCCAAGCCCGCGGCCCTGCGCTGGGCGGTGGTGGCCGGGCTGATCTTCATGACCGGCCTGGGCATGGTGCTGCTGTTCCTGCTCACGCTGGGCACGCGCAACAGCGCTTTCTACGAGCGCAACTTCGCGTTGCTGGTGTCCATCAACGTGGCCGCGGCCGTCGGCCTGGGCCTGGTGATCCTGTGGCTCGCGGTGCGGCTGTTCGTGCGCCTCAAGCGCGGCAAGTTCGGCAGCCGCCTGCTGGTCAAGCTCGCGGCCATCATCGGCCTGGTGGGGATCCTGCCGGGCCTGCTGATCTACACCGTGTCGTACCAGTTCGTGGCGCGCTCCATCGAGAGCTGGTTCGACGTGCGCGTGGAGAGCGCGCTGGCCGCGGGCCTGAACCTGGGGCGCACCACGCTCGACACCCTGGCCGCCGACGCCGCCAACAAGACCCGCGTGGCCGCCGACAGCCTGGCGCGCCAGAACAACAGCGGCGCCGTGCTCGCGCTCGACCGCGTGCGCGAGCAGCTCGGCGCCACCGATGTGGTGCTGTTCAGTGCCGCGGGCCAGCCCCTGGGCAGCGCCGGCAGTTCGCGCTTCGACATCGCGCCCGAGCGACCCTCGGCCGCCACCTTGCGCAACGTGCGCAGCAACCGCGTGCTGGCCCAGATCGAAGGGCTCGAAGACGCCGACGCGGGCGACCTGCAATCGGCCCTGGCCGCGAACCACGCGCGCGTGAAGGTGCTCGCGCTGGTCAATCCGCCCAGCTTCAGCTTCGACGCCGAGCCGCGCTTCCTGCAGGTGGTGGTGCCCTTGCCCTCGCCACTGATCATCGACGCGCTGGCCGTGCAGGCGGCCAACCGCGAGTACCAGGAACGCGCGCTGGCGCGCGAAGGCCTGCGCAGCATGTACATCGGCACGCTCACGCTCGCGCTGTGCCTGGCGGTGTTCGGCGCGGTGCTGCTCGCGGTGCTGCTGGGCAACCAGCTGATCCGCCCGCTCATCGTGCTGGCCGAGGGCATGCGCGAGGTGGCGGCGGGCAACCTCACGCCCAAGGCCGCGCTGCCCTCGCGCGACGAGCTCGCCGGTCTCACGCGCACCTTCGCCCACATGACGCAGGACCTGGCCGACGCGCGCGAGGCGGTGCAGCACAGCATGACCCAGGTCGACGCCGCGCGCGAAAACCTGCAGACCATTCTCGACAACCTCACCGCGGGCGTGGTGGTGTTCGACGAACAGGGCCGGCTGGTGAGCGCCAATCCCGGCGCCGCGCGCATCCTGCACGCCCCGCTCAACGTGCACCTGGGCGAGCCCATCACCGAGGTGCCCGGGCTCGAGGCCCTGGCCAGCGGCGTGTTGCAGCAGTTCGAGCGCTTCCTGGCCGAAGACACGCCGCACGAGGGTGGCTACTGGCTGCAGTCCTTCGAACTCAGCGCCGACAACCAGACCTCGTTCGACCAGACCATCACGCTGATCGCGCGCGGCGCACTGCTGCCGCACAACGAGCGCCTGCTGGTGTTCGACGACGTGACCGAGGTGGTGTCGGCGCAGCGCGCCAAGGCCTGGGGCGAGGTGGCCCGCCGGCTGGCGCACGAGATCAAGAACCCGCTCACGCCCATCCAGCTCTCGGCCGAGCGCCTGGCCATGAAGCTCGAAGGCAAGCTGCAGCCCACCGAGCAGGCCCTGCTGCAGAAATCGGTGCGCACCATTGGCGACCAGGTGGAGGCCATGAAGCGCCTGGTCAATGAGTTCCGCGACTACGCGCGCCTGCCCGCGGCGCAACTCACCCCGCTCGACCTCAACGCCGCGGTGCGCGACACCCTGGGCCTGTACGACCACGCGGCCGTGCCGGTGCGCTGCGAACTCGCCGACGACCTGCCCCTGGTGAAGGCCGATGCGCAGCAGCTGCGCCAGCTCATCCACAACCTGGTGCAGAACGCGCAGGACGCCATGGCCGGCCTGGCCGGGGCCGAGGTGCTGCTGCGCACCCGCCGCTCGGACAGCGGACAGTGGGTGCGGCTGGTGGTGATCGACAGCGGTCCGGGTTTTGCCGAGAACATCCTCAAGCGCGCCTTCGAGCCCTACGTGACCACCAAGGCCAAGGGCACGGGCCTGGGCCTGGCCGTGGTCAAGAAGATCATGGACGAACACGGCGGACGCGTGGACGTTGCCAACCGGATGACGGATGGACGCGTGATCGGCGCGCAAGTGTCGCTATCATTCGCAGTTGCAAATTGACAACAGGTCCCGAGGGAAAGCGCACGCATGGCAACGATTCTGGTGGTGGACGACGAACACGGCATCCGCGATCTGCTTTCCGAAATCCTCAACGATGAGGGCCATACCGTCGAACTGGCCGAGAACGCCGCGCAAGCGCGCAACATCCGCCAGCAATTGCGCCCCGACCTCGTGCTGCTCGACATCTGGATGCCCGACACCGACGGCGTCACGCTGCTCAAGGAGTGGTCGAGCACCGGCCTGCTGACCATGCCCGTGATCATGATGAGCGGCCACGCCACCATCGACACCGCCGTAGAAGCCACGCGCATCGGCGCCAGCGCCTTCCTCGAAAAGCCCATCACGCTGCAGAAGCTGCTCAAGGCCGTCGACCAGGGCCTGAACAAGGCCGTGCCGCCGCCCAAGGTGGCCGCCACGCCCTTGCTCGCGCCGCAGCGCCTGCCGGGCAGCGAGGTCACCGTGGAAGAGGCCATGACCATGACCCTGTCCGCGCACGCGGTCGGCCTCAATGGCGCAACGACCTTCAACGGCGCCGGCCTGGCCAACCTGCCGCTGGGCCCGCAACCGCAACAGACCTTCAACCTCGACAGCCCGCTGCGCGAAGCGCGCGACGAATTCGAGAAGGCCTATTTCGAGTACCACCTGGCCAAGGAGTCGGGCTCGATGACGCGGGTGGCCGAGAAGACCGGCCTCGAACGCACGCACCTCTACCGAAAGCTCAAGCAGCTCGGCGTCGACCTCGCGCGCGCCAAGCGCGGCCAGCTCGGCTGAGGCAGCTTCGCAAGCTGCTATACTCGCTGTCTTTCCAAGGCCCGGTAGCTCAGTTGGTAGAGCAGCGGATTGAAAATCCGCGTGTCGGTGGTTCGATTCCGCCCCAGGCCACCAGAATCCCCAGAACGCCCAGCCCATCGGTTGGGCGTTTTGTTTGGTGCCGCGGAAACGGGTGTGGACGCGGCGGCATCCCTCCTCCAGCTGTTCCTGTAGTCCTCGCATGGGTCGCTCGCTGTTGATCGACACGGTCAAGGCCGTGGCGTCGCAACTCATCGTGTTGCACCACCTCTCGCTGTACGCGCCCATGGCCGACTGGCTCGCGACGGCCTGGCCCGGCTTCATGGCCTTTCTCCACCAGGAGGGCCGGCTGGCCGTGCAGCCCTTCCTGGTGGTAGGCGGCTTCCTCACCGTGCACTCGCTGCACCAGCGCCACCTGCACTCGCCGCTGCCCCTGGTGTGGCAGCGCTACCTGCGCCTGCTGCCGCAGTTCCTCGTGGCCCTGGTGCTGGTGGTGCTGGCCACCTGGCTCATGGGCCAGGAGCTCGCGCACGAAGACTGGGTCTCGCCCCTGCCCACGGCGGGCGTGCTGATCGCCCATGTGCTGTTCCTGCAGGACGTGCTGGGCATTCCTTCGCTCACCGCTGGCGCCTGGTACCTCGCGATCGACCTGCAGTTGTTCGCGCTGTTCGCCGTGCTGGCCTGGTTCACCGCCCGCCTGGACGCGCCGCTGGCCAACCGCGTCGCGCCCGCGGTGGTGGCCGTGGCCACGGCCTTGTCGCTGCTGCTGTTCAGCCGCCGGCCCGCGCTCGACGAGTGGGCCATCTACCACCTCGCGGCTTACGGCCTCGGGGCGCTGGCCGCCTGGGCGCGCCTGCACCCGCCCGCGCGCGCCTGGTGGTGGGCCGCAATGGCCCTGGTGCTGGTCGACGCGAGCTGGGACCCGCGCCCGCGCCCCTTGCTGGCCATGGCCACGGCCCTGGCGCTGTTCGCGGGCTCGCACCTGCGCTGGACCGCCGTCTCGACGCCGTTGCGCCGCGCCATCGCCCACCTCAGCGACATGTCCTACAGCATCTTCGTCTGCCACTTCGCGGTCATCCTGCTCGTGAGCGGCCTGTGGAATCGCCTGGACCTGCACGGCGTGGGGCCGGCCCTGGCCTGGAGCGCGTTCGCCTGGGCCTTGTCCATCGGCGTCGGCGTGGCGGTGCAGCGGCTGTGCGATCGCTGGATGCTCAGGGGCCGGGCCCCGGCATTGGGCGCGGCCCGCTGAAGCGCGCGTGCAAAAATGGTGCGTTTTTCCTGTCAATGCACCATTTTGGAAATCTCTTGAAGTACGCGAGCGCCCACCAATTCCTGCAACACGTTGCCGCGCGCAACCCCGGCCAGCCCGAGTTCCTGCAAGCCGTCACCGAGGTGATGGAAAGCCTGTGGCCCTTCATCGAGCGCCACCCCAGGTACGCGGAGCACGGCCTGCTCGACCGCCTCGTGGAGCCCGAGCGGGTGGTGATGTTCCGCGTGTCCTGGGTCGACGACCACGGCGCCGTGCAGGTCAACCGCGGCTACCGCATCCAGCACAGCATGGCCATCGGCCCGTACAAAGGCGGCATCCGCTTCCACCCCTCGGTGAACCTGTCGGTGCTGAAGTTTCTGGCCTTCGAGCAGACTTTCAAGAATGCGCTCACCACCTTGCCCATGGGCGGCGGCAAAGGCGGCGCCGACTTCGATCCCAAGGGCCGCAGCCCCGGTGAGGTGATGCGCTTCTGCCAGGCCTTCGTGACCGAGCTGTTCCGCCACGTGGGCGCCGACACCGACGTTCCCGCGGGCGACATCGGCGTGGGTGGCCGCGAGGTGGGCTACATGGCCGGCATGACCAAGAAGCTCAGCAACCGCGCCGACTGCGTGTTCACCGGCAAGGGCCTGAGCTTCGGGGGCTCGCTGATCCGCCCCGAGGCCACGGGCTATGGCACGGTGTACTTCGCCGACGAGATGCTCAAGACCCGCGGCCTGTCGTTCCAGGGCCTGCGCGTGTCGGTGTCGGGCTCGGGCAATGTGGCGCAGTACGCGGTGGAAAAGGCCATGGCCCTGGGCGCCAAGGTGGTCACGGTGTCCGATTCGAGTGGCACGGTGGTCGACGAGCAGGGCTTTTCGCCCGAGAAGCTGGCCGTGCTCATGGACGTCAAGAACCACCACTTCGGCCGCGTGAGCGACTACGCCGCGCGCACCGGTGCGCACTTCGAGGCCGGCAAGCGTCCCTGGCACGTGCCGGTCGACGTGGCGCTGCCCTGCGCCACGCAGAACGAGCTCGACGCACAGGACGCTGCCCTGCTGATCCGCAACGGCGTGAAGTGCGTGGCCGAGGGCGCGAACATGCCTTCGACCATCGAGGCCGCCAAGGCCTTCGAGGACGCGGGCGTGCTGTTCGCGCCCGGCAAGGCCAGCAACGCGGGCGGTGTCGCCACCTCGGGCCTGGAGATGAGCCAGAACGCGCTGCGCCTGTCGTGGCCGCGCGAAGAGGTCGACGCCCGCCTGCTGCAGATCATGCAGGGCATCCACGCGGCCTGCGTGCGCCACGGCCGGCGCGCCGATGGCACGGTGAGTTACGTGGACGGCGCGAACATCGCGGGCTTCGTGAAGGTGGCCGACGCCATGCTCGCGCAGGGCGTGGTCTGAGGCCCGTCTGAGGCCGGTCAGCGCCAGCCCGACGCGCGTTCGAGCCGGAAGCGCAGGGCCGTGCCCTCGCCCCGGCCTTCGGCCGGCCGGCGCGTGCCGGTGATGCTGAGCCGGCCCGCGCAGTCCTGGGCCACGCCGTCCCAGACCGCGCTCATGGTCTTGCCGTCGTCGGATTCGTCGAGGTGGAACTCGCCCTCGGTGACGTCGCCCGACACCACGGCCGTCAGGTCGTTGCCCGCGCCGCTGCGGCGCAGCTCGCCGCGCACGCCCGCGGTGTATTCGGGGTGGCGCTCGAACAGCACGGCGCCGCGCGAGCTCGCCTGCGTTTCCTGAGCGCCTTCGGGCCACAGCGTGAGCGTCCACAGGCCGGCGAGCTGGGCCGGGGGCACGTGATCGGGCACGGTGCAGGCCGGGGCCTGCGCGCCGGCCCACAGCGGCCAGGCCAGTGCCAGCAGGGCGAGGGTGCGCCGCCTCATGCCTGCGCCTTCTGCGTGTCGCTCGCGGCCTTGGCGCGCTGCGCGAATTCCGCGCGCAAGGCCTTGAGCTTCTCGCGCGGGTCTTCCTTCACGGTCTCCTTGTCGAGCGCCATCTCGGCGATGAAGCGGCTCGCGGCGCCGGGCACGCTCTCGCGGCCCTTCTTGCGGCGCTTGAGCCAGCTCACCGCGAGCGTGCGCTGGGCGCGCGTGATGCCCACGTACATCAGCCGGCGCTCTTCCTGGATGCGCTGCTGCTGCACTTCGCCGGGCAGCTCGTCGTCGTCGACCTTGAACGGCAGCAGGCCTTCGTTGACCCCCACCAGCACCACGTGCGGCCACTCCAGGCCCTTGGACGCGTGCAGCGTGGACAGCGTGACCACGTTCTGGTCCTGCTCGCGCTCGGACAGCGTGGAAATCAGCGCGATGGTCTGCACCACCTCGAGCAGGGTCTTGCGCTCGGTTTCGGTGCTGGTGCCGGCCGCGTCCTCGATCTGCCCGCCGCAGCGGCCCGCGACCCAGTCGCAGAACTCCATCACGTTGGTCCAGCGCGCCGCGGCCACCTTCTCGTTGTCCTCGTTGTCGTAGAGGTGCTGCTCGTAGCCGATGTCCTTGAGCCATTCGTTGAGGAAGGCGCGCGCGGCCTCGTGGCCCACCGTGTGGCGGGCGCGGTACTCGAGCTCGTTCACCTGGCGGCCGAACTCGTGCAGCGCGCCGATGGCGCGGTTGGACACCGCACTGGGCAGCGAGTGCGAGAACAGCGCCTCGAACAGGCTGAGCTTGTACTGCGTGGCGAAGCCCCCGAGCTGCTGCAGCGTGGTGTGGCCGATGCCGCGCTTGGGCGTGGTGGCCGAGCGCAGGAAGGCCGGGTCGTCGTCGTTGTTGACCAGCAGCCGCAGCCAGGCGCAGAGGTCGCGGATCTCGGCCTTGTCGAAAAAGCTCTGGCCGCCCGACACCTTGTAGGGGATCTGCGCGCGGCGCAGCGATTGTTCGAAGGCGCGCGCCTGGTGGTTGGCGCGGTAGAGGATGGCGAAGTCGCGCCACTCCTTGTGCGCCGAGTTCGCGCGCAGGCTCTGGATGCGTGCCACCGCGCGCTCGGCCTCGTGCTCTTCGTTGTCGCAGTCCACCACGCGCACCGGCTCGCCTTCGCCGAGCTCGCTCCACAGCGTCTTGGGAAACAGCTTGGGGTTGGGGCCGATGACGTTGTTGGCCGCGCGCAGGATCGCGCTGGTGGAGCGGTAGTTCTGCTCGAGCTTGATGACCTTGAGCTGCGGGTAGTCCTGGGGCAGCCGCTTGAGGTTGTCGAGCGTGGCGCCGCGCCAGCCGTAGATCGACTGGTCGTCGTCGCCCACCGCGGTGAAGCGCGCGCGCTCGCCCACCAGCAGCTTGAGCAGTTCGTACTGCGTGGCGTTGGTGTCCTGGTATTCGTCGACCAGCACATGGCCCATCTTCTGCTGCCAGCGCTCGCGCACCGCGTCGTGCTCGCGCAGCAGCTTGAGCGGCAGCGCGATCAGGTCGTCGAAGTCCACCGCCTGGTAGGCCACCAGGCGCTCTTCGTAGCGCTGCATGATGAGCGCGGTGCTGCGCTCGGCCTCGTCGCGTGCCTGCGCGAGCGCGGCCGCGCCGTTGAGTCCCGCGCTCTTCCAGGCGCTGATGGTCCACTGCCACTGGCGCGCGGTGGCCGCGTCGGTGGTGCTGCCGCAGTCTTTGAGCAGGCTGGTGATGTCGTCGGTGTCGAGGATGCTGAACTGCGGCTTCAGGCCCAGGGCCGCGCCGTCCTCGCGCAGCAGCCGCACGCCCAGCGCGTGGAAGGTGCAGATCAGCACCTTGCGCGCGTCGCGACCCACCAGGTGGCCCGCGCGCTCGCGCATCTCGGCCGCCGCCTTGTTGGTGAAGGTGATGGCCGCGATGCGGTTGGCCTCGAGACCGGCCTGGATCAGGCGCGCGATCTTGTGCGTGATCACGCGCGTCTTGCCCGAGCCCGCGCCCGCCAGCACCAGGCAGGGGCCGCCCAGGTGGTTCACGGCTTCGAGCTGGGCGAGGTTCAGACCGGCGGACGACATGGAAGGCGGCGGGGCAAAGCCCGGGATCATAGCGAGCGGGTGTGTCGCCCAGGGCTCAGGCCGGCTGGTGCGGTGACCTCGGGCTGACACAATGCCGCCCGTGCTGCAGGTCCTGCTGGTTACCTTTCCGTTCTTCGCGCTCGTGCTCGCCGGTTACGTGGCGGCGCGCCGGCGCATGCTGCCGCTCGAGGCCATTCCCGGCCTCAACGGCTTCGTGCTGTTCTTCGCGCTGCCCTGCATGCTGTTCCGCATGGGCTCGACGACGCCGATCGCGCAACTGCTCGACGCGCGCGTGATCGCGGTCTACCTGCTGTGCGGTCTGCTCATCGTGGCCTTCACCATCGCCATCTCGCTCAACCGGCGCATCCGCTGGAACGACGCTTCGCTGGGCGCGCTGGTGGCGGCCTTCCCCAACTCGGGATTCATGGGCGTGCCCCTGATCGTGGCCTTGCTGGGCCCGGTCGCGGGCGGCACGGTGATCCTCACCATGGTGGTCGACATGGTGGTCACCACCTCGCTGTGCATCGCGCTCTCGCGCCTGGACGGCGCGGGTGGCGAAGGGCGCGCGGCCGTGTTCGCGGCCGGCCGCAAGGCCTTGCGCGGCGTGCTCACCAACCCCATGCCCTGGGCCATCACGCTCGGCGGCGTGGCCTCGGCCTGGGCATTCCGCCTGCCGGGGCCGGTCGAAAAAACGGTCTGGCTGCTCGCTGACGCGGCCTCGCCCGTGGCGCTGTTCACCATCGGCGCGGTGCTCGCGCGCGCGCAGATGACGGCCAACCACCCCATGCCCTTGTCCGACTACCTGCCGGTGTCGGTGATCAAGCTGGTGGTGCACCCGCTGCTGGTGCTGGTCGTGGGCCTGCTCGCGCAGCGGCTCGGCCTGGGCCTGTCCGAGACCGCGCTCACGGTGATGGTGCTCACGGCGGCCTTGCCCGCCGCGAGCAACGTGTCCTTGCTGGCCGAGCGCTTCGGCGCCGACAACGGGCGCATCGCGCGCATCATCCTGGTCACCACCGCGGCGGCCTTTCTCACGTTCTCGGCCGCCGTCACCTGGCTGACTTGAGCGTCTGCCCCGCTGTGGGGGCTGGTAAATAGCCACTGGCTATTGGTTTCATCCGGACAATTGGTTGGACTGCCGCGTTCCACCTCTCTACAGTCCGGTGTCTCCCCTCCCACACAGCCCCCGAAAGGAGACCCCATGTCAGAAGCCAAATGCCCTTTCCACGGCGCCGCCGGCAGCGGCACGCAGAACAAGGACTGGTGGCCCAACCAGTTGCGCCTCGATCTGCTGAGCCAGCACTCCGAAAAGTCCAACCCCCTGGGCAAGGCCTTCAACTACCGTGAGGCCTTCCAGTCGCTCGACTACGCGGCGCTCAAGGCCGACCTGAACAAACTCATGACCGATTCGCAGGACTGGTGGCCTGCCGACTTCGGCAACTACGCGGGCCTGATGATCCGCATGGCCTGGCACAGCGCCGGCACCTACCGCGTGGGCGACGGTCGCGGCGGCGCGGGCCGGGGCCAGCAGCGCTTCGCCCCGCTGAACTCGTGGCCCGACAACGTGAGCCTGGACAAGGCGCGCCGCCTGCTGTGGCCGATCAAGCAGAAATACGGCCAGAAGATCTCCTGGGCCGACCTCATGATCCTCGCCGGCAACGTGGCGCTGGAAAACGCGGGCTTTCGCACCTTCGGTTTCGCGGGCGGCCGCGAAGACGTGTGGGAACCCGACCAGGACGTGTACTGGGGCAAGGAAACCACCTGGCTGGCCGGCAGCAACACGCCCAACAGCCGCTACAGCGACAGCAAGCCGGGCGAGCGCACGCTCGAAAACCCGCTGGGCGCCGTGCAGATGGGCCTGATCTACGTGAACCCCGAAGGCCCCGACGCCAACGGCGATCCGCTCGCGGCGGCGCACGACATCCGCGAGACCTTCAAGCGCATGGCGATGGACGACGAGGAAACCGTGGCGTTGATCGCGGGCGGCCACACCCTGGGCAAGACCCACGGCGCCGGCCCGGCCAGCCACGTGGGCGCCGACCCCGAGGCCGCCACGCTCGAAGCGCAGGGCTTCGGCTGGACCAGCACCTACGGCTCCGGCAAGGGCAAGGACACCATCACCTCGGGCCTGGAAGTCACCTGGACCAGCACGCCGGCGCGCTGGAGCAACGACTTCTTCCAGTTCCTGTTCAAGTACGAATGGGTGCAGACCCGCTCGCCCGCGGGCGCCATCCAGTGGGAAGCGAAAGACGCCGAGGCCATCATCCCCGGCCCCACGCCCGACTCGCCCAAGCGCAAGCCCACGATGCTCACGACCGACCTGTCGCTGCGCTTCGACCCGGCCTACGAGAAGATCTCGCGCAAGTTCCTCAACGACCCGCAGGCCTTCGCCGACGCCTATGCCCGCGCGTGGTTCAAGCTGACCCACCGCGACCTGGGCCCGAAATCGCGCTACCTGGGCCCCGAGGTGCCGAAGGAAGACCTGATCTGGCAAGACCCGCTGCCCGCGCCGGTGCACCGGCCCACCGCGGCCGACATCGCCGACGCGAAAGCGAAGATCGCGGCCGCCGGCATCCCCGTGGCCGAGCTCGTGGCCACGGCCTGGGCCTCGGCCTCGACCTTCCGCGGTGGTGACAAACGCGGCGGCGCCAACGGCGCGCGCATCCGCCTCGCGCCGCAGAAGGACTGGGCCGTGAACCAGATCGCCGCCAAGGTGCTGCCCAAGCTCGAAGTGATCCAGAAGGCCAGCGGCAAGCTCTCGCTGGCCGACGTGATCGTGCTTGCGGGCGGTGTGGGCATCGAACTGGCGGCCAAGGCCGCGGGCCGCACGGTCGAGGTGCCCTTCGCCCCGGGCCGCGTCGATGCCACGGCCGATCAGACCGACGTCGAGTCGTTCCAGTACCTCGAGCCCTTCGCCGACGGCTTCCGCAACTACCAGAAGGCGAAGTCGGCGATCCCGGCCGAGCACCTGCTGGTCGACAAGGCGCAGCTGCTCACGCTGACCGCGCCCGAGATGACCGCGCTCGTGGGCGGCCTGCGCGTGCTGGGCGCCAACTTCGACGGTGGCCGCCACGGCGTGTTCACCGCCCAGCCGGGCCGGCTCACGAACGACTTCTTCGTGAACCTGCTCGACATGAGCACCGAGTGGAAGCCGGCCGGCGAGCTCTTCGAAGGCCGCGACCGCCAGAGCGGCGCGGTGAAGTGGACCGGCACCCGCGTCGACCTGGTGTTCGGCTCGAACTCGGTGCTGCGCGCGCTCGCCGAGGTGTACGCCAGCGCCGACGGCCAGGACAAGTTCGTGCAGGACTTCGTGGCCGCCTGGACCAAGGTCATGAACCTGGACCGCTTCGACCTCGCCTGAGCGCCGACCGGCTCCGGCTTTTGGAAACCCCGCGTGGCCCCGGCCCGCGGGGTTTCTGCTTTTGGCCTACCGGCGGTGGTCGGTGCCGTCACGAAAGGCTTAAGTTGTAACATGTAACTGTCGATGGAAAGACATTCGGGTGGATCCACCACCGCCAGGGAGAGAACATGATCGTTGCGCCTGAGCCTGCCGGCGAAGACCGTCGGCCCCGGGCGTTCGTGCGGCCGGAGGACGTTGCATGAACGGGGTGAGTCTGCAGGTGATGCCGCCGCAGCTGCTGTTGGTGGAGCCCGACAACCTGGTGCGCAACACCGTGGCCGGCGTCTGCCGCGAGCTCGAACTCGCGCAGGTGCACCAGGCGGCCAGCTTGTCGGTGGGGGTGCAGATGCTGCAGGCGCAGGCGATGGACCTGCTGCTGCTGTCGCTGTCCGAGGCGGATGCCGCGATCGACCTGATCGCGCGCCTGCGCGCCGGCGGTTTCTCGAGCGCGCCCGACGCGCCCGTGGCGGTGATGGCCGTGGCGACCGATGCGACCACGGTGCAGCGCCTGAAGGCGCTCAAGATTCGCCGCCTGCTGTTGCAGCCCTTCAAGATCCACGACGTGGTGCACACCGTCGAGGCGCTGTGCGCGCACGTGGTGCCGCCCGCGTCCGCTCAGACGCTCAGCGGGTCCACGTCCACCGCGTAGCGGATCAGGCCGCGCGCCTCGGGCGCGCTGCGCGCCTGCAGCAGCAGCGGCTGCCACGCGGTGAGGAAGCGCTGCAGCGCCGCGCGCGAATCGCTTTCCACCAGCAGCTGCGCGCGCTCCACGTTGGCCACGCGCTGGATGGTCAGCGGCACCGCGGGGTAGAGCGTCACCGCTTCGCGCTGGGGCAGCGCTTGTGCCGCGCGCGACGCGGCCTTGAGGAAACCCTGCGCGGCCTCCTGGGTGCGCGCGTCGGCGCGCAGCAGCGCCTGGTGCGCGAACGGCGGCATGGCCGCGGCCTGGCGGTCGGCGAGTTCGGCCTTGGCAAAGCCCGGGTGGTCGTGCGCGCGCAGGTGCGCGAACAGCTTGTGTTCGGGGTGCCAGGTCTGAACCCAGAGCTCGCTCGCCGCGCTGTGGGCCGCGTCGCGGCCGGCACGGCCCGCGGCCTGCAGCAGCAGCGCGAACAGGCGCTCGGGCGCGCGGTGGTCGCTGGCGAACAGCGAGGCGTCGGCGTTGATCGCGGCCACCAGCGTGATGCGGCGGAAATCGTGGCCCTTGGCGATCATCTGCGTGCCCACGAGCACGTCGACCTCGCCGGCGTGCAGCGCCGCGAGCTGGGCTTCGAGGCTGCCTTTGGCCTTGGTGGTGTCGGCGTCCATGCGCGCCACGCGCGCGGGCCCGCCATCGGGGCGGCGCGCCTCGGCGAGCAGGCGCGCGAGCTGTTCTTCCACCTGCTCGGTGCCGCGGCCGATGGGCTCGATGTCGAGGTTGCCGCAGTCGGGGCAGGCGCGCGGCACGCGCTGCGTGAAGCCGCAGTGGTGGCAGCGCAGCGTGCGGTCGAGCTTGTGGAACACGCGGTAGGCGCTGCAGTGCGGGCAGCCGCTTTTCCAGCCGCAGGCGTGGCAGGCGAGCACCGGCGCGTAGCCGCGGCGGTTGATCAGCACCAGGCACTGCTCGCCGCGCGCCACGCGCTCGGCCATGGCCGCGAGCAGGGGCGGAGCGATCAGTGCGCCCTTGGGCTGGTGGTTCATGTCGACCAGGCGCAGGCGCGGCAGCGCGCCGCCGCCGATGCGCGAGGGCATGTCCAGTCGCCGGTAGCGGCCCTGCTCGCTCGCGTGCCAGCTCTCCAGCGAGGGCGTGGCCGAGCCCAGCACCACGCGCGCGCCGGCGACCCTGGCGCGGTAGATGGCGAGGTCGCGCGCCGAGTAGCGCGCGCCGTCCTGGCTCTTGTAGCTCGGGTCGTGTTCCTCGTCGACCACGATGAGCCGCAGACCCGGCAGGCTGGCGAACACCGCAAGACGCGTGCCCAGCACGATGCGTGCACGCCCGGTGTGGGCCGCGATCCAGGCCGCCAGGCGCTGGGGCGGCGTCATGCCGCTGTGCAGGCTCACCACCGCGTCGTGGCCGTGCACCGTGGCGAAGCGCGCGCGAAAGCGCTCTTCGAGTTGCGGGGTGAGGTTGATCTCGGGCACCAGCACCAGCACCTGGGCCGTGGTCTCGCTGGCCAGGGCGTGCGCGCAGGCCTGCAGGTAGACCTCGGTCTTGCCGCTGCCGGTGGTGCCGAACAGCAGCACCGGGGCGGTCGCGCCGTCGATGGCGGCCAGGGCCCCGGCCTGCTCGGGGCTGAGGGCGCGTTCGTGGTCGGGAGCGATCTCGGCCGCGGCGGCCTTGGCCGGCCGCTTGAGCCGGCGCGCCAGTTGCTCGGGCGTGAGATCGCGCAGCGGCGGCGGCAGCGCGGCCAGCGCCACCTCGCCCAGGCCGCGCTGGTAGTAGCGCGCGGCAAAGGCCACCAGTTCGCGCCAGCCGGCGTCCAGCGGCGGCAGGGCGTCGAGCACCTGGGCCACGTCGCGCGCCTGGCCGGGCGCCAGGCCTTCGGGCGGTGCGTCGTCACAGCGCCACACGATGCCCAGCACCTCGCGCGCGCCCAGGGGCACGCGCACCAGCGTGCCGGCCGCCAGCGCCGCGCCGCTGCGGTAACTCAGCAGGTCGCCCACCCCGCTGTGCGCCGGGGTGGCCACGACGACGGCGGGCCAGTGGTACATGTTTATGCGAAGTTCCTCACGTTCGTCGGCGAAATCGGCGCTAAGTGCTTGATGTCAAAGGGCTGACGGACATATCCAGAGCTTCTGTGGATAACTTTGTTGATAGTTGGCTTTCCTGTTCCCCCGGCCCTTGAAAATCAAGGCCTTGCTTAATTTGCTCAGAAAACAGGCAATCCACAAAGCCTATATGAATCAAGCACTTGCGCAACTGTTCAGGGGAGAAGCTGGGCCTGGTCGCGGCCCGGGAGGGATGGCGCACCGCAGCACAAATTTTGTGCATAACTGGCGCTTGTCAAGTGCGTTTTCCGCCGGTTTTTGTGCTATGGCCGCATGAGTGACGACCGTGTGACAGGGGCCGGCCGTCCATCGCGCTGCGGATTCCGCAGCGCGCAGCCCTCAGACCACTAGGCCGGCTGGCGCAGGCGCCGCGAATGCGCATGCACCGCCTCGACCAGCGCGGTGACGTGCTCGGGCGGGGTGTGCTGGCTGATGCCGTGGCCCAGGTTGAACACGTGCGTGGGGCCGGTGCCCGGGCCCGTGTGCGGTCGGCCGAAGCTCTCGAGCACCTTGACCACCTCGGCCTCGATCGCCGCGGGCGGGGCGAACAGCACGTTGGGGTCGATGTTGCCCTGCAGGGCCTTGGCGTTCGGGCCTTCGCCCACCAGGGCGCGCGCGCGGGCCAGCGAGATGGTCCAGTCCAGGCCCAGCACGTCGCAGTCGAGCGGCTTCATCTCGTCGAGCCAGAGCCCGCCGCCCTTGGTGAACACGATGCGCGGGATGCGCGCGCCCGCGTGTTCGCGCTTCAGTTGCGAGAGCACGCGCGCGGTGTAGGCGAGGCTGAAGGCCTGGAACGCGCCGTCGGCGAGCACGCCGCCCCAGCTGTCGAACACCATCACGGCCTGCGCGCCGGCCTCGATCTGCGCGTTGAGGTAGGCCGCCACCGCGTCGGCGTTGACCGCGAGGATGCGGTGCATCAGGTCCGGACGCGCGTACATCAGCGACTTCACGTGGCGGTAGTCGTCCGAGCCGCCGCCTTCCACCATGTAGCAGGCCAGGGTCCAGGGGCTGCCCGAGAAGCCGATCAGGGGCACCCGGCCGTTCAGGGCCTTGCGGATCGAGGTGACGGCGTCGAACACGTAGCGCAGCTTCTCGAGGTCGGGCGCGGCCAGCGCGGCCACGTCGGCCTCGGTGCGCACGGTCTTCTCGAACTTCGGGCCCTCGCCGAGTGCGAACGACAGGCCCAGGCCCATGGCGTCGGGCACGGTGAGAATGTCGGAGAACAGGATGGCGGCGTCGAGCGGGTAGCGATCGAGCGGCTGCAGCGTGACCTCGGTCGCGTAGTCGACGTTGGTGGCCAGCCCCATGAAGCTGCCGGCCTTGGCGCGCGTGGCGCGGTATTCGGGCAGGTAGCGGCCGGCCTGACGCATGAGCCACACGGGCGTGTGGTCGGTGGCCTGGCGCAGGCAGGCGCGCAGGAAGCTGTCGTTCTTCAGGGGGGCAAAGGACATGGGTCGCGCGGGCGCCTGGGGCACCGGGGAGTATCGGCCGGACGATTATCCATGCGCCCCCCGGCGTGCGCCGGGCGCGGCTCAGGCCGCGCCGCCCTTGAGCTTGAGCGAGCAGCCGTAGGGGCGGCTGGTGGTCACCGAGATCGGCTTGCCGGCCGCGATCTCGTTCAAGGCCTGGCGGATGTAGGGCGTGGCCTGGGCGATGTCTTCCACCCGCGCCGAGGCGATGCTGTCGATGCCGCCCGCGTAGGCGAGGCGGCCCTGCGGATCGACGATGTACAGGTGCGGCGTCACGCGCGCGGCGTAGGCGCGCGCCACCGTGCCTTCTTCGTCCATCAGCGTGGCGGTGGGCGCGGCCTGCTTCTCGCCCATCCAGCGCGCGAGCTGCGGCGGGCTCAGGTAGTCGGCGCTCGCGTCCTCGGTGGAGTTGATGGCCAGCCACACCACGCCGCGGGCCGCGGCCTCTTTCTGCAGCGCCTGCATGTTGCCCTGGTAGTGCTTGCGCACGAAGGGGCAACCCGGGTTGGTCCATTCGAGCACCACGTGCTTGCCGCGGAAGTCCGACAGGCGCACGGTCTTGCCCCCGGTGTCGGGCAGGCTGAAGTCGGGCGCGCTCTGGCCCACCGCGGCCGCGTGCGCCGCGGGCAGGAAGGACGTGAGCGGCGACAGGGCGCCGAGGGCGAGCAGGGGACGGCGTTTCATGGCGGGATCTCCTGGACGGTGGTTGAAAAACGGGGCCTCAGCGCCCGGCGAGCGCGGCGCGCACCTCGTCCACGCTGAGCACCTCGGACAGCACCTTCACGGGCTGTCCTGGCCGGTGCACGGCGTACACCGGCACGCCGTTGCGGCCGAGCGCGGCGAGCGCCTGGGTCACGGCGGGGTCGCGGCGCGTCCAGTCGGCGCGCAACAGCGCCACCTGGCGTTCGGCCACGTCGCCGAGCACGCGCGCATCGGCCAGGGTGGTGCGCTTGTTGTACTGGCAGGTCACGCACCAGGCGGCGGTGAAATCGACGAACACGGTGCGGCCCTGCGCGCTGAGCTCGGCCTGGCGCTGCGGGCTCCAGGGCTCCCAGGCCACGCCCTGCACACCCGTGGGCGCGGAGGTGCTCGCGGTGGGTGCGTCCTGCAGCTTCACCACCTGCGGGCCAATGGCCACGCCCAGGGCGAGCAGGACCAGCAGCGAGAGGCTGCCGAGCACCGCGCGGCCCTTGCCGCCCAGGCCCCAGGCCCAGATGGCGAGCGCGAGCCCCACCAGCAGCATGAGCAGCGCGGCCGCGCCGTCGATGCCGCTTTGCTGGCCCAGCACCCAGAGCAGCCACACCACGGTGGCGAACATCGGGAACGCCATGAACTGCTTGAACCCTTGCATCCACGGGCCGGGGCGCGGCAGCCGCTGCGCCACCGCGGGCACCCAGCTCGCGAGCAGGTAGGGCAGGGCCATGCCCAGGCCCAGCACCGCGAAGATCGCCAGCGCCTGCGCGGGCGGCAGAGCGATGGCCAGGCCCAGCGAGGCGCCCATGAAGGGCGCGGTGCAGGGCGAGGCCACGGCGGTGGCAAGCACCCCGGTGAGGAAGGCGTCGGCCGTGGGGTGGCGCGCCTGCAGGCCGGCCACGCGCGAGGGCAGCAGGTTGCCGAACTCGAACAGGCCCGCGAGGTTGAGGCCGATCACGGTGAACAGCACCGCGAGCGCGGCCACCACGGCCGGGCTCTGGAGCTGGAAGCCCCAGCCCAGTTGCTCGCCCGCGGCGCGCAGGCCGAGCAGCAAGGCGCCCAGGGCCAGGAAGGACAGCAGCACGCCCGCGGTGTAGGCCAGGCCGGCCGCGCGGTGCGCGCGGCGGTCGTCGGCGTGGCGCGCGAAGGCCACCACCTTGATCGCCAGCACCGGGAACACGCAAGGCATGAGGTTCAGGATCAGGCCGCCGATGAGCGCGCCGAGCAGCGCCGCGCCAAAGCCGATCGACGAGGCAGGCGCCACCGCGGGCGGTGCGTTGCGCGCCGCGTTGGCGTCGAGGGCGGCCTGCAGCGCGTCGGGCACGGCGGCCGGCAGCGGCGCGGCCGCGGGCCAGGCGCCTTGCACCGGCACCTCGAGCCGCACGCCCGCGGCGCCTGCGCCCTGGCCGGGCGGGTTGGCCGGCGCCACCACCAGGGCCATCTGAGTGGGCGCCTCGAAGCGGTGCGGCGAGAGCGGGATGCGCGCGGTCCAGCGCGCGCCGTCCCAGGCCTGGGTCCAGGCCGCGCCGGGCTCGATCACGCCCGTGAGTTCGGGGAAGAACTCCAGCGGGCGCTGGCGCCAGTCGGCGGGCAGGCCGTCGAGGGCCACGCGCAGAAAGCCGTCTTCGGGCTGGAGCTGGCTTGCGCCCGCGGGGATCGCGCGCGGCTGCGCGGCGCGCATGGCCTCGAACAGCGCGGCGTGGCCCGCGGTGGAGCCGTTGGCCGGCAGGTTCAGCGTGAAGCTGGCCTCTTCGGGAATGCATTCCTTGCGGCAGACCAGCCAGGCCGCATCGAGCTTGACGGGCAGGGCGCTGCCGCGGAAGTTGTCGCTCACCTGAAGCGGCACGGGCAGCACCACGCTGCCGTCGTAGCCGTAGTTCGCCAGGGTGCCGATGGGGAATTTGCGCGGCGTCGGCCAGGCGATCTCGCCCGCGCTCACGCCCTCGGGCAGGGTCCAGCGCAGTTCGGTGGGCAGGCCGGAATCGCCCGCGTTTTTCCAGTAGGTGTGCCACTCGGGCGCGTGGTCCAGGCGCAGGCCGACCCACAGCGTCTGGCCAGGGCGCACGCCGTCGGGAGCGTGCGCGACGAGCTCGGCGCGCGTCTGGGCCGACTGGAACACGCCGTTGGTCACACCGCCGGGCAGGCCGGTCTGGGCCGCGGCCAGCGGGGCGAACGAAGCCAGCGGCGCCAGCAGGGCCACCGAGAGCAGGCACAGGGTTTGCCGCGCGCGGGCGGCCAGCAGGGACAGGTTCATGGCGCAGCGATTGTCGGCCCGCGCGGGCCGCCGGGGGTATGAGGGGCCATGGGCGCCCGAGTTCCGCGCGGGGGTGCCCCGTCCGCCCCGGGGGCTTCACGCGGCCAGCGCTTTTTCGGTACAACCGCTCTTCTGGCTCAACACCGTCATCACCATCTGGGGGGATACCACATGGGAGCGATCGTGGAAATGGCGCTGATGCCCTGGGCGCGTCGCATGCAGGACAAGGTCAACCTGCCGGTGCGCCTGTACTGGCGCGACGGCGGAACGCCGCTGGACCTGGGGCACTTCGAGCAGCCGGCCGTGACCATCCGCGTGAAGGACGCGAGCGGCCTGCCCCTGCTCATCGACCCCAACCTGGACACGCTGGGCCGGGCCTACGTGGAGGGCCTGATCGACGTCGAGGGCTCGCTGCCCGACGTGCTCGAGATCGCGCACGCGCTGGCCGAACACGCCCAGCCCGAAAACGGCCTGATCGGGCGCATCAAGCGCAGCTTCTCGCACACGCGCGAGAGCGATGCCCAGGCCATCCAGTACCACTACGACGTGTCCAACGCCTTCTACCGCGAGTGGCTCGACGAGAACATGGTGTATTCGTGCGCCTACTTCGAAGAGGGCAACGAGTCGCTCGATCAGGCGCAGCTCGCCAAGATCGACCACATCCTGCGCAAGATCCGGCTGCAGCCCGGCCAGCGCCTGCTCGACATCGGCTGCGGCTGGGGCGCGCTGGTGCTGCGCGCGGCGCAGCACTTCGGCGCGCGCTGCGTGGGCATCACCTTGTCCAAGAACCAGCACGAGCTCGCGACCGAGCGCGTGAAGCGGGCCGGGCTGCAGGACCGCATCGAGATCCGACTGCAGGACTACCGCGACGTGAGCGATGCGCCCTTCGACCGCATCACCAGCGTGGGCATGTTCGAGCACGTGGGCCTGAACCACCTGGTGCCGTACTTCGCGCAGATCCGCAAGCTGCTGCGGCCCGAGGGCTGGGCCATGAACCACGGCATCACCAGCACCGACCCCGACGACGGCGAAACCGCCCAGGGCGGCGGCAGCTTCATCGACCGCTACGTGTTCCCGCAGGGCGAGCTGCCCCACATCGGCACCGTGCTGAGCACGCTGCAGGAGGGCGGGCTCGAGGCCTTCGACATCGAGAACCTGCGGCGCCACTACGCGCGCACCTGCACGCTGTGGAGCGAGCGCTTCGAGGCCCGCGCCGAGCGGCTGCGCGCCATGGTCGACGAAAAGACCTGGCGCATCTGGCGCGTCTACCTGGCCGGCTGCGCCTGGGCCTTCGAGCACGACCAGATCGCGCTGTTCCAGGTGCTGTGCCGGCCCTCGGGCCGCGTGGCCGGCGAGCTGCCCTGGTCGCGCCGCTGGCTCTACGAAGGGCATTGAGCGCCGTAAGATCGCGCGATGCCGCAAGCCCTGCCGTCGCGTTTCTGGAGCGACCTCACCACCGCCGATTTCAGCGCCCTCGACCGCGAGCGCACGATCGCCGTGCTGCCCGTGGCCGCGATCGAGCAGCACGGCCCGCACCTGCCGCTGTCGGTGGACGCCGACATCGCGCAGGGCGTGATCGCGGCGGCGCTGCCGCACCTGGCCCCCGAGCTGCCCGTGCTGTTCCTGCCGCCGCAGGTGGTGGGTTTCTCGCCCGAGCACACCGCGTTCGCGGGCACGCTCACGCTCAAGGCCGACACCCTGATCCGCGTGTGGACCGAGCTCGGCGACTGCGTGGCCGATGCGGGCGTGAAGCGCTTCGTGCTCTTCAACACCCATGGCGGCCAGGTGGGCCTGCTCGACCCGGTGGCGCGCGAGCTGCGCGCGCGCCGCGGCCTCATGGCCTTCAGCACCAGCTGGTTCCAGTGGCCCCTGCTCGACGCCCGGGGCGAGGACGTGAACGCGCGCTTTTCGGCGCACGAACACCGCTTCGGCATCCACGGCGGTGAGGTGGAGACGGGCCTGATGCTGGCGCTGCGCCCCGAGCGCGTGCGCATGGCGCTCGCGCAGCACTTCCGCTCCACCAGCGAAGACCGCGCCGCGGCCTACCCGCTGCTGGGCAACGGCCGCAGCGCGCGCTTTGCCTGGCAGACGCAGGACCTCAATCCCGCGGGCGCGGTGGGCAATGCGGCCGCCGCCACCGTTGACAACGGCCAGGCCCTGCTCGACGCGGCCGGCCGCGCGCTGGCCCGGCTGCTCGCCGAGATCCACCAGCTGCCGCCCGAGACGCTTCAGGCGTAGGTGATCCAGTCCCGGTGCTCGGGGTGGTCGAGGTGCGGCAGCGTGTTGTAGGTGAGCAGGCTGTGCCGCTTGGGATTGAACTGGAACTCGCTCACCGCGCTGTTGCGGATGCGCAGGTTGAGCTCGATCGTGGCCTCGGGGCTCAGGCCGAGCACATGGCCCACGGCGGTCGAGATCGGCCCGCCGCTGGACACGATCAGCACGTTCTGCCCCGCGTGCTGCTGGCGCACGTGGTCGAGCGCGCCGGTGACGCCTTTGACGAAGTCGTCGTAGCTCGGCATGCCGCGCGGGCTCACCGTGCCCGCCATCCACTGCGTGAGGCCGTCGCGCAGCAGCCGGAAGTGGTGCCGGTACAGCTCGGGGGTGTCGGGGCGCGCCAGCGGCTGCGGGTGGATGGCGCGGATCACGGCCTCGCTGTCGTATTCATTGAGGCCAGGCCACACCAGGGGCTGCAGATCCAGACCAGCGCCTTCGGCGATGCCCGCGAAGGTCTGCGCATGGCGCTTGAGCGAGCCGGTGATCACCGCGTCGAAGCGCAGGCCGCGCTCGGCCCAGTAGCGGCCCAGCCGCACCGACTGGCGCTGGCCGAGCTCGCTGAGCTGGTCGTAGTCGTCGGCGCCGAACGAGGCCTGGCCGTGCCGAACGAGGTAAAGCATTCCCATGCGCACGATTCTCGGCGCTGGCCGGTGGCGGGTTTTGTCCCCGCAGCGACTGCTTGCCGCCGCGCTGTCACCTGCGCGAAAGCCCATCACGCCGGGATCACGCGCGGCGCAGGAATGCATGCTTTTGGCCCCGCTTTTCCGCCCGCCAGGGCGGGTGGGCCCGTGTTGAAATAGGTCCAACGGTGTCCCCCGAAGGGCCGCTGAACGGCCCTCTCTGATCCCCGCCAAGACAACGACATGTGGTACGACCTGCAAACGCTGCTGGCCTTGTGGATCGGTGTGGACATCGTGGTGGCGCTGGCCTTCCTGCTGCAGCACCGGCGCGTGCGGCACATGGCCGGCTCGGGCTGGTGGTCGCTGGCCTGCGGCGTGCACCTGCTCGCGCTGCTGTCGGTCGCGGTGCGCCCCTGGCTGCCCACCTGGGTCGCGCTACCGCTGACCAACCTGCTGTTCACCAGCGCGTTCACGCTGCTGTGGACCGGCCTGCGCGCGCACCTGGGCCTGCCGACGCGGCGGCTTCTGCAGACCATGGCCCTGGTGATCGCCGCAGAGGCCCCGCTCTACGTGTACTTCATCGTCGGGTTCGACAGCCTGGGTGCGCGCCACCTGCTGTGGGCGGCGACCAACCTCACGCTGGTGGGACTGATCATGCGCGACGTGCGCCGCCACGCGCCGCGGCCCCTGCCCATGGAGTGGCGGGCCGTGCGCTGGGCGCTGCGCGCGCAGGCCAGTCTCATGGTGGCCTCGCTGGTGCTGGCGCAGGCGCTGAAGCTGCAGCCGCAGCAGGTCGTCGGCCTGATGCTGTTCTGCTTCTTCTTCGTTTTCCTCTTCAATTCGCTCGCCTACTACGGCCTGGTCACGCTGCGCCTGCGCGACGACGCCGACACCGCGCGCGCGGAGCAGCGCCAGCGCGAGGCCGACCTGCGCCGCCTGGTGGACAACCTCGACGCCGGCGTGATGGTGTTCCACCCCGACCAGACGCTGTGGCGCGTGAACACCGCGGCGCGCCGCCTGCTGGGCTGGTCCGTCACCGGTGGCAGCAGCCTGCTGCCCGAGCCGGTGCGCGTGGACTGGAAACTGCTCGGTGAAGACGGCCAGCCGCTGCGCCGCCACGACATGCCTTTCGAGCGCGTGCTGGTCACGGGCCAGCCGGTGCGCGACGTGATCGTGGGCCTGCCCGGCGAGGCCGGCCAGCCGCCGCGCTGGGCGCTGTGCAGCGGCTATCCCGAAAGCGATGCGCACGGCGGCCTGCGCAGCGTGGTGCTGACCTTCATCGACATCACGGCCATGAAGGCCGCGCAGTCCGAACAGAAGGCGCTGCAGGCGCGGCTGGCGCAGTCGCAGAAGATGCAGGCGCTGGGCACGCTGGCCGGCGGCGTGGCGCACGATTTCAACAACATCCTCGCGGCCATCCTGGGCAATGCCGACATCGCGCGCGAAGACCTGCCACCGGCGGCGCGCGCGCACGAGAGCCTGGCCGAGATCGGCACCGCGGCGCGGCGCGGGCGCGAGCTGGTGCGGCAGATCCTGGCCTTCAGCCGCCAGCAGCCCCTGGCGCGCGAACGCCTGCAGCTGGCCGCGATGGTGAGCGAGTCGTGCGCCCTGCTGCGCGCGGCGCTGCCGCCGCGGGTGCAGCTGGTGCAGTCGCTGGCCGACCCGGTGCCCGACATCGAGGGCGACGCCACGCAGCTGCAGCAGGTGCTGGTGAACCTCGGCACGAACGCGCTGCATGCCATGCAGACCCGCAGCGGCCGTGTGAGTTTCGTGCTCGACACCGTCGCCGCCGACGCCCCCGAGCTGCCGCCCGAGCTGGCCCAGGCCTGCCGCGCGGTGGACCAGCCCGCGCTGCGCCTGCGCGTCATCGACGAAGGCTGCGGCATGGACGAGACCGTGCTGCGCCGGGTGTTCGAACCCTTCTTCACCACCAAGCCGGTGGGCCAGGGCACGGGCCTGGGCCTGCCGGTGGTGATGGGTATCGTGGAGGCCCATGGCGGCCACATCGCGCTGCGCAGCAGTGTGGACGCCGGCACCACCGTCACGCTGCTGTTTCCCCCCGTCGCTCCGGCCTTGGCCGCACCCGCTCCCAAACCCGTCACAATGACCCGCGTGGAAAACCCTGCCCCGCCCCGACCGCTGGCCGACGATGGTCAGGCCCCGCACGTCCTGTACCTCGACGACGACGACACGCTCGTGTTTCTGGTGCGCCGCCTGCTCGAGCGCCGCGGCTACCGCGTGACCGCGGTGGGTCTGCAGGAAGAAGCGCTCGCGCTGGTGCGCGAACGCCCGGGCCATTTCGCGCTGCTGCTCACCGACTACAACATGCCCGGCCTGTCGGGCCTGGACGTGGCGCGCCAGGCGCTCGAGGCCGACCCCACGCTGCCCGTGGCCGTGGCCTCGGGCTACATCACCGACGAACTGCAGGCCCAGGCCAAGGCCGCGGGCGTGCGCGAGGTGGTGTTCAAGACCGACGCGGTCGACCAGTTCTGCGAGATCGTGGCGCGCCTGATCAAGCCGGCCGCGGCCTGAGTCCGGTCAGGCGGTGGCCTCGGCCGCCAGCGGCGTGGCCGCGGGCGCAAGCACCTGCGCCAGGCGCGCGCTGTCGACGTTGCCGCCGCTGAGCGTGGTGCCCACCACCCGGCCGCGCAGCTGCGCGCGCTCCTTCCAGACCGCCGCGAAGCCCGCGGCGCCCGCGCCTTCGGCCACGTTGTGCGTGTCGGCGAACAGCATGCGCATGGCCTGCGCCACCTCGGCGTCGCTCACGTGCACCAGGTGGTCCAGGCCCTCGGCCATGACCGCCAGGGCCTGGGCGTCGGCCACCCGGCAGGCCATGCCGTCGGCGAGTTCGGTGCTCACCGCCGCCTCCACCACGCGGCCGGCCGCGAGCGAGTCGGCGTAGGTGGTGGCGTGGGCGCTCACCACGCCCACGATGCGCACCGCGTGGCCCAGCGCGCGCTTGGCCGCGATGGCCGAACACACGCCCGAGCCCAGGCCGATCGGTACGTAGAGCACCTCGAGGTGCGGCGCGGCGCGCAGGAATTCCCACCAGGCCGTGGCCACGCCACTGAGCAGGTCGGCGTGGAAGCTGGGCACCATGTGAGCGCCCTGTTGCGCCGCGAGCTCGACCGCGTGCTCGCGCGCGGTCTGGAACTCGTCGCCGTGCTCGACCAGCCGAGCGCCCAGGCTGCGCATGGCCGCGTTTTTCTCGACCGAGTTGCCGTGCGGCACGACGATGGTGCAGGGCACGCCGTGCGCGCGCGCGGCCCAGGCCACGCTCTGGCCGTGGTTGCCGCGCGTGGCGCTGATCACCGCCCGGGGCAGCGCGCCGCGCCGGGCCAGCGCGTGGAAGTAGGTGAGGCCGCCGCGGATCTTGAACGCACCCACGGGCGTGTGGTTCTCGTGCTTGAGCCAGCACTCGGTGCCCAGCCGCGCGCTCAGCGTGGCCCAGCGGTACTGGGGCGTGGCGCCGAAGGCGCGGTAGACGACGGCGGCGGCGTCTTCGATGTCGGTGAGGCTGGGCAGGACAGGGCTCATGGCGGCGTGTGCAAAGTGAGGGCGGGCAGGTCGGCGGCGTGAAGCTGCGCACCGATGGCGGGTGCGCCGTGGCGCACCGCCACCGTGTGCAGGCCGATGGCGTCGAGCGCGGCCCGCACGGTGGTGGCTTCGGTGTGTGCAAGCGACAGCCCCTGCAGTTGCAGACCGCACGGCGGCAGGGTGCTCGTGGGGTGCAGCCCGCCCCACTGGATCAGCGTGGGCAGCACGCCGTCGAACAGGCGCGCGCCGTCGTCGCGCACGGTGATGCGCCATTGCAGCAGGCCGCGCGGCGTTTCGCGCGAGGCGGTGAGCACCGGGCCCGGGTCGATGCCGAGTGCGAGCCAGGTGCGCCGCGCGGCTTCGATGTCGGCCACGCGCGCGACCCAGTGGATGGCCTGCGGACCGTGGGCCGCCAGGCGCCGGGCCATGGCGGGCTGGTCGAGGTCGAACCAGCGCTTGAGCGGGGCGGCGCGCGTGGGTCGGGCCGCCGGGTTGACCGCGATCAGCTCGAGGTAGGCGCGTTCGCAGCCGTCGAGCCGCAGCAGCCGGTTGTGGGTGCCGAACAGCGGGTGTGCGCCGCCAGGGTCGGGCGTGCGCCGCAGCGTGCGTTCGCACCAGGCCACGGCTTCGTCGAGCGTGGCCGCACCGACCACGAGGTGGTCGAAGGCCGCGGTCACAAGCGCACCGTGCCTTCGATGCAGGTGACGGTTTCGCCGCCGATCCACACGGTGCCGTCGGCCGTGCGGTCCACGTGCACCCGGCCCGCGCGCTGCAGCGCCGTGCCTTGCGAGGCCACGTACCGCTCGGGCGCCATGCCCGCGCCGATCAGCCACTGCGCGAGCGCGGCGTTCAGGCTGCCGGTCACCGGGTCTTCGGTGAGGCCGTTGTTGCCGGGGAAGAAGGCGCGCACCTCGAAGGCGATGCCTTCGCCGTCGCTGGCCCCGACCACGCCGACCTTGCCGCGCGGGCCGACCACGCCGACGTCCAGGCCCGCGAGCACCGCGGCGTCGGGCTGGAGCGCAAGCACCTGTTCGGCGCTGCGCAGCATCACGCCGCGCCAGCCCGGGCCGTTGTCGCACCAGCTGTGCGCCACGATGTCGCCACGGGCCACGCCCAGGCCGCGCGCGATCAGCGCCACGTCGGCCTCGTCGAGCGGGCCCGAGCGGCGCAGCGGCGGCGCGGCGAAGGCCAGGCGCGCGCCGTCGCGGCGGATCTTCACCAGGCCCACGCCGCATTCCTGCACCAGGTGTTCGCCCGCGGGCCGGCCACCCGCGGCGAGCCAGGTGTGGGCCGTGCCCAGCGTGGGGTGGCCGGCGAACGGCAGCTCGCGGCCGGGGCAGAAGATGCGCACGCGGTAGTCGGCGCCGGCCTGCGTGGGCGGCAGCAGGAAGGTGCACTCCGACAGGTTGGTCCAGTTCGTGAAGTGCTGCATCTGCTCGGTGCTCAGGCCGCTGCCGTCGAGCACCACCGCGAGCGGGTTGCCGCGGTAGGGCGTGGCGGTGAAGACGTCGACCTGGGCGAAGGGGCGGGTTTTCATGGCGGGTTCATTGCAGGGGAAGGTCGAGCACACCGCGGCTGCAGGGCTGCGCGAGCCAGTGCTCGAAGTAACGGTCGAGGTGCGGCCGCGCGCGCCGCGGCTGCGGCAGGCCGAACCAGCGGTGCAGCTCGCAGACGATGGGGAAGTCGGCCATGGTGGCCTCGGTGCCGGCCATGAAGGCGCGTTGCGCCAGGTGGGCGTCGAGCCAGTCGAGCAGCGGCTCGGTGGCGCGCACCGAGGACTCGATGGCGGCGTGGTCGCGCCGCTCGGCCGGGGTGCGTATCCATTGCACGAAGGCCGGCCCGCCCGCGCGGTTGAGCGTGGTCTGCTGCCAGTCCATCCAGCGGTCGGCGTCGGCGCGCTGGCGCAGGTCGGCCGGGTAGCCGCGGCCTTCGCGCGCGCACAGGTGGCGCACGATGGCGTTGCTCTCCCAGAGCGCGAAGTCGCCGTCCTGCAGCAGCGGCACGAGGCCGTTGGGGTTCAGCGCGCGGTAGCCCGGCGTGTCGACCACGCCGTGGGCCATGCCGGCGTCGGTGCGCGGCAGCGCCAGACCCAGCCACTGCGCGCACAGCACCACCTTGCGCACATTGATCGAGCTCAGGCGGCCCCAGAGGTGCAGGCCCATGGGGTCAGGCGGCCACGGGGCTGGGCAGGTGCTCGCGCACGGTCTGCGCGAGCGCGGCGATGCCGCGGTCGATCTGCTCGGTGCTCGCGGTCACGAAGGACAGGCGCAGCGTGCGCGCGTCGGGCAGGTCGGTGTAGAAGGGCGCGCCCGGCACGAAGGCCACGCCGCGCTCGACCGCGTGCGGCAGCAACGCGGTCGCGTCCATGCCCTCGGGCAGGCGCAGCCACAGGAACATGCCGCCCACCGGCGCGTTCCAGCGCACGTCCATGCCGGCCATGTCGCGCTCGAGCGCGGCCAGCATGTGGCGGCATTGCGCCTGGTACAGCGCGCGGATCGTGGGCACGTGGCGCTCGAGGAAGCCGCCCTCGAGCACGCGGCTCACCAGGCGCTGGTTGAACCCGGGCGTGTGCAGGTCGGCCGCCTGCTTGGCCTGCAGCAGCTTGGGGTAGATGGCCTTGGGCGCCACCAGAAAGCCCAGGCGCAGTCCGGGTGCGAGCACCTTGGAAAACGAGCCCAGGTAGATGCTGCCCTCGGGGTTGCGCGCGGTCAGCGGCGCGGGCGGCGGGGCGTCGAACCACAGGTCGCCATAGGGGTTGTCTTCCACGATCGGCAGGCCGGTGTCGAGCGCGGCCTGGGCCACCGCGGCGCGGCGCGCTTCGCTCATGGTGCGGCCCGTGGGGTTCTGGAAGTTGGGCAGCAGGTAGACGAAGCGCGCGCCCGGCGCCTGGCGGCGCAGGTCGTCGGGGTCCACGCCCTCGGCATCGCCGGCCACGCCATTGAACACCGGCTCCATGGGCGAGAAGGCCTGCAGCGCGCCCAGGTAGGTCGGCGTTTCCACCAGCACGCGGCTGCCGCTGTCGATCAGCACCTTGGCCACGAGATCGAGGCCCTGCTGGCTGCCCGTTGTGATCAGCACCTGCGACGGGTCGACGTTCCAGGGCAGTTGCTGCGCCACCCATTCGCGCAGCGGCACATGGCCTTCGCTGGCCGCGTACTGCAGCGCGGCCGAGGCGTCGCGGCCCAGCACATCGGCGCAGGCCTCGGCGAAGGCGCTGACCGGGAAGGTCCGCGGCGAGGGCAGGCCGCCCGCGAAGCTGATGATGCCAGGGCGCTCGGTGACCTTGAGGATCTCGCGCAGCACGGAAGGGTTCATGCGCTCTGCGCGGCGCGACAGGGTCCAGGAGGGCTTGTTCATGGCGTGGCCTTGGCGGTGGGACGGGGCGTGGTGGCGGAAGGGGCGCCGCCGAAGCGGCGGCCGAGGAACACGCTGGCCACCACGGCCAGCGCGAACACGAGCGTAAGGGTTTCGAGCGATTCGCCCAGCAGGGGAACCGCTACCACGATGGCGATGAAAGGCTGGATCAACTGCAACTGGCTCACGCGCAGCGCCCCGCCCAGGGCGAGCCCGCGAAACCACGCGAAGAAGCCGGCCCACATGGAGAACACCGCGACGTAAGCCAGGCCGATCCAGGCGCCGGCGCTCACCGCCTGCGTGGGCCAGGTGAGCAGCGCGCCAGGCAACGTGATGGGCAGGGCGAGCGCGCACACCCAGCTGATCACGCGCTCGGCGCCCAGTGCCGGCGTGACCTGCGTGCCGCCCACGTAGCCCAGCGCGGCCGCGAGCACCGCGCCCACGAGCAGGGTGTCGGCCCAGGTGAAACCGAAGCCGTGACCCATCTGGTGGGCGCGCAGCAGGCTGAACGCCACCACCAGTGCGCTGCCCAGGCCCGCGAACAGCCAGAAGCCGATGCGCGCGCGCTGGTGCATGAGCCAGGCCGCCGTGGCCGCGGTGGCCAGCGGCAGCAGCGCGATGAACACCGCGGCATGGCTGGCCGTGACGTGGCGCAGCGCCCAGCCCAGCAGCAGCGGAAAGCCCAGCACGTTGCCCAGCGCCGCGAGCGCCAGCGGACCGCGGTGCGCGCGCTGCGGCCACGGCGAGCGCGTGAGCCCGAGGTAGGCGATGGACAGCAGGCCCGCGATGGCCGCGCGCGCCCAGGTCACGAACCAGGGCGAGAGCTGCGGCGCGTCGGCGCTGCCGGTGGCCAGGCGCGTCATGGGCAGGGTGAGGCCGAACACCGCCACACCCAGCAGGCCGAGCAGCAGGCCGCGCGTCTCGTCGCTCATCAGGCCACCCTTCATGCCGCGCCTCATACGGTGAGCATCCACAGCGCGGTGGCCACGAGCACGGCGGCCAGCACGCGGTTGAACCACAACAGCCGCCGGCCCTGCGCCAGCCAGGCACGCAGCAGCGAGCCGATGAGCGCGTAGGCGAAGTTGCTCGAGAAGGCGAACAGCACCATCACCAGGCAGACCAGCAGCAGCCGCTCGCCCGGGTTGGGCGCGGGCGCGCCGGCGGCGCTGACCACCCAGCCGGCGCTGAGCGTGAGCGCGAGCATCCAGGCCTTGATGTTGAGGAACTGCAGGCCCACCCCCTGCCAGAAGCCCACCTGCAGCCGCGCCGGGTCGGCCTGCGCCAGGCTGCCTGCCCGGGCCAGCTGCCAGGCCAGCCACAGCATGTAGGCGACACCCCCCAGCTTGACCGCCCAGCGCAACAGCGGCACGCCGGTGATGAGGGCGCCCAGGCCGAGGCCGGTGACGAGCATGAGCAGGGTCCAGCCCGTGGGCACGGCCAGGCAGAAGCGCAGCGCGCGCCGCAGACCGAAGTTGGCCGCGAGCGCGGTGGACAGCGTGGTGTTGGGCCCGGGCGAAAAGCTCATCGCGGTGCAGAAGAGCAGCAGGGCGGTCAGTTCGGTGGCGGACATGGGGGCTGGCGGTGTCGGGGCGATCAATGTACCCTTGCCCATCAATACACAAGCAATACAGTTCACCGGCTCAGATGTGAATCTGTACTGCCCGTGCCGTCCATACAGCCGAGGGCTTCCCATGCTCATGAAGAGCGCGACACAGTCGCTCACCGAACAACTGGCCGAGCGCTACGCCGAACGCATCCGGCAGCGGCTGCTGGCGCCTGGCGCGCGGCTGCCCTCGGTGCGCGAATGTGCGCGGCTGCATGGGGTGAGCCCGTCCACCGTGGTGGCCGCCTACGACCTGCTGCTGGCGCAAGGCCTGGTGCAGGCGCGCAAGCAGCGCGGCTTTTTCGTGCGCGAGGCCGTGTCGCCGCGGACCGATGCGCGCAGCCCCTCGGCCGCACCGCAGAACATGGGGCCGATCAATGCGACGGCGCTGATCCGCGGCATGTTCCACCGCGTGAGCGACAAGCCCCAGCCCGGCATGGGCGCCTTCCCGCCCGATTGGCTGGAGTCGGAGTTCATGCCCGCCGCGGTGCGCCGCGTGGTCGCCACGCGGGCCCTCAACGACGCGTCCTTGCACTACGGTGAGCCCATGGGCGATCACGGGCTGCGGCGTGTGCTGGCGCAAAAGCTCGCGTCCATCAACGTGAATGCGGGCGCCGAGCAGATCATCACCACGGTCGGCGCCACGCACGCGCTCGACATCGTGAGCCGCACGCTGCTGCGCCCGGGCGACCCGGTGCTGGTGGAAGAGCCGGGGTGGTCGGTGGAGTTCGCGCGCCTGACCGCGCTCGGCATGCGCGTGCTGCCCGTGCCGCGCGGCCCCGAAGGCCCCGACCTGGGTGTGATGGAGCGGCTGGCCGAGGCGCACCGGCCCAAGCTGTTTGTGAGCGTGAGCGTGCTGCACAACCCGACCGGCTACAGCCTGTCGCCCGGCAGCGCGCACCGCCTGCTGCAGCTCGCGCAGCGCTTCGGCTTTCACATCGTCGAAGACGATACCTACGGCCACATCGCGCCCGAACACGCCACGCGGCTGTGTGCGCTCGATGGCCTGCAGCGCACGATCTACGTGAGCGGCTTTGCGAAGATCCTGGCGCCCAACTGGCGCATCGGCTTCATGGCCGCGCCGCCTGGCCTGGTGGAGCCGCTGCTCGACACCAAGCTGCTCAGCACGCTGACCACGCCGGCCCTGCTCGAAAAGGCGTTGGCCCATTGCATCGAACAAGGGCAGTTGCGCCGGCACGCCGAGCGCATCCGCGCGCGGCTCGACGGCGCCCGCGCGCGCAGCGTCAAGCTGGCGATGGCGGCCGGCTGCCGCTTCGTGGCCGAGCCCATGGGCCTGTTCGGATGGCTCGACACCGGCGTGGACACCGATGCGCTGGCGCAGCGGCTGATCGACGATGGCTACCTGATCGCGCCCGGCGGCCTGTTCCACGCCGTGCGCCAGCCAAGCACGCTGATGCGCATCAACTTCGCCACCGCCCAGGACGCAGCCTTCTGGCGCGTGTTCTCGCGCCGCGTGGCCGAGGCCTGAGCCGCGGCGTCAGCGCACGCCCAGTGCTTCCTGGCGTTCGAGCGCGGCCATCCAGGCCTCTTCCACCGCCACCAGGCGCTCGGCGATCTCGGCGGCGCGCGCCGGATGGCTGGCGTACAGGCTGCCATCGCCGAGTTCGGCCGACAGCGCGGCCTGCTCGGCCTCGAGCGCCGCGATCTGACCGGGCAGCGCGTCCCACTCGCGCTGCTCCTTGTAGCTCAGCTTGCGCCGGGACGGCGCGGCCTCGGCCGGCGCGGGGGCGGCGGGTCGAGCCGCGGACTTGGCCACGGGCGCCGCAGGGGCGCTCGCGGCCGCGCGGGCCGACTGGGTGAGCCAGTCCTGCACGTCGCCCACGTACTCGCGCCAGCGGCCTTCGCCCTCGGCCACCAGCGTGCTGGTCACCACGTTGTCCAGAAAGCGGCGGTCGTGGCTGACCAGGAACACGGTGCCGTCGTATTGCTGCAGCAGCTCCTCGAGCAGCTCCAGCGTGTCGATATCAAGGTCGTTCGTGGGCTCGTCGAGCACAAGCACGTTCGCCGGGCGTGCGAACAGGCGGGCCAGCAACAGCCGGTTGCGCTCGCCACCCGACAAGGTCCGCACCGGTGCGTTCGCGCGCGCCGGTGAGAACAGGAAGTCGCTCAGGTAGCTTTTCACGTGCGTGCGCTTCTCACCGATCTCGATCCATTCGCTGCCCGGGCTGATGAAGTCCTCGAGCGTGGCGTCCAGGTTCACCTGCTCGCGCATCTGGTCGAAATAGGCCACCTGGACGCGGCTGCCCTGGCGCACGCTGCCGCTGTCGGGCGCCAGTTCGCCCAGGATGAGTTTGAGCAGGGTGGTCTTGCCGGCGCCATTGGGGCCGATGAGGCCGATCTTGTCGCCGCGCAGGATGGTGGCTGAAAAGTCCCGAACGACCGTCTTGTGGCCGCCGTCGGGCAGGGCGAACGATTTGCTCACCCCCTGCAGTTCAGAGACGATCTTGCCGCTCGCCGAGCCGCTGTCGATCTCCAGCTTGACGCGGCCCACGGCGTCGCGGCGGCTGGCGCGCTGCTCGCGCAGCCGTTCCAGGCGCACGATGCGGCCCTGGGCGCGCGTGCGGCGCGCCTCCACGCCTTTGCGGATCCAGACCTCTTCCTGGGCCAGCAGCTTGTCCGCCTTGGCGCTGATCACCGCCTCCTGCGCGAGCTGTGACTCCTTCAGCACCTGGTACTGCGCAAAGTTGCCCGGGAAACTGAGCAGGCGGCCGCGGTCGAGTTCGACGATGCGGGTGGTCACGCGATCGAGAAAGGCCCGGTCGTGGCTGATGACCACCACGCTGCCCGGGAAATCCAGCAGCAGGTCTTCCAGCCAGGTGATGCTGTCGAGGTCGAGGTGGTTGGTGGGCTCGTCCAGCAGGAGCACGTCGGGCCGGCTCACCAGTGCCTGCGCCAACGCCACGCGCTTGCGGTTGCCGCCCGAGAGCGCGCCGATGCGAAGCTGCGGATCAAGGTGCAGACGGTCCAGGGTCTCCGACACCCGGCTTTCCCAGTTCCAGGCATCCAGCGCTTCAATGCGCGCCTGCAGCTGGTGCAGATCGGCCCCGTCGCCGCCGCGTTCGAACTGCTCGCGGGCCAGGATGGCATCTTTGAGCCCGGCGCTGGCTGCGGTGAATACGGTGTCCTCCTCGGACAGCGCCGGTTCCTGGGGCACATAGGTCACCCGCACCCCGCCCTGTACCTGGAGCGCGCCATCATCGGGCCGTTCCAGGCCACCCAGGATGCGCAGCAGCGACGACTTTCCAGCGCCGTTGCGGCCGATCAGGCCCACGCGCTCCTTGGGCTCAAGAGAGAAGTCTGCATGGTCCAGCAGTGGCCAGTGCCCGTAGGCCAGTTGTGCGTCCTGCAGCGTGATGAGTGCCATTGCTTGCCGTGAGCCCTTATATAGAGAGACATGTGCAGGCCGCCCTAGGGGCGGCCTTGGGTCGATTATCGAGGGCGGACAGATTTTTTCCTGCGAGTGTTGACCCGGGCCAAAAATCTGACGTATACTGGGAGGCTCCGCTGAACACAGCGCCTTGTTTCAAGGAGCAGCTCAGCGGATCGCTTCAGACGAAGCGGCCACAAAAAACTTTCAAGTTTTTTGACAGACCGCCAAAATCTGTGTCATAATGCGAGGCTCTGCTGATCGCGGCGGAGCAAGAAGACAAGACAGTAAGTGCTGTGTTGTTTTGGCAGTTGGATCGTTAACAAGATACAGCCGATAAGCGTGGGCGTTTGAAGGCGAGGGCTCTTGACTCTGATGAGTCGAGTCTTATGGACTTTAAACGCTCATGAGAACTGAAGTGAAGTTCACTTCAATTCCGTT
>NZ_CP049989.1:4005000-4007500 GCF_011388215.1 Hydrogenophaga crocea
GAAGCCTGCAAGTGATAGCACAAGACTTAGCGGAACGCTTTGGAAAGGGCGGCCATAGTGGGTGATAGCCCCGTACGCGAAAAGACCTGTGTGGTACTGAGCTTGCGAAAAGTAGGGCGGGACACGTGAAATCCTGTCTGAAGATGGGGGGACCATCCTCCAAGGCTAAATACTCATCATCGACCGATAGTGAACAAGTACCGTGAGGGAAAGGCGAAAAGAACCCCGGGAGGGGAGTGAAATAGATCCTGAAACCGCATGCTTACAAAAAGTCGGAGCCCGCAAGGGTGACGGCGTACCTTTTGTATAATGGGTCAGCGACTTACATTCAGTGGCAAGCTTAACCGAATAGGGTAGGCGCAGGGAAACCGAGTCCGAATAGGGCGATTCAGTCGCTGGGTGTAGACCCGAAACCAGGTGATCTATCCATGGCCAGGATGAAGGTGCCGTAACAGGTACTGGAGGTCCGAACCGACCAGTGTTGCAAAACTGGCGGATGAGCTGTGGATAGGGGTGAAAGGCTAAACAAACCTGGAAATAGCTGGTTCTCTCCGAAAACTATTTAGGTAGTGCCTCAAGTATTACCGTCGGGGGTAGAGCACTGTTTTGGCTAGGGGGTCATGGCGACTTACCAAACCAAGGCAAACTCCGAATACCGATGAGTACAGCTTGGGAGACAGAGCACCGGGTGCTAACGTCCGGACTCAAGAGGGAAACAACCCAGACCGCCAGCTAAGGTCCCTAAAATTGGCTAAGTGGGAAACGAAGTGGGAAGGCTAAAACAGTCAGGATGTTGGCTTAGAAGCAGCCATCATTTAAAGAAAGCGTAATAGCTCACTGATCGAGTCGTCCTGCGCGGAAGATGTAACGGGGCTCAAGCCAGTTACCGAAGCTGCGGATTCGCCAGCAATGGCGAGTGGTAGGAGAGCGTTCTGTAAGCCTGTGAAGGTGGCTTGTAAAGGCTGCTGGAGGTATCAGAAGTGCGAATGCTGACATGAGTAGCGTTAAAGCGGGTGAAAAGCCCGCTCGCCGTAAGCGCAAGGTTTCCTACGCAACGTTCATCGGCGTAGGGTGAGTCGGCCCCTAAGGCGAGGCAGAGATGCGTAGCTGATGGCAAGCAGGTCAATATTCCTGCACCGATCACAAGTGCGATGTGGGGACGGATCTTAATAAGTTATCCGGGTGTTGGATGTCCCGGTTTAGGCAGATGTAGGCGCGCGTTAGGCAAATCCGGCGCGCATATACCGAGGCTGTCGATCGAGCGAGCTTGCTCGCGAAGTAACTGAAAGGGGTCCCAGGAAAAGCCACTAAGCTTCAGCTTGTGATCGACCGTACCGCAAACCGACACTGGTGCGCGAGATGAGTATTCTAAGGCGCTTGAGAGAACTCGGGAGAAGGAACTCGGCAAATTGACACCGTAACTTCGGAAGAAGGTGTGCCCTAGTAGTGTGTAGAGAACATCGAAGCACGAATGGGTTGCAAAAAATAGGTGGCTGCGACTGTTTATTAAAAACACAGCACTCTGCAAACACGAAAGTGGACGTATAGGGTGTGACGCCTGCCCGGTGCTGGAAGATTAATTGATGGGGTGCAAGCTCTTGATCGAAGTCCCAGTAAACGGCGGCCGTAACTATAACGGTCCTAAGGTAGCGAAATTCCTTGTCGGGTAAGTTCCGACCTGCACGAATGGCGTAACGATGGCCACACTGTCTCCTCCCGAGACTCAGCGAAGTTGAAATGTTTGTGATGATGCAATCTCCCCGCGGAAAGACGGAAAGACCCCATGAACCTTTACTGTAGCTTTGTATTGGACTTTGAACAGATCTGTGTAGGATAGGTGGGAGGCTTTGAAGCCTGGTCGCTAGATCAGGTGGAGCCAACGTTGAAATACCACCCTGGTGTGTTTGAGGTTCTAACCTAGGCCCGTGATCCGGGTCGGGGACAGTGCATGGTAGGCAGTTTGACTGGGGCGGTCTCCTCCCAAAGCGTAACGGAGGAGTTCGAAGGTACGCTAGGTACGGTCGGACATCGTGCTAATAGTGCAATGGCATAAGCGTGCTTAACTGCGAGACTGACAAGTCGAGCAGATGCGAAAGCAGGACATAGTGATCCGGTGGTTCTGTATGGAAGGGCCATCGCTCAACGGATAAAAGGTACTCTGGGGATAACAGGCTGATACCGCCCAAGAGTTCATATCGACGGCGGTGTTTGGCACCTCGATGTCGGCTCATCTCATCCTGGGGCTGTAGCCGGTCCCAAGGGTATGGCTGTTCGCCATTTAAAGAGGTACGTGAGCTGGGTTTAAAACGTCGTGAGACAGTTTGGTCCCTATCTTCCGTGGGCGCTGCAGATTTGAGGAAGCCTGCTCCTAGTACGAGAGGACCGGAGTGGACGCACCTCTGGTGTACCGGTTGTCACGCCAGTGGCATTGCCGGGTAGCTAAGTGCGGAAGAGATAACCGCTGAAAGCATCTAAGCGGGAAACTCGTTCCAAGATGAGA
>NZ_CP049989.1:4310000-4561131 GCF_011388215.1 Hydrogenophaga crocea
TGCCACCCGACTGGGGCGTGGGTGAGAAGACCGGCACCGCCGGCCGCAGCGCGAACGACGCGGGCATCGTGTGGCCGCCGCGCGGCCGCGCGCCGCTGCTGGTGAGCGCCTACCTGGCCGACAGCGAGGCGCCCGCCGAACAGCGCGAGCAGGCGCTGGCCGAGGTGGCGCGGCTCATCGCGCGCGCCTGAGCGCCGCGGCGCTCAGCCCGGCCACGCGAACTGCAGGGCGATGCCCAGCGCCAGCAGCCACAGGGCTTCGCGCACGTCGGCCAGGGCGGGCGCGGCGTTGGCGATCCACTGCGCGAAGGCGCCGTCCACGGTGTGCAGGGGCGCCTTCATGCGCCAGTCTGCGGGCAGGGCGTCGAACCAGTCGGCGTAGTTGTCGAGCGTGGCGTTCGCGAGCCGGTGGTCGGGTGCGAGTGCGCGCAGTTCGTCGAGCAGCGCCTGCGCCTCGGTCCGGTTGATGAACTGGTAGTGCCCTGCGGGCGCGCGGTCGTTGTGCTGGCCCAGCGCCGCCACGATGCCCACGAAGATCACCACCGCGAACACCATGCCGCCGCCCAGGGTGAGGCAGTTCAGGAGCCGCTCGGAACGCCGTTGCGCGATCGCGTCGTCGGCGGGCGCGGCGTGGGCCCGGGCCCAGCGGAACACCTCGCGTTGGTCGGCTGCGTCGAGGCGGGGGTCGGCGCAGATGGCGGTGGCATCGGGCGCCCACTGGCCGTCCAGCTCCTGCTTCACGTGGCGGCTGGCGTCGAAGCGCAGCGGGCACAGCAGCGGGGGCGTGCTGATGTAGCGATGCGCTTCGTTGGCGAGTTGGGCAATGTCCGAATCCGCCACCGCGGGGCCGCTGAAGATCGCGGGACTGATGGACAGGCCCGTGGCATCCAGCACCGTGTGGCAGACGGGATCGAAGCGCCAGCGCGTGAGCAGGTCGGGTTTGGCGCTGGGCAGGGTGGTGCCGTGTGCCCCGCCCGGGCCCGTGGGCTGGCGCGAGGGAGAGGGCGATCGTGAGTGAGACAGGCGTTGCATGCGGAGGAAACCCGCCGGGCGGGTCGGGGTGATGGAGTACCCCGGCTCAGTAACCCGCACCCGGGCGGCGTTCCGCCCGCGTCAGGGCACCACGACCCGGTATCTCGGCCCGCTCGGGTCACCGGGCACCCACTGCCATTGCTGCGCGTGCCAGGCCGCCACCCCGGGCCGGTGCGCGATGGACACCAGCGCGCCGTTCTGTGCTGCCACCAGCGCGCGCAGGCGCTCGTAGAGCGTGGCCTCGGCGGCTTCGTCGAGTGCGCTGGTGGCCTCGTCCACGAACAGCCAGCGCGGCCGCTTGAGCAGCGCGCGCGCGATCGCCAGGCGCTGTTGCTCGCCGCCCGAGAGCTTCTGGCCCCAGGCGTCGTGCTCGTCGAGGCGGTCGGCCAGCGCGGGCAGCAGGGCCTGCTCGAGCGCGCCGCGCAGCTGTTCGTCGCTGTAGCGTTCGGCCGGCTCGGGGTAGGCCAGGGCGTCGCGCAGCGGGCCGTTGGGGAAGTAGGGCCGCTGCGGCAGGAACATGGCGCGGGCCTCGAAGTCGTCGGGCAGGCGCAAGCGGCGCCGCGCCCAGGGCCAGATGCCCGCAAGGCCGCGCAGCAGCGTGGACTTGCCGCTGCCCGAGGGGCCCTTGAGCAGCAGCGTGTCGCCCGCGGCGATGCGCATGCCCTGCACCCCGAGCAGCGCCACGCCCCCGGGCAGCGCCAGGTCCATGGCGTCGATGGCGATCGCGTCGGCGCCGTGGCGGATGTTCGCCGTGGCGTCGTCATCGGCCTGCAGCGCGGCGAAGCTGTCTTCGAAGCTGGTGATGCGGTCGGTGGTGGCGCGCCAGGTGGCCAGGGTGCTGTAGTTGTCCACGAACCACGAGAGCGAGTCCTGCACGCGGCCGAAGGCCGAGGCGATCTGCATGAGTTCGCCGAGCTGGATGGCGCCGCTGAAGAAGCGCGGCGCGGCGACGATGAAGGGGAACACCACCGCGGCCTGGCCGAAGCCCGAGGTGAACCAGGTGAGGCGCTTTTGCGCGTTGAGCAGCCGGAGGTAGTTGGCCAGCACCTCGCCGAAGCGCAGGCCGAGCTGGCGGCGCTCGACGGCCTCGCCCCGGTCGAGCGCGATGGATTCACTGTATTCGCGCACCCGCACCAGGTGGTGGCGGAAGTCGGCCTCGTAGCGCTGCTGCTTGAAGTTGAGCGGGATCTGCGCCCGGCCCAGGTAGTGGGTGATGACGCTGCCCACGACGCAGTAGAGCACCGCCATCCAGACCATGAAGCCCGGGATGTCCCAGGCGCGGCCCTGGAAGCTGAAACCGAAGCTGCCCGAGAGCGACCACAGGATGCCGATGAAGCTCATCAGCGTGACCACGGCGTTGAGCAGGCCCATGGACAGGCTCACCGTGTAGCTGGTGAACAGGTTCATGTCTTCGGCGATGCGCTGGTCCGGGTTGTCGGGCGGCGCGTCGGTGCCGCGCGCGTAGCGCGCGAGCTCCATGCGGTAGAAGCGGTGGTCCTGCAGCCAGCGGTCGAGGTAGTGGCGCGTCATCCACGAGCGCCAGCGCATCTCGAGCAGCTGCGTGAGGTAGAAGCGGTAGACGGCGATGATGATGAAGGCGAAGGCCAGGTAGGTGAAGCGGCCGAGCTCGCGCCAGAACACCGCGGCGTCCTTGTTCTGCAGGGCGTCGTAGAACACGCGGTTCCAGTCGTTGAGCAGCACCAGCATGTACACCGCGCCGAGATTGAGCGCGACGATGGCCGCGAGCAGGCCGCGCGCTTTCCACTTCTCGTCGGAATGGAAATAGGGCCGGGACAGGCGCCAGGCCTTGCCCGCGAAGGCGCTGAAGGCCTGCAGTTTCTCGCGAACGCTCATGGGGGACTCCGGTGGCTGGGTTCGGTGGTGCGCGCGATGGCGAGCGCGAGCCGGTGTTCGGCGCCGGGTGCGAGCGTGACCACGTCGTCGCCCGCGTTGGCGGTTTCCACGCACACGAAACGGCTGTGTTCGCCCGGCCCGAGGTCGGCCATGCCGGCGGCGAGCTCGGCGCCCGGGTTCCACACCACGGCGCTGCGGCTGCCCTCGCTGTCGAGCGTGAGCCGGCCGCCGCCCGCGGCGCCTTCGAGCTGCAGCCGCGTGGGCGCGTTCGGGTAGATGCGGTCGAGCCGGCCCGCGAAGGTCAGCGGGCCGGGCGCGGGCGCGCCCTGCGGGTTCGCGCCCGGCACCTGGTCGATGAAGCCCAGGCCGTCGAGGCCGTGCACGCGCGCACCCTCGATGCGATCGAGCGCGAAGTAGCTGTGCAGCGCCTGGGTGAGCGTGAGGTGGGTGTCGCCGAGGTTGCGTGTGGTGAGCGCCAGCGCGAGCGTGTCGCCGACGCGGATTTCGAGCCGCAGGCGGAATCGGTGCGGCCAGAGCGCGCGCGTGGCCGCGTCGTCGGTGAGCTCGAGTTCGAGCAGGGTGCAGCCGTCGCCCTCGTCGAGCGCGTGGCGCAGCACCCAGGGCGACTGGCGCGCAAAGCCGTGCGCCGGCCGGCCCAGGCCCTGCGGGTCGGGGCCGAACCAGGGCCAGCACACCGGCACGCCGCCGCGCACGGGCCGGCCGGGCGCGAACACCGCGTTGGGGCTCAGGTACAGCCAGTCGGGTTCGCCGTGCGGCTGGAACGACAGCAGCTGCGCGCCCTGCAGCGCGACCACGGCCCGCGCGTGGCGGTTGTGGATGTGCAGCTCGGTGAGCCTGCCGCGGCCGGCCGCCACCCGGGTCGACGAGGGCAGCGGGGCGGGCGCGTGGGGCATGGCGGTCGGCGTCAGGTGTTGGAGATGCCCGAGGCCACGTGGCCCGCGGGCACATGGCGCGCCGCGGATTCGATGTGGCCGGTCTGGTCGTCGAAGAAGAAGTCGGGCTCGAACTCGCGCAGGAACTCGCCCTTGGGCAGGCCACCGAGGAACATGGCCTCGTCGACCTCGATGTTCCAGTTCATGAGCGTGCGGATCGCGCGTTCGTGCGCAGGCGCGCTGCGCGCCGTGACCAGCGCGGTGCGCACGCGCATCAGCGGCGTGCCTTCGCTCTGCAGGCGGTGCAGGGCTTCGAGCAGGGGCTTGAACGGCCCGCCTTCGAGCGGCGTGGCGGCCTTGCTCGCCTCGTGGGTCTGGAAGGCCGACAGGCCCTGCGCCTGGTAGACACGCTCGGCCTCGTCGGAGAACAGCACGGCGTCGCCGTCGAAGGCGATGCGCACCTCGGTCGGGTGGGCGTCGCTGGCGCGCACCGAGGTGGGGTAAACCTGGGCCGCGGGCACGCCGGCGTCGAGCGCGGCGCGCACGTCGGCCAGGTGGGCCGAGAGGAAGAGGTTGGCGCGCAGCGGGCGCAGGTAGCGCCAGGGCGGCTGGCCGCGCGTGAAGCTGCCGCGCTGGATCGGCAGGCCGTAGTGCTGGGCCGAGCGGAACACGCGCATGCCCGAGACCGGGTCGTTGCGCGAGAGGATCACCACCTCCACGCGCTGGGCCTGGGCGTCGTTGAAGGCGAGCAGCTTGTGCACCAGCGAGAAGGCCACGCCGGGCGCGGCGGGCTGGTCGAGGCGCTCAAGCTGCAGGCGCATGTAGGCCTTGTCGTCGCCGCCTTCGAAAACCCGGTTCTCCTCTTCGAAGTCGAACAGGGCGCGCGAAGAGATGGCGACGACGAGCTTGCCGTCGAGCGTGACTGCCATGGGATCAGGTGACCAGGGTGTTCAGTTGGATGATGGGCAGCAGCACCGCGAGCACGATCAGCATGACCACCAGGCCCATGCCCACGATGAGCAGCGGCTCGAGCACCGTGGCCAGCGACATGGCGCGGCGCTGCACCTCGGCGGCGAGCTGGTCGGCCGCGCGCTGCAGCATGGGCGGCAGCTGGCCGGTCTGCTCGCCCAGGCGCGCGAACATGCTCAGCAGCGGGGGAAAGCGCTTCTTGGCCGCGAGCGCCGAGGCCAGCGGCGCGCCCTCGCGCACGCGCACCAGGGCGTCGAGCGCGTCTTCGCGCAGCGCGCGGTTGTTGAGCGTTTCGGCCGCGGTCTGCAGCGCGCGCAGGATGGGCACGCCCGCGCCCGCGAGCATGGCCAGCGTGCCCGCGAAGCGCGCCGCGTTGAAGCCGCGCGCCAGCCGCCCGATCACGGGCAGTTGCAGCACCGCGGTGTCCATGCGCAGGCGCACGCTGTCGCGCTTGCGCGCGAACCACAGGCCGGTGAAGCCGGCCACCGCCAGCAGCAGCACCAGCCAGCCCCAGTGGCGCACGAAGCCACTCAGGCCCAGCATGACCACGGTGAGGAAGGGCAGGGCGCGCTTGCTGCCCTCGAACACCCCGGCCACCTGCGGCACCACGTAGCTCACAAGGAAGACCACGATGGCGATCGCCACCAGCGTGACGATGGCCGGGTAGAGCGCCGCGGCGAGCAGCTTGTTGCGCAGCGCCTCGCGCGCCTCGAGGTCGTCGGCCAGGCGTTCGAGCACGGTGCCGAGCTGGCCGCTCTGTTCACCCGCGGCGACCACGGCGCAGTAGCTGGCCGGGAATTCGCGCGGGAACTGCGACAGCGCACGCGCGAACGCCGAGCCCGCATTGACCTCGCCGCGCAGCGTGGCCACGAGGTTGCGCACCTTGTCGTTCTCGGCCTCGTCGGTGAGCGCGGTGAGCGCGCGTTCGAGCGGCATGCCCGCGGCCACCAGACCCGAGAGCTGGCGCGTCCAAACGCCCAGCGCGGTGGCGTTGAACACCCGGCCGCCCCAGAGCGTGATGTTGAGGCCTTTGCCGCCGCCGTCGTTGATGGCCGAGCTCGCGGGTTCGACCGCCAGCGGCACGAGCGAGCGCGCGCGCAGCTGGCTGCGCGCGGCGCGCGCGGTGTCGGCGTCGATCAGGCCCTTGTGCGTCTGGCCGTCGGCGTCGAGGGCTTCGAAGGTGTAGGCGGGCACTTTATTCCCGTGTCACAGACATCACCTCTTCGACCGAGGTGATGCCCGCCTCGATCAGCCGCTGGCCGTCTTCGCGCATGGTCTTCATGCCGGCCTTCTCGGCCTGCACGAAGAGCTTGCTCTCGGCCGCGCGGTTGTGCACCAGGGTGCGGATGGCGTCGTCGGCCACCATGAGTTCGTAGATGCCGGTGCGGCCCTTGTAGCCGCTGTGGTTGCATTGCGCGCAACCCACGGGGTGCCAGCGGCCGTGCGCGTCCTGCTTGCGGCAGTGCACGCAGAGCTTTCGCACCAGGCGCTGCGCGAGCACGCCCAGCAGCGAACTGCTGAGCAGGAAGGGCTCCACGCCCATGTCGGTGAGGCGGGTGACGGCGCTGGCCGCGTCGTTGGTGTGCAGCGTGGCCAGCACCAGGTGGCCGGTGAGCGAGGCCTGGATCGCGATCTGCGCGGTCTCGTGGTCGCGGATCTCGCCGATCATGATGACGTCCGGGTCCTGGCGCAGGATGGCGCGCAGGGCCTTGGCGAAGGTGAGCTCGATGCGCGGGTTGACCTGGGTCTGGCCGATGCCGGGCAGCTCGTATTCGATCGGGTCTTCGACCGTCATGATGTTCTGCGTGCCGGCGTCGAGCCGCTGCAGCGCGGCGTAGAGCGTGGTGGTCTTGCCCGAGCCCGTGGGGCCGGTGACGAGGATGATGCCGTGCGGCTGCGTGACCAGGCGCTCGAAGCGTGCGAGCACGTCGCCCTGCATGCCCACCGATTCGAGGTTGAGCTTGCTCTCGCTCTTGTCGAGCAGGCGCAGCACCGCGCGCTCGCCGTGCGCGCTGGGCAGGGTGGACACGCGCACGTCGACCGCGCGCGTGCCGATGCGCAGGCTGATGCGGCCGTCCTGCGGCAGGCGTTTCTCGGAGATGTCGAGCTCGGCCATGATCTTCAGGCGCGAGATCAGCGCCGCGTGCAGCGCGCGGTTGGGTTGCACCACCTCGCGCAGCGTGCCGTCGACGCGAAAGCGCACGCTGGAGTGGCGCTCGAAGGGCTCGATGTGGATGTCGCTCGCGCCGTCGCGCGCGGCCTGCGTGAGCAGGGCGTTGAGCATGCGGATGATGGGGGCGTCGTCGGCGGTCTCGAGCAGGTCCTCGATCGCGGGCAGCTCCTGCATCATGCGGCTCAGGTCGGCGTCGCCCTGCACTTCGCTGACCACCGCCGCGGCGCTCGACTCGCCCTGCGAGTAGGCGGCGCTGATGCGCTGGCGCAGGCCCTCGGCGTCTTCCCAGCGCATGTCGACCACCGGATGCTGGCGCAGGATCTCCGACAGCGCCGACAGGCGCCGCGTCTGCGACTCGGCGTCGCTGGCGGCGCTGCGGCTGCCGATCAGGGTGAGCGTGCCCGCGTCTTCCTCGAGCAGCCACTGGTGCTCGCGGGCGAAGGCGTAGGGCAGCGGGTACTTCACGGCGCGGGCCTCAGGGGCGCGGACTGGCCGGGGCCGGCGCGGGGGCTGCGGGCGCCGGGGTGGGCGTGGGCTGCACCGGAACGGGCACCGGCGTGGACGTGACGCCACCGGGCGCGCCTTCGGTGGTGCCGAGCTGTGGCCGCGGCGCGTTCTGGCGCTGGTAGGGCATGGGCTGCTCGCCCAGCACCGGGCTCTGGTTGATCTGCAGCACGCTGCTCGGCGCGGGCTGGATGTCGCGCTGCACCGCGCGCATCTGCTCGTAGCGGTCGAGCGCGAGGTTGGCGGTGTCGCGCTCGTCGCGCAGCACCACGGGGCGCAGGAACACCATGAGGTTGGTCTTGCGGCGGCTGCGGCTTTCGTTGCGGAACAGGCCGCCCAGCACGGGCACGTCGCCCAGGCCGGGCACCTTCTGCTGGTTGTTGGCGAACTCGTCCTGCAGCAGGCCGCCGAGCACCACGATGGCGCCGTCGTTCACGAGCACGTTGGTCTCGATGCTGCGCTTGTTGGTGATCAGGCCGGTGCTCGAGCCCACCGACGAGGGCAGGATGCTGCTGACCTCCTGGTAGATGGTCATCTTGATGGTGCCGTTCTCGCTGATCTGCGGCTTCACGCGCAGCGTCAGGCCCACGTCCTTGCGCTCGATGGTCTGGAACGGGTTGACCGAGCCGTTGTTGCCGCCGCCGGTGTTGGTGAACTGGCCGGTCACGAAGGGCACGTTCTGGCCGATGACGATCTTGGCCTCTTCGTTGTCGAGCGTGAGCAGGTTCGGGGTGGACAGCACGTTGCCGGCGCCGTTCTCCTGCAGGAAGCGCGCGAGGAAGCCCAGCACGTAGACGCCGCCGGTGCGGCGCGCCAGGCCGATGTTGAGGCCGGCCGCGGGCGTCGTCTCGCCCTGCGCGAGGTTGATGATGTTGCGGCCGCCCTCACCGAAGTTGGTGCCGAGCAGGCCGATCACGCGGTCGCCCGAATTGCCCGAGGCGCCCTGCCACTGGATGCCGAACTCGGCGGCCTTGTCGTCGTTGATCTCGGCGATCAGGCTTTCCACGTAGACCTGGGCGCGGCGCGAGTCGAGCTGGTCGATCACCGCGCGCAGCTGGCGGTAGACCGGCTCGGCCGCGGTGATGATGAGCGAGTTGGTCGCCGGGTCGGCCTGGATCTGGCCGCCGGTGGAGGGCTGGGCGCTGGGCGTGACCGGCGTGGTCGAGGCCGTCATGCCCGAGGCATTGGCCGTGAGGTTGATGGTGGACGGCGCGGCGCGGACGGCCGAGGCGGAGCCGATGGCGCCGGCTGCACCGCCGCCGCCACCGCCCGATTCGGCCGCGGCCAGCGCGGCGCGCAGCGTGGTGGCCATGGAGACCGCGTCGGCGTTCTTCAGGTAGACCACGTGGATGTTGCCGCTGAGCGCGGTGGCCGAGGGCTGGTCGAGCCGCACCACGAGCGATTTCACGAGCGCCAGCCGCGCCGGATTGGCCGCACGCAGCACCAGGCTGTTGCTGCGTGCGTCGGCCATGATGGTGGTGCGGTAGCTCGCGTCGGCCGCGCCCGCAGCGCCGCCGGCGCCCGCGGTCGCGGGGTCGATCAGGCGCTGGATCATGGGCACCAGGTCGGCCGCCACCGCGTGCTGCAGCGGCACGATCTCGATGTCGCTCGCGCCCGGCACGTCGAGCGCCGAGATGATGCGCGCCACGCGCTGCAGGTTCTCGGCGTAGTCGGTGATGACCAGCGAGTTGTTGCCCGGGTTGACGTTGATGGTGTTGTTGGGCGGGATCAGCGGGCGCAGCACCGGCACCAGGTTGTTCGCGTTCTCGTGGTTGAGCCGGAAGATCTGCGTGACGACCTGGTTCGACGAGGGCAGGGCCGAGGGCGCGCCCGCGTTGACCACGTTGCCCTGCAGCTTGGCGTCGGCCTCGGGCACGATCTTGTAGAGGCCGCCGGTGTCGACCAGCGCGAAGCCCTGCAGGCGCAGCGCGGCCGCGAACTGGTTGAGCGCCGCGTTGGGCGGCACCGGGCGGTCGGTGGACAGGTTGATGGTGCCGCGCACGCGCGGGTCGACCACCACGCTGCGGCCGGTGATGGTGGCCATGGTGCGGGCCACGGCCTCGATCTCGGCGCCCACGAAATTGAGCGTGACGGGTTCGCTGTTGCGGGCGGCGGGCTGGGCCTGGGCCGAGGGCGTGCCCAGCAGACTCAGCGCCATGGCGCAGGCCAGCGCGAGGGCGCTGCTGCGGCTGGCGAGGGGGGTGAGGGCGGACATGGCGCAATCCTATAGGGAGGTGGTCAGGCAGCGGTCACCCGATGGTGATCACCGAGCGCGGGCCGTCGCGGCGGCCCACGATGTTGAGCAGGTTGGTCAGCGCGAGCTCGCTGCCCGGCGCGGCCTGGGCGTCGCCCGCGAAGCGCAGCCGCCCGCCGACCCATTCGCCCTGACCCTGCAGCAGCAGGGCGCCGCTGAGGGTCTGGAGTTCGAGCCGCGCGGTGTGGCCGTCGGCGTCGGCGCGCAGCTGGGCGCGGTAGCTGCCCAGGGGGCGGATGCTGGACAGGCGCGAGGCCAGGTCGAGCGCGTCGATGTCGAGTCCGCCGTACAGCTGCGCGCGGCCGCTCACCAGGCTCAGACCCAGGCCCTGGCTTTGCAGTGCGATCGTGCCTTCGAGGCGCAGCGTGTTCCAGGGCGTGCCCAGGCCCGCGAGCAGGCCCGCGGGCAGGCGGCCCTGGAAGGGGGCGATGTCGAGCCGGGTTTCGCCGATGCCGGGCCGCAGGTGCAGCTGCACCGGTTGCGGCGTGCAGCACGGCGCGCGCAGGCCGAGCGCGAGCGCGGGCCCGCCATGCCAGGCCGGGCGCAGCCGCCAGGCCAGGCCTTCGGGCAGCGCGCTGGTGCTGCGGCTGCCTTCGCCGCCGGTGAAGAGCAGGTCGGCGCGGCCGGTCCAGACCGTGCCGCTGGCGTTGACCAGCTGCACCTGGCCGCCGCTGGCGCGGGTGACGGCGTCGGCCAGCCAGCGCGCGGGCGCGAACAGCAGCAGCGCGAGCAGCGCGCCGAGCACGGCGGCCGCGAGGGCCAGGCGTTGGATGGCGGTGGGGTTCATGGTCAGTTGGCCGTGGCCAGCGGCGGGCCGGCCAGCACCAGGGTGCCGGTCCAGCCACCCGAGGCGGCGTCGCGGCTCAGTTGCGACTCGACCGGCAGCAGGCGGGCGTTGCTGCGCACCTGCTGCAGCCACTGCGCGAGCGCCACGGGGCTGGCCTGGCGCAGCGCAACGGTGGCGCGGTCGCCGACCACGCTCACCTGGGCGCTGCCGCCCAGCGTGGCGCTGGCGGCTTCGAGCTGGCGCAGTGCTTCGTCGCGGCTGGGCGCGGCGGCCGCCGACTGCGCGCGCAAGGCTTCGGCCTGTTGCGCAAACTGCTGCATGCGCGCGAGTTGGGCGTCGGCGGCGGCCTGGCGCGCGGGCGCCTGGCGCAGGGTCTGCCAGGCCGGCGCGATCGCCACCCACCACAGCAGGCCCAGGCCGAGCACGGCGGCGGCGATCAGCACCAGCCGGCGCTCGCGCGCCGACAGGCCGGCCAGCCAGGCCGAAACGGCGGCCAGGCCGCGGGTCTTGGAGGGGGTGTCGCTGGCGGCCATGGTTCAGGGTTGGGGCGTTTGCAGCGACAGTTCGCCGCCGTCGTAGCGCGCGCGCCAGCCGGCGGTCTGCAGCGCCTGCTGCAGCGCGCGCACCTGGTCGTCGCCGGCGCGCCAGCCCGACAGGCGCAGGCCGTTGGCGTCGTAGGACAGCCGCGTGGGCGTGACGGCCTCGGGGCCGGCCGCGCGGTCGATCGCGCCGAGCAGGGTTTCGAGGTCGCCCGCGGCCAGGTGGCCGCTGGCCTGCTGCAGCCGCGCGACCTCGCGCTGCATCTGCACCGGCGGGTCGATCACCAGGCCGACGTTGGGGAAGGTGCGCGTGAGCGTGTCGCGCGCGGCGGCCTGCTTGGCCTGCAGGCTGCGGCCTTCCTGCCAGGCCACGAGGTTCAGGCCCACGAGCTGCGCCAGCAGCAGCGCCGCCAGGCCCCAGCGCGCCGGGCGCCAGGCGGGTGAGGCGCGGAACTCGCGCCAGGCGCGGCGCAGGCGCTGGCTGCGGCGGGCGTTGGAGGACAGGCTGAGGTCGAACTGCGCGAGGTTCCAGTCGGTCTGGCCCGCGCGCAGCAGCCATTGGTCGGGCGGCACCGGGTCGACATGGCGCTGCAGCACGCGCGTGGCGAGCTCGACCACCAGCGGGTCGGCGAGCCAGACATCGAGGCTGCGCGCGTCGTCCTGGCCTTCGTCGGCGCCGGGAATGAGCGCCGACAGCGGCGGCACGCCCGCGCCTTCGAGCAGCGGCACGCTGCTCACGCCCAGCGGGCTGGCGCTCGCGAGCCAGGCCTGCTGGCCGTCGATGTGGGCCCAGTGCACGAGGCTGGGGGCGTCCATGGCGAAGCTGCGCGTGCTGCCGGGCGCCGAGGGTGCGGCGGCCGCGACCATGGGCCACATGAGCGGCGCGATGCGCGCCACCGGCCGGCCCGAGCTTTCGAGGGCGCGCACCCAGGCGCGCAGGCGGTCGCGGTGGGTGCTCGCGACCCAGACCGGCTGGCCCGGCCGGCCGTCGGGCTCGAGGGCGTGGTGCAGTTCGCCCACGTCGCACAACACGCGGTCTTCGAGCAGGCCGTCGAGCGCGGCACGCAGGCGCGGGCCGCTCACGCGCGGCAGGTTGATGCGGTTCCAGGTGAGCGTGCGCGGCGGCAGCGCGAGCACTAGCTCGTCGTCGCGCGGCAGCAGGTCGATCGCGCACTCGCCGTGTTCATCGGGCTGCTGGCCGTCGGCGCTGCGCACCCACTGCAGCAGCGTGGAGGCCGCGCCGGGACTGGCGAGGGGGTCGACGGGCGTGACGATCAGCACAGCGGGGATTTCAGGAAGTGGGACCGGCCATTCTAGGGAGGGATCACGACAAAAAGACCGGAAAGGCCCGGGCGGCGTTGCATCCCGGCTTCAACGGCGTGTGAAGCGCTCGCGCCAGACGATGCGCACGTCGAGGTTGCGCCGCACCACGAGCGAGCGCTCTTCGATGATGGTGTCGTCCAGCCGCAGCCGGCCGCGCACCTCGAAATGCTCGCTGCGCACGCCGTGGTACTGGTCGGACAGCGGCGGCACCTCGCTCGCCCCGAGCACGCGCGCGGCCTCGGCCAGGCTGCGGAAGGGGGTGCGCTCGCGCACGGCGATGAGCCGGCGCGCGCGCGCCAGGTCGAGCCCGGGCGACGAAGCGGCGATGGCCTCGGCGCTCGCGGTGTTGAGGTTGAGCGTGGTGCGCTGCGGCAGCACGGTGAGGTGGGGTTCGAGCCGCGCCAGGCTCTCGCGTGAAATGCCCAGCCACGCGAGTTGCGAGAACTTGGTGGGCAGCAGCGCGGTGCGCGAAGGCTGGGGGTCGGTGAGCGACAGCCGCGTGCTCGCGAGCAGTTCGTTGGCCGCCGCCTGCAGTTCGCCCAGGGGCAGGCCCAGGCCCTCGTAGAGCCGTTGCAGGGCCTGCAGGTCGGGCTCGGACAGCTCCACCTTGAGCGCGCTGCCGCTGCCCTCGCGCCGGATCACGTTGTTGAAGTTCAGGCGCGACTGCAGGTCGATCATCTCGCCCGACAGGAAGGCCTGCAGCACGCTGTCGGCGTTGTTGTCGCGGTCGGCCGCGAGGAAGCTGGAGAGGCGGGCTTCTTCGAGCGGCAGCGCCCAGGGTTCGCCCAGGTGGTCGGGGTTGCCGCTGGTCTGGTTGCCGCGCGCGTCCTCGCGCAGGATCAGGCGGGCCCAGTCGAGCGCGCCCGCGAGGATCCAGGCCGCCTGGCCGCGCTGGCGCTCGGCGCGTTCGATCTCGATCGCGCGCCACTGCTGCCAGGCGGCGCTGGCCGCCAGCGCCGCCACCAGGGTGACGGTGAGCATGGCGAGCAGCAGGGCCGCGCCGCGCTGGGTCCGCGCACCGGCGCTCATGGCGCGGCCTCCAGCGTGGGCCGCACCCAATCGCGCAGCAGCGTGCCCTGCAGCGGCAGCTCGGGCGCGAGCGTGAGCTGCAGCCGCACGCCGTTGGGCAGGTTGGCGTTGGGCGCGTAGCCGTCGCCGCTGGCGGGCACGGTGTCGGCGGCCGACTGCGGGTTGGTCCAGGCCTCGCCGCGGTGGTAGTAGAGCTGCCAGGCGCTGGCGCGCACCAGGCCGATCGCGCTGTCGGCCGTGGGCGAGGCCAGGGTGTCGCCGCTGGCGCCGGGGTTGACCCGCCCGGCCGACCACTCGCTCGCGCGCTGCCAGGCGCGCGCGAGCTCGTCGCGCTGGCGCAGCGGGCCCGATTGCCAGCGCGACCAGCGCAGGCCTTCGGCACCGGGCAGCAGGGCCCAGGCCACCACGCGGATGCCGCGGCTGTCGAGGCCGGTTTCCATCGGGTCGCGGCGCGTGAGCCGCAGCACCTGGCCGTTGAAGTCGATCGGGTTGACCTCGCGCGTGTCGATCAGCGCGTCGAGGTCGGCGTTCCACTGGCCGAGTGCCGATTGCAGGCGCAGCAACTCGTTGGCGCGCGACTGCGTGATCGCCTGCGTGCGCCCCATGCCGTCGATGGCGCGCCAGCTCAGGATGGCGATGGTCGACAGGATGACCAGCGCCACCAGCAGTTCGACCAGGGTGAAGCCGCGTGCGCGCCGGGGCGGCAACGGCGACACGCAGCGCGAAGTGTGGGGGCTCATGGTCAATACCGGCCCTGCACCGTGGACAGTGTGAGCAGGCGCGTCGCGCCCTGCACCACGGTGGCGTCGACCCGGCGGAAGTTGGGGTTGGGCGTGGGTGACACCGACAGCCGCACCAGCATCGTGCGGTTGGCCTGTTCGCACACCACCTCACTGTCGCCCGTGCCGGGCAGCTGGCGCTGCAGCCGCAGCGCGGTGAGCGCGTTCTCGGCGCAGAGCTGGGCCAGCCACTGTTCGGTCTGGCGTTCGGCGTTGCGGGTTAGCGCGCCGCTGGCCTGCAGCCCGGCGGTGAGGGTGAGCGCCACGACCCCGAGCGCCACCAGCACCTCGATCAGCGTGAAGCCGCGGCAGGGCTTCATGGTTCGTTCACCACGGCGAAGGGGCCGAGGCCGTCGGTGGCGATGACGAGCCGGCGCTCACCCAGCACGATGGCCACGCGCTGCGCGGGAATCAGCGGCTCGGGGCCGAGCACCAGGCCGGTGGCGCCGGGCGGTGCCACCACCTGCGCGGCCGTGCCTTCGTTGAGCCAGCGTTGCGGGCCGTCGGTGACGCCGGCGGGGCGCACGCCTTCCTGCGGGCGGGGCAGGCCGATGAACTCGAAGCCGTCGGGGCGGATGCGCCAGACCACGGGCAGGCCGCTGGTGCGCGACTGCGCGCGCGCCGATTCGACCAGCGCCGACAGGCGCATGGCCTCGCGTTCGAGGCGGGTGCCGCTGTCGTCGCGCAGCGCGAGCGTGACGCTGGCCGTGGCCAGGGCCACGATGGCCACCACCACCATGATCTCCAGCAGCGTGAAGCCTCGGTGGGCGGGGCGCATGGGCTTGGGCTCAGCAGGCCGTCAGCCGGCCGACGGGTTCATTGCCAGCTGCCGATGTCGGCATTGGCGCCCTCGCCGCCGGCCTGGCCGTCGGCGCCGAGCGAGAGCACGTCGACCTCGCCGTGCACGCCGGGATTGAGGTATTGGTAGGGCCGGCCCCAGGGATCGTTGGGCAGCTTGTCGAGGTAGCGGCGCCAGTTGGGCGGCAGCGGTGCGGCGGTGGGCTTGGCCACCAGCGCGGCCAGGCCCTGCTCGTTGCTCGGGTAGCGCTGGTTGTCGAGGCGGTACAGCTTGAGCGCCTGCATGAGGTTGTTGACGTCGGTTCGTGCGGCGGTCATGCGCGCGTCGTCGGTGCGGTCGAGCACGTTGGGCACGATGAGCGCGGCCAGCACACCGATGATGACCAGCACCACCATCAGCTCGATGAGCGTGAAACCGCGCTGCAGGGCTTGCCGGGCGGGGGAAAGGAATCGAATCAAGCGCGTCTCCGGTGCCGCGTGGGCAGAGGCCCACATAGAGGGTCGGTCGATGATAATGCGCCGTCATGGCAACAGATCGAAGCTTCGGCCACTCGGTGTTTCTCGGCGAAAGCGCGGCCAGCGGCGCCGCGCCGCGCCGCTGGCCGGCGCTGGCGGCTGGTCTGTTGTGGCTCGCTGCCGGCCTCAGCCTAGGCTATTGGGCGCTGCAGGTGCTGGGTCGCTCGCCGCTCACACCCGTTTCCACCACCGCCCAGCTGCCCGAAGCGCCCGAGCCCGCGGCCCTCGCGCGGGTGCTGGGCGCCACGCCCCAGGTGGCCGCGGTCACCGCACCGGTGGCGCCGCCGCCGCTGTCCTCGCGCTACCAGCTGGTGGGCGTGGTGGCCGACGGCGGCGACGGTGGTGCCGCGCTGATCGCGATCGACGGCCAGCCGCCCAAGCCTTACCGCGTGGGTGCCACGCTCGAAGGCGATGTGGTCTTGCGCACGGTGCAGCGGCGCTCGGTGCGGCTGGCGCCGCCCGGCAATGCCCAACCGTTCGAACTGAGCCTGCCCGAAGCACCGGGCGGCCGCTCCTGAGGCAGCCGGCGCGCGGCCGGGCCGTTCAAGCGGTGGCGTCGAGCATGCCCTGCGCGGCGAGCAGCAGGGGCCAGGCGAGCAGCGCGCCCGTGCCCTGGTTGGTGTTGAGTTCGAGGTCGAGCAGTGGGTGCGCCCGCAGGTGGATCAGCATCAGCCGGTGCGGCGCCGCGGCCGAGCGCTGCGCGTACACCAGGTAATCACCGACGTTGGGGTGCAGTCCCCGCGCGACCAGCGCCGCGGCGCCGGCCACGAAGCCGTCGACCAGCACGATGCGGCGCTCGCTCGCGGCCTGCAGCATGGCGCCGGCCAGCATGGCGATCTCGAAGCCGCCGAAGGCCGCGAGCGCGTGGATCGGCGACATGGCGAGCGCGTGCCGCTGCGACGCGGCCTGCAGCTTGTCCACGCGCTGCCAGTGCAGGGTGTCGTCGAGCGAGGTGGCACCCGGGTCTTCGCGCGGGAAGGCATCGACCACCGGCACACCGCACAGGCGCGACAGCAGCAGCGACGCGCTGGCGATGCCGCCGACGCCGATGTCGCCGAGCGCGATCACCGTGCCGGGCAGGTGGCGCACCACGTCCATGCCGGCGTGCAGGGCCGAGACCGCCTGCACCAGCGACATGGCCGGGCCCAGCAGGCAATTGCGCGTGCCGTAGCCGATCTTGCGCGGTTGCAGCACCGCCGCGGGCCGGGTGCGGGCGACGGGCGGAATGGGCGCGGCCAGGCCGGCGTCGACCACCGTGACGTCGAAGCCGTGCTGGCGCGCCAGCACGTTGGCCGGGGCCGCGCCCGACAGCAGCTGCGCCACGTGCTGTTGCGAGGTGGACTGCGGCCAGTCGCTGATGCCCTCGTCGGCCAGTCCGTGGTCGGCTGCGAACACCACGAGTTGCGGCGCATCGAAGACCAGCAGGTCAAAGGGCAGCGGGCTGCCGTTCTGGATGCGCGCCAGCTGCAGCGCGAGCGACTGCACGCGCCCCAGGGCGAACAGGTCGTGCCCGGGCGTCTGCATGCGCAGGGCCAGCGTGTGGTCGAGCGTGGCGTCCGCCGTGGCGGCGATCGTGGGCACGCGCAGCCCCTCCACCGGGGCGTGGGGCCGGGCGGCATTGAGCGGGGTCAGCGCGGGGTCGCGGGCCGAGGGCATGGGGCGGTTCGTTCAGTTGCGCAGGAAGAGCCGGTAGGCGGGGTTGCCGGTTTCTTCCACACAGGGGTAGCCCAGCGTGTCGAGGAACTTCGCGAAGGCCTTGTCGTCCTTGGCCGGCACCTGCAAACCCACCAGGATGCGGCCGTAGTCGGCGCCCTGGTTGCGGTAGTGGAACAGGCTGATGTTCCAGGAGGGGCGCATCAGGCTCAGGAACTTCAGCAGGGCGCCGGGGCGTTCGGGGAACACGAAGCGCAGCAGGCGCTCGTCGTGCGCCAGCGGCGACGGGCCGCCCACGAGGTGGCGCACGTGTTCCTTGGCCAGTTCGTTGTGGGTGAGGTCCAGCGTCTCGAAGCCGTGGCGGATGAGTTGTTGCGCCAGCTTCCCCGACTCGCCCTTGGCCGTGGTGCTCAGGCCCACGAACACGTGCGCCTGGGCCCCGTCGTGCATGCGGTAGTTGAACTCGGTCACGCTGCGCGGGCTGCCGGGCAGCTCGCCGATCAGCTCGCAGAAGCGGCGGAAGCTGCCGCGCTCCTCGGGCATGGTGACGGCGAACAGGGCCTCGCGTTCTTCGCCCACCTCGGCGCGCTCGGCGACGAAGCGCAGGCGGTCGAAGTTCATGTTGGCGCCGCACAGGATGGCCGCGTAGGTCTGGCCCTTGGTCTTGTGGCGGGCCACGTACTGCTTCACCGCGGCGACGGCCATCGCGCCCGAAGGCTCGACGATGCTGCGCGTGTCCACGAAGATGTCCTTGATCGCGGCGCAGACAGCGTCGGTGTCGACCGCGATGTAGTCGTCGACCAGGTCTTGCGCGATGCGGAAGGTTTCTTCGCCCACCAGCTTCACGGCGGTGCCGTCGGCGAACAGGCCCACGTCGGGCAGCGTCACGCGCTGGTGCTCGGCGACCGAACGCATCATGGCGTCGGAGTCGGTCATCTGCACGCCGATCACCTTCACCTCGGGGCGCACCGCCTTGATGTAGTTGGCCACGCCCGAGATCAGGCCGCCGCCGCCGATGGCCACGAACACCGCGTCGAGCCGGTCGGAGCCCAGGCGCTGCAACTGGCGCAGGATCTCCATCGCGATCGTGCCCTGGCCCGCGATCACGTCGGGGTCGTCGAAGGGGTGCACGAAGGTCAGGCCCTGCTTCTTCTGCAGCACCACCGCGTGGCCGTGGGCGTCGGAGTAGCTGTCGCCGTGCAGCACCACCTCGCCGCCGAAGCCGCGCACCGCGTCGATCTTCACCTGGGGCGTCGTGACCGGCATGACGATCACGGCGCGGATGCCCAGCTTCTTGGCGCTCAGGGCCACGCCCTGGGCGTGGTTGCCCGCCGACGCGCAGATCACGCCCTTGGCGAGCTGCTCGGGCGGCAGGTGCGCGATCTTGTTGTAGGCCCCGCGCAGTTTGAAGCTGAACACCGGCTGCTGGTCCTCGCGCTTGAGCAGCACGGTGTTGTGCAAACGGCGCGAAAGCGCCCGCGCGGGCTCGAGGTCGGACTCCACCGCCACGTCGTACACCCGGGCGGTCAGGATTTTCTTGAGGTAGTCGGCCGGGGTGAGGGCCGTCTGGGGCGATGTCATCGGCCGATCATATCGATGGGCAAAAAAAACCCGGACCGACGTTCGTGGTCCGGGTTTGAATCCACCCGTGGAGGGTAGAGGAGACAACCTTCAATACAATGCCGCGAGTATACCGTTGGCATGCTGCATTGCAACAACCTTTGCCGCATTGCCCCTGTTTTCAGAGCGCTACCTCTAATTGGTGTGCGCGATCACACGGAGTTTTCATGGAATGCACCGTCACCTGGACCGGCGCCAGCGGCACCCGATCGGCCATGGGCTTCGTGGCCGAGACCGGCAGCGGCCACGTGCTGACCATGGACGGCGCGCCCGATGCCGCCAAGCCTGAGAACGGCGGCGCCAATCTGGCCCCCCGGCCCATGGAAACCGTGCTGGCCGGCACGGGCGGGTGCACCGCCTATGACGTGGTGCTGATCCTCAAGCGGGGCCGCCACGACGTGCGCGGCTGTTCGGTGAAACTGACCAGCGAGCGAGCGGCTACCGATCCCAAGGTGTTTACCAAGATCCACATGCAGTTCACGGTGACCGGCAAGGGCATCCCGGCCGCGGCGGTCGAGCGCGCGATCGCCATGAGCCACGAGAAGTACTGCTCGGCCAGCATCATGCTGGGCAAGACCGCCGAGATCACCACCGGCTTCGACCTGATCGAAGCCTGAGCGCCCGCCGCGCCGCAGCGCGGCGCGGCTCAGATGCGGTGCGCCACGGTGGTCATCACCTTGGCCATGGCGCGCATGGCGCCTCTCACCGGCAGCGGCAGTTCGGTGGCGCCAGCCTGCTGGGCATCACGCGCATGGCGGGCTTCGTCTTCTTTCATCTGGGCCACGATGGCGCGTGAGGCATGGTCCTGGGCGGGCAGCCGGTCCATGTGCGAGGCCAGATGGGCCTCGACCTGGCGCTCGGTTTCCACCACGAAACCCAGGCTGGCGCCCCGCCCCAGGGCGCCGGCCACCAGCCCGAGGCCGAAGGCGCCCGCGTACCACAACGGATTGAGCAGTGAAGGCCCGGCGCCGAGCTCCTCGAGCCGGGCCTGGGTCCAGGCCAGGTGATCGGTTTCTTCGCGGCCCGCCGCTTCCAGTCTCGCAGCGAGTGCTTCGCTGGCGCCGCGTTTCGGGCCGACGGGCCAGCGCGCGGCCAGGGCCTGTGCCGTGTACAGCGCCTGGGCACAGACTTCGCCCACGTGGTTCACGCGCATCAGCGCACCGGAAAGGTGCCGCTCCTCGGGCGTCAACGCCGCATCGTCGTGGTGCTCGGGCACGGTGGGGCAGGGCTGGCTCGCATGGGGTTTGACGAACAGGGTGCGCAGCGCCGAGTCGGCGGCGTGGATCAGGGCGTCGGAGGCGGACATGGTGGAAGTTCCGTCGGTTGCGTCATGGCATGTTGCCACGGCGCGAGCGCGACTTGAACGGTTTCCCGGCGCGCCGAGCGGTTTCGCGGGCGGCGCATCTGAGTGCTTTGGTGCTAAGGGATAGCCCGAAATTCGTGGTGACCGAACAACATTCGGGGCATGCCGGCGGCATCGGCGCCCCGTAAACGTGGAATGTGCTGTGGCTTTCTGTTGCAATGCCCGCAGCTTCCCGCAACGGAGGTGGGCTCAAGGGCCATAGACCCTTGGCCAGTCAACTCAACCTTGGAGAACTCCTCAATGAAAAAGACCCTGATCGCTCTGGCTGCCGTCGCAGCTTCCAGCGCTGCACTGGCCCAGTCGTCGGTGACCCTGTTCGGTATCGTGGACGTGGCCGTGCGCAACGTGAAGCAAGGCGGCGTGAGCCAGTCCTCCCTGAGCCAGGACGGCACGGCTTCGAGCCGCATCGGTTTCCGTGGCGTGGAAGACCTGGGTGGCGGCATGAGCGCCAGCTTCTGGCTCGAGGGTGCCCTTGATCCCGACACCGGCAACGCCGCTGGCCTGACCTTCCAGCGCCGCAGCACCGTGAGCCTGTCGGGTGGTTTCGGTGAAGTCCGCCTGGGCCGTGACTACACCCCGACCTTCTGGAACCACACCGTGTACGACCCGTTCGGCACGAACGGCGTGGGTTCGTCCACCAACACCTTCGGTGCCCTGGGCAGCGGCGCGACCACCGTCGTGCGTGCGAACAACACCATCGCTTACTTCACGCCGAACATCTCTGGCTTCCAGGGCCAGTTCCAGTACGCGTTCAAGGAAACCCAGACCGACAACGATCCCAACAAGTATGCCGGCCTGCGCCTGACGTACAACGCGGGTCCCCTGAGCGTGGCCCTGGCCACCGCCGCCGAAGGCAGCGCCGCCGCCAACGTGAACAAGTTCAAGCGCACCAACGTGGGCGCTTCGTACGACTTCGGCTTCATCAAGCCGATGGCTCAGTACACGATCGGCAAGTTCGAGACCAACGCCGGTGTGGACCAGGAAGTCAAGCACCTGATGGTCGGCCTGACCGCCCCCGTGGGTCCTGGCCTGATCAAGGCTTCGTACACCCGTTCGAGCTATGACAACTTCGCTGGCGATGCCAACCAGGTTGCCATCGGCTACGAGTACGGCCTGAGCAAGCGCACCGCTCTGTACACGAACTACTCGCGCATCTCCAACAAGGTCGGTGCCGCCTTCAGCGTGAGCGCCGAAGCCGGTGCCACCGGCGCCGCCGTGACCCCGGGCCAGAGCTCGCGTGGCTTCGAAGTCGGCGTTCGCCACTCCTTCTGATCCCTGGCGGGCTTGACCCGCTTGGTATTCGAAGCTTGAAAAGCCACCGCGAAAGCGGTGGCTTTTTTCATGGGCGTGTCCGGGCCAACTTGCCCGACAGGGGCAATCGCAGCCCGCAGCAATGATGCGTTGCACCATGGCAACAATCGGGCATGCGTTGGGGAAAAATCTAGGGGCTAACCCTGTACCTGTGGCGCGGGTGGCCTACCATCCGATCAGTTTCAGTCGTGTGAAACGTTTCCCCAACCGTTCCAAAGGAAAAGGAATCCCCATGAAGAAAAGTCTGATCGCTCTGGCCGTTCTGGCCGCCAGCGGCGCCGCCATGGCCCAGTCCAGCGTGACCCTGTACGGCATGGCCGACGTGTGGGTTGGCCGCACCAAGACCGACGTGACCGGCGCTCCCTCCGTGAGCACCTCGCGCCTGGACAGCGGCGGTTTCAACACCAGCCGCCTGGGCTTCAAAGGCAGCGAAGACCTCGGCGGTGGCCTGAAGGCCAACTTCCAACTGGAAGGTGCCCTGGGCATGGACAACGGCACCGCCGGTGGCTTCCGCTTCGACCGCCAGTCGTGGGTCGGCCTGTCGGGTGGCTTCGGTGAAGTCCAGCTGGGCAAGCCCTGGACCCCGTACGACGACACCCGCTCGATGGCCAACGACACGTTCAACGCGAACTTCTCGTCGTCCTTCTCGACCTGGCTGCCGTACGAAGACAATCCCAACAACACCATCCGCTACAACTCGCCGAACTTCGGTGGTTTCTCGGGTGCCATCGCCTACTCGCTGGGTGAAGACAAGGCCGCTTCGCTGACCGGCGGTACCAGCAGCCTGGTGTCCCTGAGCCTGAACTACGCCAACGGCCCGATCGTGGCTGGTTTCGCTCACCAGTCCGAGAAGAACGCCAGCCTGGTTCCTGGCTACCTGGCCCCGGGCAGCACCAACCTGCTGACGGGCGCTGGCGCCACCGGCAAGACCACCTACAACCTGCTGAACGGCTCGTACGACTTCGGCGTGGCCAAGCTGATCGGTGGCATCAACCAGGTCAAGGTGAAGGCCGACGGCGCTGCTGCCGACGTCAAGGCCAACGAGTACAACATCGGTGTGGACGTGCCCCTGGGTGGCGCGCTCGAAGCCGGTTTCGGCCTGGCCCGTTCGAAGACCGAGTCGGCTGGTGTTGACCTCACCAAGACCACCGGTTTCAGCGCTGGTCTGAAGTACGCGCTCTCCAAGCGCACCTTCACGTACCTGGCCTTCAACCGCACCAAAGCCGAAGCCATCGGCACCGGTCTGGAAGCCAAGAACACCCTGTACGCCGTGGGCGTTCAGCACAACTTCTGATCGCTTCCCCAAGCGTTCGAAGCATGAAAAACCGCCCGGCTTGCCGGGCGGTTTTTTTATGGCTTCAAGACTTCGGCTTCGCCGGTGCCGGTGCACCGGCTGGCTTGTAGGCCTCGCCGTTGACCGTGAGCCCTTGGTGCGACAGCTTGGCCGCGCGCTTTTCGCCGATGCCGGACACGCGCCCGATCAGGTCGTTCCAGTTCTTGAATGGTGCGCTTTTGCGCTGTTCGATGATCTTGGCGCTCGTGCCCGGACCAATGCCTTTGATGCTGTCGAGGTCGGTGGCGCTGGCCTTGTTCACGTCGACCGCGGCGAAGGCAAAGCCGGCGCACAGCGACAGCAGCACGGCCATCAATTGGCGTTTCATGGATCACTCCCTGTGGGTTGGGTTGAAGACAGAAGAACCCGATCCGTACGATCGGGCGTTGGAAATATAGGCTTTAAGCATTCGTATTTCATCACGGAGAAAGCAAGCTTGTTTGAGATGCCGGTCGGTGCGCGGAAACACCCGCACCCCAAAACCGCCGCGCCAAAGAGGCCATTTCCCCGGCGCGAGCCCTACGGGTAATTCCCCTCGCTGGTGCAGGAACGCTTGTTGCATAGTCCCGGCACCCACACTTATTTCAGGTGTCAACGATGAAACCCATCTCCACGCCGCTGCGCGCGGTCATCCTGGCCGCCACGCTGGCCATCACGACCGGCGCCGTGCAGGCCCAGGGCAAGACCTTCAAATGGACCAGCGCCAGCGACATCCCCACCTGGGACATCCACTCGCAGAACAACGCGCTGGCCAACGGCATCCATGCCTCGGTCTATGAATCGCTCGTGTACTACAACAGCCGCACCTTCAAGCCCGAGCCGATGCTGGCCACGGGCTGGACCGAGGTGTCGCCGACCCAGCTGCGCATCACGCTGCGCACGGGTGTGAAGTTCCACGACGGCTCGGCCTTCACGGCCGACGACGCGGTGTTCTCGCTGCAGCGCGCCATGGCGCCCACCTCGAACTTCACGCCCTACGTGCAAGGCATCGACCGCATCGTCAAGGTCAACAACAACACGATCGACATCTTCACCAAGGGCCCCAACCCGGTGCTGGTGAACCAGCTCACCGAGCTGCGCATGATGAGCAAGGCCTGGGCCGAAAAGAACAACTCGGTGGCGCCCAAGGACATCAAGACGCAGGACGAGAACTTCGCGCACCGCAACGCCATGGGCACCGGTCCCTTCATGCTCAAGGAATGGGCGCCGGATCAGAAGATGGTGCTCACGCGCAACCCGAACTGGTGGGGCCGCAGCGGCGACAGCAACGTGAACGAGGTCGTGTACACGCCCGTGAAGGCCACCGCCACGCGCATGGCGGCGCTGCTCTCGGGGGAAGTCGATTTCGTGCTCGACCCGAGCCCGCAAGACCTGCCGCGCCTGCGCCAGGACGGCAACCTCAAGGTGATCGACGGGGTGGAAAACCGCACCATCTTCTTCGGCATGGACCAGCACCGCGACGAACTCGTGGGCAGCAACATCAAGGGCAAGAACCCGCTCAAGGATGTGCGCGTGCGCAAGGCGCTGTACCAGGCGATCGACATGAACGCCATCGCCCGCGTCACGCTGCGCGGCCTGGGCCAGCCCACCGGCGCGCTGGTGGCGCCACAGGTGGCGGGCTGGAGCGAGTCGGTGCACCAGCGCTACCCGTTCGACGTGGCCGCCGCGCAGAAGCTGCTCGCCGACGCCGGCTACAAGGACGGCTTCGAGGTGGACTTCGCCTGCCCGAACAACCGCTACATCAACGACGAGGCGATCTGCCAGGCTGTGACCGCGATGTGGGCGCGCGTGGGCGTGAAGGCCAAGCTGCGCACGCTGCCGCTGTCCACGTATTTCCCCATGATCCAGCGCTACGAGGCCAGCATCTACATGCTGGGCTGGGGCGTGCCCACCTTCGACGCGCTCTACAGCCTGCAGTCGCTGGTGCGCAGCGTGGGCCAGGGCGGTGACGGCAACTACAACGTGGGCCGCTACAGCAACCCCAAGATGGACCAGATCATCGATCGCGCCAAGACCGAGACCGATCCGCTGATCCGCAACCGCCTGCTCAACGAGGCGCTGGCGCTGTCGAACACCGACGTGTCGCACCTGCCCCTGCACAACCAGATCATTCCCTGGGCCATGAAGAAGAACATCGACGTGGTGCACCGCGCGGACAACCGCCTGGATTGGCGTCTCATCAAGGTAAACTGACCGCGTTTCCGACCGCAAAGGGTCGCCCCAGGTATGGCGCGACCCTTTCTTGTTTTTTCATCCGATGTTCGCTTTCATACTTCGGCGGCTGGTGCAGGCTCTGATCGTGATGGTCAGCGTGGCCCTGATCGCCTTCATGCTGTTCCAGTACGTCGGTGATCCGGTGGTGTTCCTGCTCGGCCAGGACGCCACGCCCGAGCAGGTGCGCGCGCTGCGCGCCGACCTCGGCCTGGACAAGCCCTTCATCATCCAGTTCTGGCACTTCCTCATGAACGCGGCGCAGGGCGAGTTCGGCCTGAGCCTGCGCCAGGGTGCCAAGGTTTCGCGCCTGATTGCCGAGCGTTTCCCGGCCACGCTGGAGCTGGCCCTGGTGGCCGCCGTGCTCGCGCTGGTGGTGGGCATCCCCATGGGCGTGTACGCGGCGCTCAAGCGCGGCACCTTCATGAGCCAGGTGTTCATGACGATCTCGCTGCTCGGCGTGTCGCTGCCCACCTTCCTGATCGGCATCCTGCTGATCCTGGTGTTCGCGGTCCACCTGGGCTGGTTCCCGAGCTTCGGCCGCGGCGACGTGGTGCAGATGGGCTGGTGGAGCACCGGGCTGCTCACGCCCAAGGGCTGGCTGCACATCACCCTGCCCGCGATCACGCTGGCGATCTTCCAGCTCACGCTGATCATGCGGCTGGTGCGCGCCGAGATGCTCGAGGTGCTGCGCACCGACTACATCAAGTTCGCGCGGGCACGCGGCCTCACCAACCGCGCGGTGCATTTCGGCCATGCGCTCAAGAACACGCTGGTGCCGGTGATGACCATCACCGGCCTGCAGCTTGGCGGCCTGATCGCCTTCGCGATCATCACCGAGACCGTGTTCCAGTGGCCGGGCATGGGCCTGCTGTTCATCCAGGCCGTGACCTTCGCCGACATACCGGTGATGGCCGCCTACCTGTGCCTGATCGCGCTGATCTTCGTGGTGATCAACCTGATCGTCGACCTGCTTTATTTCGCGGTCGACCCGCGGCTGCGCGTCGAAAAGGCCGGAGGCCACTGAACATGGCCGTCACCTCGCGCATCCGGGCCCATGGCCGCGCCTTCGCGCACATCGCGGCCTACCACCCTGAGCTCACCGCGCTGCGCCGCGACCTGCATGCGCATCCCGAACTGGGCTTCGAGGAGCGCTACACCAGCCAGCGCGTGGTCGAGTCGCTCAAGGTCTGCGGCGTGGACGAGATCCACACCGGCATCGGCAAGACCGGCGTGGTCGCGGTGGTGCGCGGCCGCAGCACGGCCAGCGGCCGCATGATCGGCCTGCGCGCCGACATGGACGCCTTGCCCATGACCGAGCACAACGACTTCGCCTGGAAGTCGAGCAAGCCCGGCATGATGCACGGCTGCGGCCACGACGGGCACACGGCCATGCTGGTGGGCGCCGCGCGCTACCTCGCCGAGACGCGCCACTTCGACGGCACCGCGGTGCTGATCTTCCAGCCCGGCGAGGAGGGCTTCGCGGGCGCCAAGGCCATGATCGAAGACGGCCTGTTCGAGCGCTTTCCGGTGCAATCCGTGTTTGCCATGCACAACTGGCCGCAGATGCGCCCAGGCACCGTGGGCATCAACCCCGGCCCCATGATGGCCGCGGCCGACCGCATCACCATCGAGATCACGGGCAAGGGTGGCCATGGCGCGCATCCCTATGCCACGGTCGACCCGGTGGTGGTCGCGGCCCACATCATCACGGCGGTGCAGACCATCGTGTCGCGCAACGTGCGCGCGATCGACAGCGCGGTGATCAGCCTGTGCGCCATGCAGGCCGGCGATCCCGGCGCGTTCAGCGTGATCCCGGGCACCGCGCGGCTCGTGGGCACGGTGCGCACCTTCAACCCCGAGGTGCAGGCCATGGTCGAGAAGCGCCTGCACGAGGTGTGCTCGGGCGTGGCCCTGGGCCTGGGCGCGTCGGCGCACCTGCACTACGAACGCATCTACCCGGCCACCATCAACACGCGCGACGAAGCCCGCTTCGCGATGGAGGTGGCACAAAAGCTCGTGGGCCACGAGCACGTGGACCGCAACATGGACCCGAGCATGGGCGCCGAAGACTTTTCCTTCATGCTGCAGGTCAAGCCCGGCGCCTACCTGCGCCTGGGCCAGGGCGCCGAGAACGGCGTGGGCGCCTGCTTCCTGCACAACAGCCGCTACGACTTCAACGACGACGTGCTGCCGCTGGGTGCGGCGCTGCACGCCGGCCTTGTCGAACAGGGCATGCCGCTCGCCGAAGAAGCGGCGCAGCCCACCCTCCGTCACACACCCGTTTCACCCAACCCTGTCAGGAGCGACGCATGACCTTCACCCAAACCGCCGCCGCCTTGCTGGCCATGACCGCTGTCGGCATGGCATCGGCACAGACCGTGCGCATCGGCAACCAGGGCGATGCCCTGTCGATGGACCCGCATTCGCTCAACGAATCGCTGCAGCTGAGCGTCACGGGCAACGTCTACGAGCCGCTGGTGGCGCGCGACCGCAACCTCAAGGTGATCCCCGGGCTGGCCACGAGCTGGCGCCAGACCTCGCCCACGGTGTGGCGCTTCGAACTGCGCAAGGGTGTGCAGTTCCACGACGGCACGCCGTTCACCGCCGACGACGTGCTGTTCACCTTCGCGCGTGCCGCGGGCGAGGGCTCGGACATGAAGAGCTACGTCAACGACGTGAAAGAAGTGCGCAAGGTCAACGACCACGTGGTCGACATCGAGACCAAGACGCCGTTCCCCATCCTGCCCGACGTGCTCTCGCTGCTCTACATCATGAGCAAGAAGTGGAGCGAGGAGAACCAGGCCACGCGTCCCGTGGACCGCCGCAAGGGCATCGAGAACGCGGCCTCGTTCCGCGCCAACGGCACCGGTCCGTTCCGCCTGCGCGAGCGCCAGCCCAACGTGAAGACCACGTTCCAGCGCAACGGCAGCTACTGGGGCAAGATCGAAGGCAACGTGGTGAACGTGGAGTACACGCCGATCGGCAACGACGCCACGCGCGTGGCCGCGCTGCTCTCGGGCCAGGTCGACGTGATCGAGCCGGTGCCGCTGCAGGACGTGCAGCGCATCAATGGCAGCGGCAAGTCCAAGGTGCTGCAAGGCCCCGAGCTGCGCACCATCTTCCTGGGCATGGACCAGAAGCGCGACGAGCTGCTGTACTCGAACGTGAAGGGCAAGAACCCCTTCAAGGACAAGCGCGTGCGCCAGGCCTTCTACCAGGCCATCGACATCCAGGGCATCCAGCGCACCGTGATGCGAGGCGCCTCGTCGCCCACCGCGCTGATGGTGGGCCCGGGCATCACCGGCTTCGATCCCGCGCTGAACACGCGCCTGCCCTACGACCCCGAAGCCGCGAAGAAGCTGCTCGCGGAAGCCGGCTACCCCAACGGCTTCGAAGTGGCCATGAACTGCCCGAACGACCGTTACGTCAACGACGGCAACGTGTGCCAGGCCGTTGCGGCCAACCTCGCGCGCGTCGGCGTGAAGATCAACTTGCAGGCCGAAACCAAGGGCACCTATTTCCCCAAGATCCTGCGCCGCGACACCAGCTTCTACATGCTGGGCTGGACGCCGGGCACCTACGACGCGCACAACGCGCTCAACGCCCTGATGCGCTGCGTGGACGATTCGGGTGCGGGCCAGTTCAACCTTGGTTCGTACTGCAACCCCAAGCTCGACGAGCTGACCAACAAGATCCAGGCCGAGACCGACAAGACCAAGCGTGACGCCATGATCCGCGAGGCCTTCAAGATCCACTCGGACGACGTCGGCCACCTGCCGCTGCACCAGCAGGCCCTGGCATGGGGCGTGGCCAACAACGTGAGCCTCGTGCAGATGGCCGACAACTTCATGCCCTTCCGCTACTTCTCGGTGAAGTAAACCCCGCGCCCCATCGGGCGGATGCCGGCCGGCGCGGCCGCATCCGCCCGCGCATGCCCTGTCCCACGGACCACAACGTGATCGCCTTCCTGCACAAGGTATTCGACAGCGATGTCGGCTACAGCTTCCGCACCTCGCCGACGGCCATCGTGGCCGCGGTGATCGCGGCCATCTGCATCTTCTGCGCGGTGTTTGCCCATTGGGTGGCGCCGCACAACCCCTTCGACCTTGCCACGCTCGACCTGATGAACGCGCGCCTGCCCCCCATGTGGCAGGAGGGCGGCAACCCGCAGTTCGCGCTCGGCACCGACGACCAGGGCCGCGACATCCTGTCCGCGCTCATGTACGGCGCGCGCATCTCGCTGGCCGTGGGCCTGGCCTCGGTGGTGCTGTCGGTGCTCATCGGCGTCACGCTGGGCCTGCTCGCGGGTTTCCTGGGCGGCTGGATCGACGCCTTCCTCATGCGCCTGTGTGACGTGATGCTGTCGTTCCCGCCCATCCTGATCGCGCTGCTGATCGCCGGTGTGGGGCGTGCGCTGTTTCCCAACGCGCACGAGACGCTCGCCTTCGGCGTGCTCATCATCTCCATCACGCTCACCGGCTGGGTGCAATACGCGCGCACGGTGCGCGGCTCCACGCTGGTCGAGCGCAACAAGGAATACGTGCAGGCCGCGCGCGTGACCGGCGTGGCGCCGCTGCGCATCATGGGCCGCCACGTGCTGCCCAACGTGCTCGGCCCGGTGCTGGTGCTGGCCACCATCCAGGTCGCCACGGCCATCATCACCGAGGCCACGCTGTCCTTCCTGGGCGTGGGCGCGCCGCCCACCTCGCCCTCGCTGGGCACGCTCATCCGCGTGGGCAACGACTACCTGTTCTCGGGCGAGTGGTGGATCACCATCTTCCCGGGCCTGATGCTCATCCTCATCGCCCTGAGCGTGAACCTGCTGGGCGACTGGCTGCGCGACGCCCTGAACCCCCGGCTCCGTTGAACATGAGTCTTCTGCAAGTCAAGAACCTCGTCGTCGAGTTCCCCACGCGCCGCGGCACGCTGCGCGCGCTCGACGACATCTCCTTCGACATCGCGCCCGGCGAGATCCTGGGCGTGGTCGGCGAATCGGGCGCTGGCAAGTCGCTCACGGGCGCCTCCATCATCGGCCTGCTCGAGCCGCCGGGGCGCATCGCCTCGGGCCAGGTGCTGCTCGAAGGCCAGCGCATCGACCACCTGCCGCACGAGCAGATGCGCCGCATCCGCGGGCGCAAGATCGGCGCCATCTTCCAGGACCCGCTGACCTCGCTGAACCCGCTGTACTCGGTGGGCCGCCAGCTCATCGAGACCATCACCACGCACCTGCCGGTGAGCCAGGCCGAGGCGCGCGAGCGCGCCATCCAGCTGCTCAAGGACACCGGCATCCCCGCGGCCGAGCAGCGCATCGACCACTTCCCGCACCAGTTCTCCGGCGGCATGCGCCAGCGCGTGGTGATCGCGCTGGCGCTCGCGGCCGAGCCGCAGTTGATCGTGGCCGACGAGCCCACCACCGCGCTCGACGTGTCCATCCAGGCGCAGATCATCACGCTGCTCAAGACCATCTGCAAACAGCGCGGCGCGGCCGTCATGCTGATCACGCACGACATGGGCGTGATCGCCGAGACCTGTGACCGCGTGGCCGTGATGTACGCGGGCCGCATCGCCGAGATCGGCCCGGTGCACGAGGTGATCAACCACCCGGCCCACCCCTACACCCGCGGCCTGATGGCCTGCATCCCCGACATGACCGAAGACCGCGAGCGGCTGCACCAGATCGACGGCGCCATGCCGCGCCTGAACGCCATCCCCAAGGGCTGCGCCTACAACCCGCGCTGCGAGCGCGTGTTCGATCGCTGCCACGCCGAGCGGCCCGAGCTCATGGACGCGGGCGCCACGCGCGCCGCCTGCTGGCTCTCGAGCGGAGCCGCTGCATGAACGCCACCGTGAACGCCACCGTGAACGACGACACCCCGCTGGTGCGCGCCACCGACCTGGCCAAGACCTTCGACGTCTCGCCGCCCTGGCTCAACCGCGTGATCGAGCGCAAGCCGCGCCAGCTGCTGCGCGCCGTCGACGGCGTGAGCTTCGACATCCCGCGCGGCCAGACGCTGGCGCTGGTGGGCGAGTCGGGCTGCGGCAAGAGCACCGTGGCGCGGCTGCTCGTGGGCCTGTACGAGCCCACGCGCGGCGGCTTCGAGTTCGACCGCCAGGACGCGCACGCCGCGTTCAAGACGCCCGAAGGCCGCGTGCTGCGCCGGCGCATCCAGATGATCTTCCAGGACCCGTACGCGAGCCTGAACCCGCGCTGGCGGGTCGAAGACATCATTGCCGAGCCGCTGCGCGAGCACCAGATCGAGTCCGACCCGGTGAAGCTGCGCGAGCGCGTGGACGGCCTGCTGCAGTCGGTGGGCCTGAGCCCGCTCGACCGCGTGAAGTACCCGCACCAGTTCAGCGGCGGCCAGCGCCAGCGCATCTCGATCGCGCGCGCCCTGGCCACGCAGCCCGACTTCCTGGTCTGCGACGAGCCCACCAGCGCACTCGACGTGTCGGTGCAGGCGCAGGTGCTCAACATCATGAAGGACCTGCAGCGCGAGCGCGGCCTGACCTACCTGTTCATCAGCCACAACCTGGCCGTGGTGCGCCACGTGAGCGACCAGGTGGGCGTGATGTACCTGGGCCGCCTGGTGGAACTCGCCCCCAAGCACACGCTGTTCGAGCAGCCGCGCCACCCCTACACGCGCATGCTGCTCGACGCGATCCCCAAGATGCACGACACGGGCCGCGCGCGCACACCGGTGCAGGGCGAGGTGCCCAACCCGCTGAACCCGCCCAGTGGCTGTGCGTTCAACCCGCGCTGCCCGCACGCCAACGAGCGCTGCCGCAACGAGCGCCCCGCGCTGCAGACCCTGGGCGGCATCCGCATCGCGTGCCACGCCGTCGAAGAAGGCCGGATCTGAGTCGCTAGGCGTAGCGTTTGCTGCGCAGGTTGTTCTTCATCTCGCGCAGCAGCGGCTGCAGCCGCGTGCTGCCGATGCGCAGCGCCAGGCAGGTGGCGAGGATGTCGATCACCATCAGGTGCAGCAGCCGCGAGGTCATGGGGCTGTAGCGGTCGTAGCCCTCGGGGTGGTCGGCCGCGAGGTGGATGTGGCCCACCTGCGCCATCGGCGAGCCGCTGGTGGTGATGGTGATCACCGTGGCGCCGTGCTTGCGCGCGATGTCGGCCGCGTCCATCAGGTCGCGCGTGCGGCCCGAGTTCGACACGATCACCAGGCAGTCGCCCGCGCTCAGCAGCGACGCGCCCATCACCTGCATGTGGCCGTCGCTGTAGGCCACGGCGTTGATGCCCAGCCGGAAGAACTTGTGCTGGGCGTCGTGCGCCACGATGCCCGAGTTGCCCGCGCCGTAGAACTCGATGCGGCCGCGCGCCTTCCACGAGGCCATGAGCGCGTCCACCGCGCGCTCGATCGCGTGGCTCGACGCGTCGTTGCGGTACTTGAGGAAGGCCGCCACCGTGTTGTCGACCACCTTCACCAGCACGTCGCCGGTCTTGTCGTCGGCGTCCACGCTGCGGTGAATGAAGGGCACGCCCTCGCTCACCGTGCCCGCGAGCTTGAGCTTGAAATCCGACAACCCGTCGTAGCCCATGCTGCGGCAGAAGCGCACCACCGTGGGCTTGCTCACGTGCGCACGCTCGGCCAGCTCGCTCACGGGCAGGCTTGCGAAGCTGCGCGGGTCTTGCAGCACCAGCCGGCCCACGCGCTGTTCGGCCGGGGCGAGCGAGGGCAGGGAGGCCTTGATGCGGTCGAGCATGGCGTGGAACCCGGTGGACGAATGGTCTGAAATTTTATTACCGGCGGGTCGCGATAATGCGCTCATGAACCAGCTCGACGCGCTCAAACAGTTCACCACCGTGGTCGCCGACACCGGCGACTTCAAGCAACTGGCGGCCTATGCCCCGCAGGACGCCACCACCAACCCCTCGCTGATCCTCAAGGCGGTGCAGAAGCCCGAATACGCGCCGCTGCTGGCCCAGGCCATTGCGCGCCACGGCAGCGCCGACAAGGTGGCGCTGATGAACCGCCTGCTGGTGCGCTTCGGCTGCGAGATCCTGAGCCTGATCCCGGGCCGGGTGTCGACCGAGGTCGATGCCCGCCTGAGCTTCGACACCGCGGCCACGCTGGCACGCGCGCGCGAACTCATCGCGCTCTACCGCGCCGAGGGCGTGGACAGCGGCCGTGTGCTGATCAAGGTCGCGGCCACCTGGGAAGGCATCCGCGCGGCCGAGCAGCTCGAGCGCGAAGGCATCCACACCAACCTCACGCTGCTGTTCTCCTTCGCGCAGGCGGTGGCCTGCGGCCAGGCGGGCGTGCAGCTCATCTCGCCCTTCGTGGGCCGCATCTACGACTGGTACAAGAAGCAGGCCGGCGCCCAGTGGGACGAAGCCGCCAACGCGGGCGCGAACGACCCCGGCGTGCGCTCGGTGCGCCGCATCTTCGAGCACTACAAGCGCCACGGCATCCGCACCGAGGTGATGGGCGCGAGCTTTCGCAACGTGGGCCAGATCGTTGCGCTCGCGGGTTGCGACCTGCTCACCATCAGCCCCGAGCTGCTCGCGCAACTGGCCGCAAGCGAGGCGCCGCTCACGCGCGCGCTCGACGCCGACGCGGCCCGCGCGCTCGACCTGCCCGCGGTGGCCTACGACGAGGCGGGCTTTCGCTTCGCGCTCAACGAAGACGCCATGGCCACCGAAAAGCTCGCCGAGGGCATCCGCGCCTTCGTGGCCGACGCGATCAAGCTCGAAGCGCTGATGGTCTGAGCCCGCCGCCCCCGAGCGGGAGGGCCCATAAAAAAACCCCGCGATCGCTCGCGGGGTTTTTTGTTGGCCGGGAAGCCGGGCGGGGCTTACATGCCCATGCCGCCCATGCCACCCATGTCGCCCATGCCGCCGGCGGGGGCGGGAGCGTCGTCCTTCGGCGCTTCGGCGACCATGGCTTCGGTCGTCAGCAGCAGCGAAGACACCGAGGCGGCGTTCTGCAGCGCGGTGCGGGTCACCTTGGTCGGGTCCAGGATGCCCATCTCGATCATGTCGCCGTAGGTGTCGTTGGCGGCGTTGAAGCCGTAGTTGCCCTTGCCGTTCAGCACGGCGTTGACCACCACGGACGGCTCGCCACCGGCGTTGGCCACGATCTCGCGCAGCGGCGCTTCGATGGCCTTGAGCACCAGCTTGATGCCGGCGTCCTGGTCGGGGTTGTCGCCCTTGAGCTTGTCGCCCACGGCCTGCTTGGCGCGCAGCAGGGCCACGCCACCACCGGCCACCACGCCTTCTTCAACGGCGGCACGCGTGGCGTGCAGCGCGTCTTCCACGCGGGCCTTCTTCTCTTTCATCTCGACTTCGGTGGCCGCACCGACCTTGATCACGGCCACACCGCCGGCCAGCTTGGCCACGCGCTCTTGCAGCTTCTCGCGGTCGTAGTCGCTGGTGGCTTCTTCGATCTGGATGCGGATCTGCTTGACGCGGGCCTCGATGTCGGCCGCGGCGCCGGCGCCGTCGATGATGGTGGTGTTTTCCTTGCCCACTTCCACGCGCTTGGCCTGGCCCAGGTCGGCCAGCGTCACCTTCTCGAGCGTCAGGCCCACTTCTTCAGCGATGACCTTGCCGCCGGTGAGGATGGCGATGTCTTCGAGCATGGCCTTGCGGCGGTCGCCGAAGCCAGGCGCCTTGACGGCCACGACCTTCAGGATGCCGCGGATGGTGTTGACCACCAGGGTCGCGAGGGCTTCGCCTTCGACTTCCTCGGCGATGATCAGCAGCGGACGGCCGGCCTTGGCGACTTGCTCCAGCGTGGGCAGCAGGTCACGGATGTTGCTGATCTTCTTGTCGAACAGCAGCACGAAGGGGTTGTCCAGCAGGGCGGCCTGCTTTTCGGGGTTGTTGATGAAGTAGGGCGACAGGTAGCCGCGGTCGAACTGCATGCCTTCCACGACATCGAGTTCGTTGTCGAGCGACTTGCCGTCTTCCACGGTGATCACGCCTTCCTTGCCGACCTTGTCCATCGCGTCGGCGATGATCTTGCCGATCGACTCGTCGGAGTTGGCGGAGATCGAACCCACCTGGGCGATTTCCTTGCTGGTGGTGGTCGCCTTGGACGACTTCTTCAGCTCTTCCACCAGGGCGGCGACGGCCTTGTCGATGCCGCGCTTGAGGTCCATGGGGTTCAGGCCGGCGGCCACGTACTTGCTGCCTTCGCGCACGATGGCCTGGGCCAGCACGGTGGCGGTGGTGGTGCCGTCACCGGCGTTGTCGGAGGTCTTGGAGGCCACTTCCTTCACGAGCTGGGCGCCCATGTTCTGCAGCTTGTCCTTGAGCTCGATTTCCTTGGCCACGGACACACCGTCCTTGGTCACGGTGGGGGCGCCGAAGGAGCGCTCGAGCACCACGTTGCGGCCCTTGGGGCCCAGGGTGACTTTCACGGCGTTGGCCAGGATGTTCACACCCTCGACCATGCGGGCGCGGGCTTCGCCGCCGAAAACTACGTCTTTAGCTGCCATTTTTCAGACTCCTGAATAGCGATAAAGGGGGAGGGCTTACTTCTCGACGACCGCGAACAGGTCGTCTTCCTTCATGACGAGCAGCTCGTCGCCGTCGACCTTGACGGTCTGGCCGCTGTACTTGCCGAACAGGACACGGTCACCGACCTTCACGGTCAGCGCCTTGGTTTCGCCCTTGTCGTTGGTCCGGCCCGGACCCACGGCCACGACCTCGCCCTGGTCGGGCTTCTCGGCGGCGGCGTCGGGAATGACGATGCCGGAGGCGGTCTTGGTTTCGCTGTCGACGCGCTTGACGATCACGCGATCGGCGAGGGGACGAAGTTTCATTGCATCTCCTGAATGGGAAGAATGTTGGTGGAGGGAAAAAGGGGGTTCCGACCCGGGGGCCGGGACACGGGCGCGAATGTTAGCACTCGGCGCCGGCGAGTGCTAATCATGGGGCCGACGTGTGTCGATTTCAAGAGCGCGGCAACGGCGATCGGCTGGCACGCCCAAAAAAAGAGCCCGGGAGGTCCCGGGCCCTGTCTGGGGTCGTCGGCGGTTCTCAGGCGCTCAGGGCGGCCAGGGCCGAGGGCGTGAACTCGGTGGCCGGGCCCGTGCCTTCGAAGGGCAGCGTGAAGTAGAAGGTGCAGCCGCGGCCGGGGGCGGTTTCGCACCAGATGCGGCCACCGTGGCGTTCGATGATGCGCTGCGTCTGCGCGAGACCGGTGCCGTTGCCCTCGAAGTCCATCGAGTGGTGCTGGCGCTGGAACATCACGAACAGGTTGTGCGCCTTCTCCAGGTCGAAGCCGACGCCGTTGTCGCTGATGTAGAACATGTGGCCGCCGACGGGGTTGACCTTGCAGCCGACCTCGATGCGCGCGTTCGGGTGCTTGCGCGTGTATTTCACGGCGTTGTCGAGCAGGTTGCCCCAGGCCTGGGCCAGCAGCATCGCGTCGCCGCGCACCATGGGCAGGTCGGTGTCGATCACCCAGTCGATCTGGCGCTGTGTGTTCTCCTGCCGCAGGTGGGCGATCACGCCGTGCAGCAGCGGGCTCAGCGGCACCGGCTGCGACTCGATCGCCACGCGACCCAGGCGCGCGTATTCGAGCAGGCCTTCGATCATCACGCCCATGCGTTTGCTCGACTTGCCGATCGATTGCAGGCACTGCTGCACCATCGGGTCGTCGGACTCGCCGATCTGCTCCTGCAGCAGCGAGGTGAAGCTGGCGATGTGGCGCAGCGGCGCGCGCAGGTCGTGCGAGACCATGTGCGAGAAGACGTCGAGGTCCTTGTTGGCGGCCACGAGCTGGCGCGTGCGGTCGGCCACGCGTTTCTCGAGCTCGCGGTTGAGGTCGTTCATCACGTCCTCGAGGTTCTTGGCGGCGGTCATGTCGCGCGTGATGCACGACAGGCCGCGCAGTTCGCCCTGCTGGTTGCGCAGCGCGGTCACCACGCTGTGCGCCCAGAAGCGCGTGCCGTCCTCGCGCAGGCGCCAGCCGCGGGTTTCCCACTGGCCGTGCGACTTCGCCAGGCGCAGCACCTGCTGGGTGTCGATCTCGTCCTCGCCCGCGTTGTCGGCGCTCATGAGCGAACCGAAGGGCTTGCCTGTGACCTGGGCCTTGCTGTGGCCGTGCAGGCGCTGGGCGCTCTCGGTCCACTCGGTGATGCGGCCTTGCTCGTCGATGAAGTAGACGCAGTAGTCCTGCAGCGCGTCCACCATCAGGCGGTAGCGCTGCTCGCTCTCGAACAGCTCGGTGGTGCGCTCGCGCACGCGCTCTTCGAGGTCGCGGTTGGCGTTGAGCACCAGTTCTTCGGTGCGGCGGCGCTCGCTGATGTCGTGCAGCTCGATGAAGATGCCCTTGATCTCGTGGCCCTGCTGGTCGGGCAGGTAGTGGATCTCGTAGTAGTGCCGCTGGCCGGAAGCGTCCTGGCGTTCGGCCTCGAAGCTCTGAGGCTGGCCGCTGAGTGCCGCGGCCACGCGCGGCAGGATCTCGTGCAGCACCTCGGGGCGCACCACGTAGCTCAGGTGCGAGCCCACCATTTCTTCGGGCGTCTTGCCGTAGCGGCCGGCGTGCGCCGCGTTCGCGAAGCGGCAGACCAGGTCCTTGTCGTAGTAGGCCAGGCGCGCGGGAATGCGGTCGGTGATGCTGCGCAGCAGGGCCTCGGTGGGCGTGGGTGCGCCGGCCGTGGTCGCCACGGGGGCGGGCGCGGGCTGCACCAGGGTGCTGGTGTGCAGGAAGTGGCCCTGGGCGTCGAACACCGCGGCCGAATGCAGCCGGGCCGGCCACACGCCGCCGTCGGCCTTGCGCAGGGCCAGGTCCAGCGGCGGGGCCTCGCCGCGCTGGCGCAGCGCGTCCACGTGGGCGCGCAGCTGCTCGAGGCTTTGTGCGTCGGCCGGTTCGATCACATGGGCCAGCGCATCAGCGCCCGCGCCGCTGTGGCCGAGCCAGTTCAGCAGCGTGCGATTGGCCCGCACGCAATGCAGATGCGCGTCCAGCGCGAGCAGGCCGCCCGGGACCTGGTCGAAGGGGTCCTGGCCGGGGGTTGATTCGCAGCCGATGTCGGTGAAGGACAGGTCGAGTTCCATGAAAGCTCCGGCGGGTTCTGCGCAGGCGAAGAAGGACTTGTGCGTTCATATCGGCGCACGCCCGGAAAAATTCAGCGCTCGCTGGCGTTCATGGACGAAGGGATGAAAAACACGAAAAAAGGCCCCGCGGGCTCGCGCCGGCGGGGCCTTGCAGGCAGTGATTCGACTTACTTCAGGCCGGCGGCAGCGCGCAGGGCAGCGGCCTTGTCGGTCTTTTCCCAGGTGAATTCCGGCTCCTCGCGGCCGAAGTGGCCGTAGGCGGCGGTCTTGGAGTAGATCGGGCGCAGCAGGTCGAGCATCTGGATGATGCCCTTCGGGCGCAGGTCGAAGTGTTCCTGCACGAGCTGGGCGATCTGCTCGTCGGGGATCACGCCGGTGCCTTCGGTGTAGACCGTGACGTTCATGGGGCGCGCCACGCCGATGGCGTACGCCACCTGGATCTGGCACTGCTTGGCCAGGCCGGCGGCCACGATGTTCTTGGCCACGTAGCGCGCCGCGTAGGCGGCCGAGCGGTCGACCTTGGACGGGTCCTTGCCCGAGAACGCGCCACCGCCGTGCGGGCAGGCACCACCGTAGGTGTCGACGATGATCTTGCGGCCGGTCAGGCCGCAGTCGCCCTGCGGACCGCCAATGACGAAACGGCCGGTGGGGTTGATCAGGTACTTGGTGTTCTGCAGCCACTCCTTGGGCAGCACGGGCTTGATGATCTCCTCGATGATGGCTTCGTTGAAGCTGGCCTTCATCTTGGTGGGCGTCTCGCTCTGGTCGGGCGAGTGCTGGGTGGAGAGCACCACGGTGTCGATGCTGTGCGGCTTGCCGTCGACGTAGCGCATGGTCACCTGGCTCTTGGCGTCGGGCCGCAGGAAGGGCAGGCGGCCGTCCTTGCGCAGTTGGGCCTGACGCTCCACGAGGCGGTGCGCGTAGTAGATGGGCGCGGGCATCAGCTCGGGCGTTTCGTCGCAGGCATAGCCGAACATCAGGCCCTGGTCGCCGGCGCCGGTGTTCAGGTGGTCGTCGCTCGCGTGGTCCACGCCCTGGGCGATGTCGTTGGACTGCTTGTCGTAGCAGACCATCACGGCGCAACCCTTGTAGTCGATGCCGTATTCGGTGTTGTCGTAGCCGATGCGCTTGATGGTGTCGCGCGCGACCTGGATGTAGTCGACGTGGGCGTTGGTGGTGATCTCGCCGGCCAGCACCACCAGACCCGTGTTGGTCAGCGTTTCGGCGGCCACGCGGCTGCGCGGGTCCTGCTGGAAGATCGCGTCGAGGATGGCGTCGGAGATCTGGTCGGCCACCTTGTCGGGGTGGCCTTCGGACACGGATTCGGACGTGAAGAGGAAATCGCTCGCCATTTAAACTCCTGAAGGTTGTCGTGATCGGCGTTGCCGGTCTGTCAGAAGTCGGCGAACGCTTTAGCGGCATTTGTGAATCGCCCCGCAATCAGTTCATCAACTCGGCGATGGCGCGATTCTAGTGCAGCGCCCGTCTGGCCTCACAGGGCCCCTTTGTTCTCTTGGCCACACTGATCCGTCTCTTGTTCTCCGCGGGCGCGCGCCTGCCGCTGGCCGTGCTGCACGCGGTGGGCCTGCTGCTGGGCTGGCTCAGCTTCGCGCTGTCGCCCACCTACCGCCGTCGCCTGCTGGCCAATGCGCGGCAGGCCGGTCAGCCGCTGGCCGTGGCCCTGCGCTCGGTCGGTCACGCGGGCCGGCTGGTGACCGAGTTGCCGCGCCTGTGGCTGGGCGCACCCGTGCCCTGGCGCTGGAGCGGGGTCGAGCACATCGAGGCCGCGCAGGCGGCGGGCCGCGGCCTGCTGTTCCTCACCCCGCACCTGGGCTGCTTCGAGGTCACGGCCCAGGCCTATGCCGCGCGCTTTGGCGCCCGGCGGCCCATGACCGTGCTCTACCGGCCCTCGCGCCAGCCCTGGCTGCGCGAGCTGGTGGACCGGGCGCGCGAGCGCCCCGGCCTGCAGACGGCTCCCACCACCTTGTCCGGGGTGCGCCAGCTCATCGGCGCCCTGCGCGCGGGCGAGGCCGTGGGCCTGTTGCCCGACCAGGTGCCGCCCCAGGGGCTCGGCGTCTGGGCGCCGTTCTTCGGCCGCGACGCCTACACCATGACCCTGTCGGCCCGCCTCGCGCGCTCGGCCGACGCGGTGGTGCTGCTGAGCTGGGGCGAGCGCCTGTCCTGGGGTCGCGGCTACGTGATCCACGTGCGTCCGCTCGACCAGCCCCTGCCCGCCGAGCCCGAAGCGGCGGCGCGGGTGGTCAATGCCGCCATGGAAACGCTGGTGCGAGAATCGCCCGCCCAGTACCTCTGGTCGTACGACCGCTACAAGGCGCCTCGCCGATGACCGAACCCGCGAAAGACGCCCCGTCCCTCGACGATCCCCCCGCCAGCCTGGGCGCGCGCCTGGGCATCGGCTTCATGCGCGTGCTCGCGCGCCTGCCCCTGTCGTGGGTGCGGGCGCTGGGCTGGGTGCTGGGCCAGGTGCTGCACACCGTCGCGGGGCGGCGCCGGCGCATCGCGCGCACCAACTGGGCGGCCTGCTTTCCCGAACAGTCCGAGGCCGAGCGCGATGCCGCGGTGCGCCGCCATTTCGTGTATTTCGCCCAGGCCTGGCTCGACCGCAGCTGGCTCTGGGAAGCGCCCGACGAGGTGGTGAAGCGCCGTCTGGTGCTCAAGGGCGATCTGGCCGTGTTCGACGGCAACACGCCCACGGTGATCTTCGCGCCGCATTTCGTGGGGCTCGATGCGGGCGGCCTCGCGCTCACCGCCAAGCTGCCGCGGCGCTTCTGCACGGTGTATGCCGAGCAGCTCAACGCCGACATCGACCGCTGGATGGCCGCCGGCCGCCAGCGCTTCGGCCAGCCGCACGTGGTGAACAAGCGCCAGGGCCTGCGGCCCATCGTGGCCGCGGTGCGCGACGGTTTTCCGCTCTACCTGCTGCCCGACATGGACCACGGCGAGCGTGACGCCGTGTTCGTGCCCTTCTTCGGCGTGCTCGCGGCCACCGTCACCTCGCTGCCTCGCCTGGCGCGGTTGGGCAAGGCGCAGGTGGTGCCGGTGCTCACCCGCCTGGTGCCCGAGGGCTACGAGGTCACGGTGCTGCCGCCCTGGCAGGGCTACCCGGGTGGCACGGTGGAAGAGGACACCGCCGAGATGAACCGCCAGCTCGAAGGCTTCATCCGCACCATGCCCGAGCAGTACTACTGGGTGCACAAGCGCTTCAAGACGCGGCCGCCGGGCGAGCCGCCGTTCTACACCGGCGTCTGACACGCGCCGCGCGGCGCGGCCTCAGTCCAGGGCCGGGGGCTCGTCGTCTGGCGGCGCGGGCGCGGCGGCGGGCGCCGCGGGCGCTTCGAGCGCCCACTGCCGCAGCAGCACCGCCACCTCGTCCAGGCCCTGCTTCTTGAGCGCCGAGAACAGCCGAGCCTCGCCGCCGGCGGTCTGCAGCCGCGCGATCGACAGCGCCTTGTGGGCCTCGGTGCGGGTGAGCTTGTCGGCCTTGGTGAGCAGCACGAGGAACTTCAGGCCGTCCTGCACGCGCGGGCGGATCGCTTCGAGCAGCGCTTCGTCGAGTTCGGTCAGGCCCAGGCGCGGGTCGACCAGCATGACCACTGCGCGCAGGTTGGGGCGCGTCAGCAGGTAATTGGCCATCACGCGCTGCCAGCGCAGCTTGGCCTCGCGCGGCACCGCCGCGTAGCCGTAGCCGGGCAGGTCGGCCAGCACGGCGTCGGTCACGCCCTGCTTGCCCAGGGTGAACAGGTTGATGCTCTGGGTGCGGCCGGGCGTTTTCGAGGCGAACGCCAGCCGTTTCTGCTGTGTCAGCGTGTTGATCGCCGTGGATTTGCCCGCGTTGGAGCGGCCCACGAAGGCGAATTCGGGCACCTCGAGCGCAGGCAGGGTCTCCAGCGTCGGGGCGGTGGTGAGAAAGCGCGCCGTGTGCAACCACGCGTGGGCCAGGCGGGCGTCGGCACTGGGGGCCGGAGTGGAGTGGTGGGTCATCTGAGGCAGGCTTGGTGGCGCATTGTAAAATCGTCGGGTTTTGACCGGCCGAGCCTCGATCGTCCCCACACACCGAACCCGTCCGCCCGCGACGCACGCCCCGACATGAAATTGCCTGTCTCCTTCCTGATGGCCGCTGCCGCTGCAGCCCTTTCCCTGAACGTGCACGCGCAGGCGGCCAAGCCGGACCTCGCCAAGGGTTCCGCCACCTACGGCAACGTCTGCGTGGCCTGCCACGCCGCCGACGGCAACTCGACCACGCCGGCCAACCCCAAGCTCGCGGGCCAGCACCCCGAGTACCTGATGAAGCAGCTGCAGGAATACAAGTCGGGCAAGCGCGCCAACCCCATCATGCAGGGCATGGCCGCCGGCCTGTCGGACGACGACATGCGCAACGTGGCCCACTGGCTGGCCTCGCAAAAGCCCGCGCCGGGCTTCGCCTCGGACCCCGAGCTCGTCAAGCTGGGTGAGCGCATCTACCGCGGCGGCCTGGCCGACCGTGGCATCGCCGCCTGCGCCGGCTGCCACAGCCCGAACGGCGCCGGCATCCCGTCGCAGTACCCGCGCCTGTCGGGTCAGCACGCCGACTACACCAAGACCCAGCTGGAGCATTTCCGCAATGGCACCCGCGCCAACAACGCGCAGATGCGCGACGTGGCCGCGAAGATGACCGACCGCGAGATCAAGGCGGTGTCCGACTACATCGCCGGCCTGCGCTGATTTTTTCGCCGGTCACTGAACCGGCGCCGCGCAACCGCATCAGAACAAGGCGCTTCGCGAACTCCGCAAGCGCCTTTTTTCTTCGCCCTTCACCCCATGACCGCATCGACCCAAGGCCTGGAACTGCAGAACGGCTCGCGCCGCTGGGCCGCGCTGGTGGAATTGCTGTCGTCGATGCGCTTTGCCATCGCGCTGCTCACCGTGATCTGCATCGCCTCGGTGATCGGCACGGTGGTCAAGCAGGCCGAGCCTTACAACAACTACGTCAACCAGTTCGGGCCGTTCTGGGCCGAGGTGTTCGGTTCGGCCCACCTGTTCACGGTCTACAGCGCCTGGTGGTTCCTGCTCATCCTGGCCTTTCTGGTGGTGAGCACCAGCCTGTGCATCGCGCGCAACACGCCCAAGATCCTGGCCGACTTCAAGGCCTACAAGGAAAACATCCGCGAGCAAAGCCTCAAGGCCTTCCCGCACCGCGCGCAGGCCGAGCTGGCCGAGGCGCCGCAGGCCGCGGCGCACCGCATCGGGCAGCAACTGCTGGGCGCGGGCTGGAAGGTGCGGCTGCAGTCGCGCACCACCCCCCAGGGCGAGGGCTGGATGGTGGCCGCCAAGAAGGGCGCGGCCAACAAGTGGGGCTACATCGCCGCGCACAGCGCGATCGTGCTGGTCTGCGTGGGCGGCCTGCTCGACGGCGACCTCATGGTGCGCGCGCAGACCTGGTTCAACGGCAAACAGATCTTCGAGGGCGGCGGCATGATCGCCGACGTGCCGGCCCAGCACCGGTTGTCCACCAGCAACCCCACCTTCCGCGGCAACCTGCTGGTCACCGAAGGCACGGCATCGAGCACCGCGATCCTGTCCCAGCCCGGTGGCGTGCTGCTGCAGGAGCTGCCGTTCTCGGTCGAGCTCAGGAAGTTCATCGTCGAGTACTACGACACCGGCATGCCGCGGCTGTTCGCGAGCGAGATCGTGATCCACGACCGCGAGACCGGCGAGCAGATTCCGGCGCGTGTCGAGGTGAACCACCCGGTGTTCCACCGCGGCATTGCCATCTACCAGTCGAGCTTCGACGATGGCGGCTCGCGCGTGAAGCTGCAGGCCGTGCCCTTCACGCGCGGCGCCCGGCCTTTCGAGGTCGAGGGCACCGTCGGCGGCTCGACCCAGCTCAGCAACGGCGACCAGCAGATGACGCTGGAGTACACCGCGCTGCGCGTGATCAACGTCGAGAACTTCGCGGGCAACGCGGGCGGTGGCACCGACGTGCGCAAGGTCGACCTGCGCGAGGCGGTGGAGAGCCGGCTGGGCTCGGCGCACAAGACCACTACCGAAAAAACGCTGCGCAACGTGGGGCCGAGCGTGACCTACAAGCTGCGCGACAGCGCGGGCCAGGCGATCGAGTACCACAACTACATGCTCCCGGTGGAGCTCGACGGTCAGCGCGTCTTCCTGCTGGGCCTGCGCGAAACGCCGCAGGACCCGTTCCGCTACCTGCGCGTGCCGGCCGACGAGAACGATGCCATGGACGGCTTCGCCCGCCTGCGGGCGGCGCTCGACGACCCCCAGCTGCGCGCCGAGGCCGTGCGCCGTTACGCCGTGCAATCGGTCGAGAGCGGTCGCACCGACCTGGCCCAGGCGCTGGCGGCATCGGCCACGCGCGCGCTCGCGCTGTTCGCGGGCGCCGAGCGCCTGCCTGCCGAGGCCGCGGCCGGTGACAACGGCCAGCCGCCGCGCGACCTCAAGGGCGGCCTGCAGGCGGTGTCGGCCTTTCTGGAAACCAGCGTGCCGGCCGAGGAACGCGAGCGCGCGAGCGAGGTGCTGGTGCGCATCCTCAACGGCACCCTGTTCGAACTGCTGCAGCTCAGCCGCGAAAAGGCCGGCCTGGCGCCGCTGCCACGCGACGACGCCACCCAGCGCTTCATGACCCAGGCCGTCATCAGCCTGTCCGACAGCTTCTTCTACCCGGCGCCCATGGCGCTGACGCTCAAGGACTTCACCCACGTGCAGGCCAGCGTCTTCCAGGTCGCGCGCGCGCCCGGCAAGACCATCGTCTACCTGGGGTGCCTGTTGCTCATCCTGGGCGTCTTTGCCATGCTCTATGTGCGCGAGCGCCGCGTGTGGGTGTGGCTCGCGCCGAACGCGCAGGGCGCCCAGGCCAGCCTGGCCCTGTCGACCAACCGCAAGACGCTCGACGCCGACCACGAATTCGACTTGCTCAAGACCCAGCTGTTGCAGGTGAAACCATGAACACCGCCACCCAGACCATCGATCTCAAGAAGGCCGCCGCCGGCGGCGGCCTGCAGCCCGGCTACTTCGCGCGCCGCGACGTGTGGGACTGGCTCTTTGCCGCGCTCGTGCTCGCGGCCGGTGTCGCGGCCTTCGCGCTCTATGGCAGCGCCATGGACGGCTACGAAAAAGCCATCCTCGCGGGCACCGTGCCCAGCCTGGTCTGGCTCGGCTGGTTCTGGCGCCCGCTGCGCCTGCTGACGGTGGTCGTCGGCGCGCTGGCGCTGCTGGCGATCTGGCTTTACCAGGCGCCGGGTGGCGGCGCCGACCTTGCGCGCAGCGAGCAGGTGTTCCTGCTCAAGTACTTCATCTCGAGCCAGTCGGCCATCCTCTGGATGAGCGTGCTGTTCTTCATGAGCACGGCCTTCTACTGGATCGGCATGTTCACGCGCGCCGGCGCGGCCTTCGAGGCCATGGGCTCGCGCCTGGCCTGGGTGGCCATCGGCCTGGCGCTCATCGGCTCGCTCGTGCGCTGGTACGAAAGCCACCAGATCGGCCCCGGCATCGGCCACATCCCGGTGAGCAACCTGTACGAAGTGTTCGTGCTGTTCTGCTGGATGACCGCGGCCTTCTACCTGTACTACGAAGACCGCTACGCCACGCGCAGCATGGGCGCGTTCTCGATGCTGATCGTGAGCGCGGCCGTGGGCTTTCTGCTCTGGTACACGGTGGTGCGCGAAGCGCACGAGATCCAGCCGCTGGTTCCCGCGCTGCAGAGCTGGTGGATGAAGCTGCACGTGCCCGCGAACTTCATCGGCTACGGCACCTTCGCGATCGCGGCCATGCTGGCCTTTGCCTACCTCATCAAGCAGACCGCGGGTGAGACGCGCTGGTACAAGCTTGCGCCGCTGTGGCTGCTGGGCGTGGTGCTGTGCTTCGAGCCCATCGTGTTCCGCCAGAGCGCGGCCGAGAAGGGCGGCAGCTACTGGTTCGTCTACTTCGGCGTGTCGGCGCTCATCGTGGGCACCATCATGTTCGGCCGCCGCCGCATCGCCGAGCGCCTGCCCTCGTTCGAGGTGCTCGACGACGTGATGTACAAGGCCATCGCGGTCGGCTTCGCCTTCTTCACCATCGCCACCGTGCTCGGCGCGCTCTGGGCCGCGGAGGCCTGGGGCGGCTACTGGAGCTGGGACCCCAAGGAGACCTGGGCGCTGATCGTGTGGCTCAACTACGCGGCCTGGCTGCACATGCGCCTCATGAAGGGCCTGCGAGGCACCGTGGCCGCCTGGTGGGCGCTGGTCGGTCTGGCCATCACCACCTTCGCTTTCCTCGGCGTCAACATGTTCCTGTCGGGTTTGCACAGCTACGGCGAACTCTGATCGCGGAAACCAGCGAGACTCAGGCGGATCGAAGCACCGATCCGCCGGCGGGCGCGGCATCTTCCGCGCCCGTGTCATTTCTGGAGGCAAGGCCATGCTGATCCGCACGCCCGACAACGGTTTCGTCCACCCCACCAGCAGCGACATCACGCCGCGCTCGGCCTACCTGCAACGCCGCCAATGGCTGCTGGCGGCGGCCGCTGCGGGCGCCACCTGGGCCGCGCGAGACGCCTGGGCCCAGAACACGGTGCCCCGTCCGGGCAAGCTCGCCCCCTTGCCGGGCAAGCCCAGCACCGTGCCCGGCGGCACCACGGTGGAGAAACCCGCGCGCTACGAAGACGCGGCGGGCTACAACAACTTCTACGAGTTCGGCCTCGACAAGGAAGACCCGGCGCGTTACGCCAAGACGCTCAAGCCGCAGCCCTGGACCGTGCAGGTCGAGGGGCTGGTGAACAAGCCGGGCCGCTTCGATCTCGAGGCCCTGCTCAAGCTGGCGCCCATGGAGGAGCGCATCTACCGCCTGCGCTGCGTCGAGGGCTGGTCGATGGTGATCCCGTGGGAGGGCTACTCGCTGGCCGAACTCATCAAGCGCGTGGAGCCGCAGGGCAGCGCGAAGTACGTGGAGTTCGTGACCTTGGCCGACGACAAGCAGATGCCCGGTCTGCGCTCGAACGTGCTGAACTGGCCCTATGTGGAAGGCCTGCGCATGGACGAGGCCCTGCACCCGCTGACCCTGCTCACCTTCGGCATGTATGGCGAGGTGCTGCCGAACCAGAACGGCGCGCCGGTGCGGCTCGTGGTGCCCTGGAAGTACGGCTTCAAGAGCGGCAAGTCGATCGTGAAGATCCGCTTCACCGAGCAGCAGCCCAAGACGGCCTGGAACGTGGCGGCGCCGCAGGAATACGGCTTCTATTCGAACGTGAACCCGCAGGTGTCGCACCCGCGCTGGAGCCAGGCCACCGAGCGCCGCATCGGCGAAGACGGCGGTGGCCTGTTCGCCAAGCGCCGACAGACCCTGATGTTCAACGGCTACGAGGCGCAGGTGGGCCAGCTCTACGCGGGCATGGACCTCAAGAAGTTTTACTGAGCCCCGCCCCATGGACCGCGCGGCCCTTCAGCGGGCCTTGTTGCATCCCCTGGCCAAGCCGCTGGTGTTCGCGCTCTGGCTGCTGCCCTTCGTGTGGCTGGTCTGGGCCGCGGTGGCCGATCGGCTCGGTGCGAACCCGGCCGAGGCGCTGATCCGCTCGCTGGGCGACTGGACGCTGCGTGCGCTGCTGCTGGTGCTCCTGGTGACGCCCTTGCGGATCACCTTCCGGATGCCCGCGCTTGCGCGCTTTCGCCGCATGCTCGGCGTGTTCGTGTTCTTCTACGCCACGCTGCACTGGCTCGCGTATGTGTGGTTCGACATGGGCTTCGTGTGGGCCGATGTGGTGGCCGACATTCCCAAGCGCCCGTTCATTCTGGTGGGCTCGCTGGCCTGGCTGCTGCTGCTGGCGCTCGCGGCGACCTCGTTCAACCGCGCGATCCGCGCGCTCGGTGCACCGCGCTGGCAGGCGCTGCACCGCGCGGTCTACGCGATCGCGGTGCTCGCGCTGCTGCACTTCTTCTGGATGCGCGCGGGCAAGAACAACTTTCAGGAGGTGGCGGTGTACGCCGCGCTGTTCGCGCTGGTGCTGGGCTGGCGCCTGTGGCGGCGCCTCGCGCCTCAGGGCAGCAGCGTCTCGAGCCGCATCTGATCGGCCGCGCTCTCGCGCTGGCGGATCGGCGTGGCCATGGCGCCGTCCACCAGCACTTCGGCCGCGCGGCCGCGCGTGTTGTAGTTGCTGGCCATGGCCATGCAGTACGCACCGGCCGACAACACGGCCAGCAGGTCGCCCTGCTGCACGGCGAGCGCCCGGTCGCGGCCCAGCCAGTCGCCGCTTTCGCACACCGGGCCCACCACGTCCCACACGGTGCTCGCGGCGTCGGCGCGCGGGCGCACCGGCTCGATGCGGTGGAAGGCCTGGTACATCGCCGGTCGCGGCAGGTCGTTCATGGCCGCGTCGACGATCAGGAAGTTCTTCTGTTCGCCGGGCTTGGTGAACAGCACCTCGGTGAGGCAGACGCCCGCGTTGCCCACCAGCGAGCGGCCGGGTTCGATCATCACCGTGCGCTCGCCGTAGCCGCGCGCATCGAGCTTGGCCAGCAGTTGCGGCCACAGGGCGTCGGCGGCCGGCGGGGTGTCGCCGTTGTAGTCGATGCCCAGACCGCCGCCGAAGTCGATGTGGTGCAGCGGCACGCCCGCCGCCTCGATCGCGGCGACCAGGTCGAGCACGCGGTCCATGGCGTCGAGGTAGGGCGCCACTTCGGTGATCTGCGAACCGATGTGGCAGTCGATGCCCACGACCTCCAGGCCGGCGCAGGCCGCGGCATGGCGGTAGGTCTGCAGCACCTCGCTGTGGGCGATGCCGAACTTGTTGCCCTTGAGGCCGGTGGAGATGTAGGGGTGGGTCTTCGCGTCCACATCGGGGTTGACGCGGATGCTCACGCGCGCGCGCAGGCCCATCGAGCGCGCGACCTCGTCGAGCACGTCGAGCTCGGCGCGGCTTTCGACGTTGAAGCAGCCGATGCCGACCTCGAGCGCGCGGCGCATCTCGCCGCGCTGCTTGCCCACGCCGGAGAACACGATGCGCTCGGGCGCGCAACCGGCCGCCAGCGCGCGTTCGAGCTCACCGCCCGAGACGATGTCCAGGCCGCAACCCGCCCGCACCAGCACCTGCAGGATGGCCAGCGACGAGTTGGCCTTCATGGCATAGCAGATCAGGTGCTTGCGGCCCGCGAGGCCGCGCTGGTAGGCGGCCAGCGCCTGCAGGATGGCGGCCTTGCTGTAGACGAAGAGCGGGGTGCCGTGTTCGCGGGCCAGGCGCTCGAGGGGCACGTCCTCGAAATGCAATTCACCGTGTCGAAGCGTCAGGTGTGCGGGCAGGGGCAGGGACATCGGTGGAAGCCTTGGTCTTGGCGGCGGAGGTCGGAGAGGGCAGGTAGAGCGGACCCCGCTGCCCGCAGGCAGCCAGGCACGACAGCGCCAACGCCAAGGCCATGACCCGAGCGGGGCCGGAGCGGAAACCTAGAATGCGCAGCCACCTGAACATCCGCGCATTCTATGACCGACCTCGAATACCAGGACCGCGCCGAAGCCTTGTTGCGCGCGGTCGAGCTGGCCTGCGATCGCATCAACGAAGACAGCGATGCCGACATCGACAACCAGCGTGTGGGCGGCATGATCACGCTGACCTTTCGCAACCGCAGCCAGATCGTGATCAACCTGCAGAAGCCGCTGCACGAGGTGTGGTTGGCCGCGCGCGCGGGCGGCTTCCACTACAAGCACGACGGCACGAACTGGCAGGACACCAAGGGCAGCGGCGAGTTCTTCGAGAACCTGAGCCGCTACGCCAGCGAGCAGGCCGGCCAGCCCCTGCGCTTCAGTTCCTGAACAGGTTGAGGATGCTGCGTCGCTCGTCCGGCTGCGGTGCCGGCACCGGCGTCGGCACCGGCAGGCCGTTGTTGTCCACCGGCGTGCCGTTCGGTGCTCCGGGCCAGGGGTCGCCCAGGCCGAGGCCGTGCACGCCGCGGCCGGGCACGAACTCTTCGTAGTACCACTCGCCGCCCACATTGACGACGCCGGGCGGGGCCTCGTACGTCGTCACCGGCACGCCCTTGAGCATCTCCTGCATGAACGAGATCCAGATCGGCAGGGCCAGGCCACCGCCGGTTTCGCGGCTGCCCAGGTTGCGCGGCGTGTCGTAGCCGATCCAGGCGCCCGCGGCCAGCGTGGGCTGGAATCCCACGAACCAGGCGTCGACCGCGTCGTTGGTGGTGCCGGTCTTGCCGTACAGGTCGGGGCGCTTGAGTGTGGCCTGCGCGCGCGCCGCGGTGCCCGAGCGCGTGATCTCCTGCAGCAGGTTGTTCATGATGAAGGCGTTGCGCGGTTCGATCGCGCGCGGCGCGTTGTCCAGCGTGGTTTGCGGCGCCTCGTAGAGCACATGGCCGCGCGCATCGGTGACGCGCGTGATGAGCAGGGGCGCCACGCGGTGACCGCCGTTGGCGAACACGGAATAGGCCGAGACCATCTGCAGCGGCGTGACCGAGCCCGCGCCCAGGGCCATCGTGAGGTAGGCGGGGTGCTTGTCGGCGTCGAAGCCGAAGCGCGTCACCCATTCCTGCGCGCTTTGCGTGCCCACCAGCTGCAGCACGCGGATCGACACCATGTTCTTGGACTTGGCGAGCGCGCGGCGCACCGACATTGGTCCCTCGAACTGGCCGTCGTAGTTCTTGGGCTCCCAGGGCTTGCCACCGGTTTCGGTGGCCGAGTAGAACAGCGGCGCGTCGTTCACCACGGTCATGGGCGTGAGGCCCTTTTCCAGCGCCGCGGAATAGATGAAGGGCTTGAAGCTCGAGCCCGGCTGGCGCCAGGCCTGCGTCACGTGGTTGAACTTGCTCTTGTTGAAGTCGAAGCCGCCGATGAGGGCCGCGATGCGTCCGTTGCGCGGGTCCATGGCCACGAAGGCCGACTCCACCTCGGGCACCTGTGTGATGCGCCAGGACTTGTCGTCGACCTTGACCACGCGCACCACCGCGCCCGGGCGCAGCTTGATGTTGGGGCCGGCTTTGTCCGACAGGCCCGATTGCACGGGCTTGAGGCCTTCGCCCGTGATCTCGATCGGGTCGCCGTCCTGGCGCACCACGACCACCTTGCGCGGGCTGGCTTCGAGCACCACGGCCGACAGCAGATCGCCGTTGTCGGGGCGCTCGGCGAGCGCCTCGTCGATGGCCTGGTCGCGCTGCTGCGGGTCGTCGGGCAGGTTGATGAACAGCTCGGGGCCGCGGTAGAACTGGCGGCGCTCGTAGTCGAGCACGCCCTGGCGCACCGCGCGGTAGGCCGCCTGCTGCGCCTTGGTGTTGATGGTGGTGGTGACGACCAGGCCGCGCGTGTAGGCCGCTTCGCCGTACTGCGCGACGATGGCCTGGCGCGCCATTTCGGCCGCGAATTCGGCGGCCATGTGTTCCTCGCGGGCGGGTTGGCGCAGCTTGATCGGCTGGGCCTTGGCCTCGGCCGCCTGGGCCGGCGTGATGAAGCCGTTCTCGACCATGCGGTCGATGATGTAGCGCTGCCGCGCCTGGGCGCGCTTGGGGTTGCGCACCGGGTTGTAGGCCGAAGGCGCCTGGGGCAGGCCGGCCAGCACCGCGGCCTCGGCGATGGTCACGTCCTTGAGCGGCTTGCCGAAGTAGATCTGCGAGGCCGATGCGAAACCGTAGGCCCGCTGCCCCAGGAAGATCTGGTTCATGTAGATCTCGAGGATCTGTTCCTTGGTGAGCAGGTGCTCGAGCTTGAAGGTGAGCAGCACCTCGTAGATCTTGCGCGTGTAGCTCTTCTCGGCCGAGAGGTAGACGTTGCGCGCGACCTGCATGGTGATGGTGGATGCGCCCTGGCTCTTGGCCTCGCGCAGGTTGGCCAGCGCCGCGCGCACCATGCCGCGGTAGTCGACGCCGCTGTGCTCGAAAAAGCGCGCGTCCTCGATGGCGAGCACCGCGTTCTTCATCACGTCGGGGATCTCGTCGATGGTGAGCAGATTGCGCCGCTCTTCACCGAATTCGCCGAGCAACTGCCCGTCGTCCGCGAGCACGCGCAGGGGCAGCTTGGGTCGGTAGTCGGCCAGTCCGGTGACGTCGGGCAGGTTGGGATAGGCCACCGCCAGAGCGATGCCGATGGCGATCAACATGGCCGCAACACCCGCCGCCGCCAGTCCGGCCGCAGCCACCACCAAGCGCCCGATCCAGGCGAGTGCAGAAGGGCGCGCAGATACTGCCTTCGCAGTGGTGCCTTTGGCAGGCTGGGTGTCTTGGGTCATTCGGATTCGGGGCAATCGGCCCGCCATTGTAGGAGTCGGTTTCCGGGCCGATGGGGTTTTGAAGGGCGGCTTCGCATGGGCCGGAACCAGGGCAGACACCTGGGCACTCGGCCATCACCGTCCCCTCACAGCGCGTCGGCTTTTGACAACGTTTCTATTTGTGCGTGAGGCAAGAAATCTTTGCCGCTCAATGGGCTTACTGCTAGCATTGAAGTGAATTCTTAAGTATGGCGCGCGTGCGCGCCACGCGATTTGGGGGCCACCTTGATCTCATTGGGATCGCTTTTCAGCCGGGAACCGGCGCCCTTGTTGGGCATTGATGTCAGTTCCTCCAGCGTCAAGCTGGTCGAGTTGAGCCGCAATCGCGCAGGCGAGTTCGTGCTTGAACGGTGTGCCATGGAGCCGCTGGAGCGCGGCTGGATCACCGACGGCAACATCGAGAAGTTCGACGAAGTGGCCGACGCCTTGCGCCGCGTGGTGCGCAAGAGCGGCAGCAAGACCCGCAACGTGGCGCTCGCACTGCCGGCGTCCGCGGTGATCACGAAGAAGATCATCCTGCCCGGTGGCATGTCCGACAAGGAACTCGAGGCGCAGGTCGAGTCCGAGGCCAACCAGTACATCCCGTTCTCGCTCGACGAGGTCAGCCTCGATTTCTGCGTGGTGGGGCCCAGCACCACCTCGGTGGGCGACGTCGAGGTGCTCATCGCGGCCTCGCGCAAGGAAAAGGTGTCCGACCGGCAGGGCCTGGCCGAAGCGGCCGGCCTCAAGCCCGTGGTGATGGACGTGGAGTCCTACGCGTCGCGCCTGGCCGCCGGCCGTGTGATCGAGACGCTGCCGAACCAGGGCGTCGATGCGCTCGTGGCCCTGTTCGAGATCGGCTCGATGACCACCAGCCTGCAAGTCATCCGCAACGACGAGGTGCTCTACGAGCGCGACCAGGCGTTCGGCGGCAGCCAGCTCACGCAGCTCATCATCCGCCAGTACGGTTTTTCGACCGACGAGGCCGAGGCCAAGAAACGGTCGGGCGATCTGCCCGAGGACTACCAGAGCGCCGTGCTCGATCCGTTCATCGAAAGCCTGTCGCAGGAAATCGGCCGGGCGCTGCAGTTCTTCTTCACGAGCACGCCTTACAACAAGATCGACCACATCCTGCTCGCGGGCGGCAGCGCCGCGCTGCTGGGCCTGACCGAAGCGGTCACGCACCAGACCTCGTTCGCCTGCATGCTGATCAATCCCTTCGACGCGATGGAACTGGGTTCCAACATCCAGGCGCGCAAGATCTCGCGCGAGTCGTCGGCCTACCTGACGTCCACCGGTCTTGCGCTTCGGAGGTTCTACCAATGATCCTCATCAACCTGCTGCCGCACCGCGAAGCGGCACGCAAGCGCCAGAAGGAACAGTTTTTTGTCCAGCTGGGGCTCTCCGCCCTGCTCGGCGGCGTGATCAGCGGTGCCGTGTTCACCTGGTACCAGGGGCAGATCTCGGTCCAGCAGGAGCGCAACCAATTCCTCACGCAGGAAATCGCCAAGCTCGACGCCGAGATCAAGGACATCGCCACGTTGCAGGCGCAGATCGCCTCGCTGCGCGCCCGCCAGGCCGCGGTGGAAGACCTGCAGGCCGGCCGCAACCTGCCGGTGTACCTGCTCGAAGAGCTGGTCAAGCAACTGCCCGAAGGGGTGTACCTGCGCTCGATGAAGCAGGAGGGCAGCAGCGTGCTGCTCAACGGCACCGCCCAGTCCCAGGAGCGTGTGTCCGAGTTGCTGCGCAACCTTGGCAACAACAGCCCGGCCCTGACCCGTCCCGAACTCGTCGAGATCGTGGCCGCGAACGCTGCGGTGAGCGGCAAGGACGCGCGGCGCGTGGCGAACTTCGTCATGCGTGTGACCCTGCGCCGTCCGGAAGCCCCGAAGCCGGCTGCGGTGCCGGCCGCTGACCCGGCCAAACCCGCGGCCCCCGCCGCGGGCAAGGTTTGAAGAGGTTGTGATGGCCAAGAAGTCCGCTCTCAACATGGATTTGTCTGCCCTGCAGGGCAAGCTGCGGTCGCAGTTCTCGGGGCTCGATCCCAACGACCCTTCATTGTGGCCCGCGCTGCCTCGCAACCTGCTGTTCGTCGCGGTGTGCGCGGGCGTGGTGGCGGCGCTGTGGTTCTCCTGGCTCAAGGGCGTGGACGAAGAGCTCGTGGCCGAGACGGCCAAGGAGCAGCAGCTGCGCGAGACCTACAAGCAGAAGCTGGTGCAGGCCGTGAACCTCGACGCCCTGCGCAAGCAGCTCGAGCAGGTCCAGCAGTACGTGACGCAACTGGAGAAGCAGCTGCCCAGCAAGGCCGAGATGGACGCGCTGCTGTCGGACATCAACCAGGCCGGTCTGGGCCGCAGCCTGCAGTTCGAGCTGTTCCGCCCGGGGCAGGTGGCGGTGCGCGAGTACTACGCCGAACTCCCGATCACCATCCGCGTCACGGGCAGCTACCACGACATCGGTCTGTTCGCCGGCGACATCGCCAACCTGTCGCGCATCGTGACCCTCAACAACCTCACGCTGACGCCGATAGCCAATCGTGAGGGCTACCTCGCCATGGACGGCGTGGCCAAGACCTTCCGCTACCTGGATCCGGAAGAGGTGGCGGCACAGCAAAAGGCCAAGGGGGCTGCCAAGTGATGCATCGATTTTCCTGCGCGGCACTCGGGGTGATGGTCCTGGCGGGCTGCACCTCCTCGGGCCAGGACGAATTGCAGGCCTGGATGCAGGCCGAGCGCAATGCGATCCGTCCGTCGGTGCAGCCGATTCCAGAACCCACCCGCTTCGTTCCCCAGCCCTACGGCGCCGAGCGCCTGATCCCGCCCTTCAGCACCGAGAAGCTGGCCAGCCTGCTGCGTGGCGCGCAGACGGTGTCCGCGGCCAGTTCGGCGCTGATCGAGCCCGAGCTCGCGCGCCGCCGTCAGCCGCTCGAGGCCTTCCCGCTGGACGCCATGAGCATGGTGGGCAGTCTGAACCGGGATGGCCAGCTGGTGGCCCTGGTGAAGATCGACCGGCTGCTGTACCAGGTGCGTCCCGGAAACTACCTGGGTCAGAACTACGGGCGGGTGACCCGCATTACCGAAACCGAAGTGGTTCTGCGCGAGATCGTGCAGGACGCCGCAGGCGAATGGATCGAGCGCCCGACGGCGCTGCAGCTAGTAGAGGAATCTAAATGAAGAAGCCGGAACAGACGATGACGGGCGCATCGTGGGGGCGGAGGCTGTACAAGGGCGGTCTGGCGGCGTGTCTGCTCGCCAGTTCCTGGCTGGCCCAGGCGCAGGTGGCGATCCAGTCGGTCACGGGCGGCATCCAGAGCGGCGCCGAGATCATCCGCATCAACACCAACGAGCCGCTCAAGGCGGTTCCGGCGAGCTTCTCCACGCAGTCGCCCGCGCGCATCGCGCTGGACTTTCCTGGCGTCACCAACGCGATCGGCCGCAGCACCGTGGACATCAACGAGGGCAACCTGCGCTCGGCCACGGTGGTGCAGGCGGGCGACCGCACGCGCGTGGTGATCAACCTCAAGCAGGCAGCAGCTTTCCAGACGCGCATTGACGGCAACAGCCTGCTCGTGGTGCTGGAGCGCTCCGAAGCCGTGACGGCCCAGACGAACCCGCCCGCGGCCTTCTCCGAGAGCCGCAACGTGGACGTGGGCGCGTTGCGCGACATCGACTTCCGCCGCGGCACGGGCAACAGCGGCCGCGTGGTCGTCGAACTGCCGAACAACCAGGTGGGCGTGGACATCCGCCAGGAAGGCACCGGCCTGGTCGTCGAGTTCATGAAGAGCGTGCTGCCCGAAGGGCTGCGCCGCCGCCTCGACGTGACCGACTTCGGCACGCCGGTGCGCACCGTCACCACCACCCAGAACGGCGATCGCGTGCGCATGGTGGTGGCCGCCACGGGCAACTGGGAACACTCGGCTTACCAGAGCGACAACCAGTTCGTGCTCGAGGTGCGCGAGCAGCGCATCGACCCCTCCAAGCTCACCCAGGGCCCGGGCTACTCGGGCGAGAAGCTGTCGCTGAACTTCCAGAACATCGAGGTTCGAGCGCTGCTGCAGGTGATCGCCGACTTCACCAACTTCAACATCGTCACCTCCGACTCGGTGACGGGCGCCGTGACCCTGCGCCTGCGCGATGTGCCCTGGGACCAGGCGCTCGACATCATCATGCAGGCCAAGGGCCTGGGCCTGCGCAAGACCGGCAACGTGCTGTGGATCGCGCCGCGCGACGAGATCGCCGCCCGCGAGAAGCAGGAGCTCGAGGCCCGTGCGACCGTGGAGAGCCTCGAACAGGTTCGCACCCAGTCGTTCCAGATGAACTACGCCAAGGCGGCCGACATCGCAGCCCAGCTTACCGCGGGCTCGGTGGGAGGGACCGGCTCGTCGGGCGGCTCGGCACGCATCATCTCGGCACGCGGCAGTGTGATCGCCGAGCCACGCACCAACCAGCTGTTCGTCACCGACATCCCCTCGCGCCTGCAGCAGGTGCAGGACCTTATCGCCAAGCTCGACATCCCCATCCGCCAGGTGCTCATCGAGGCCCGCATCGTCGAAGCCGACGACGACTTCAGCAAGTCCATCGGCGTGCGCCTGGGTGGCGGCGTGCGTGATTTCAGCGCCGGTTCGGTCAACGGCAACGGCGTTCGCGGCAACTTCGGCAGCAACTACTCGGCCGTCACGACCAGCCCCACGCTGACCTCCTCGCCCTTCGTCAGCCTGCCCGCGCTGCCGCCCAGTGGCACCGCGGCCACCTACGCCTTGTCGCTGTTCAGCCCCAACGCCTCGCGCTTCCTCGCGCTCGAGATCTCGGCGCTGGAGTCGGACGGCAAAGGCCGCGTGGTGTCGAGCCCGCGGGTGGTCACGGCCGACCAGGTGAAGGCCCTGATCGAGCAGGGTACCGAATTCCCCTACCAGACCGCCACCTCCAGCGGCGCCACGGCCATCGCCTTCCGCAAGGCCAACCTCAAGCTCGAGGTCACGCCGCAGATCACGCCCGAGGGCAACATCATTCTCGACCTGGACGTGAACAAGGACACCCGCGGCGAGACCACCGTGGACGGCATCGCGATCGACACCAAGCACGTGAAGACCCAGGTGCTGGTCGAGAACGGCGGCACCGTGGTGATCGGCGGCATCTTCGAGCGCACCGAGCGCAACCAGATCCGCAAGGTGCCGCTGCTTGGCGACATCCCGGCCGTGGGCAACCTGTTCAAGTCGCGCGACATGATCGATGAGCGTTCCGAACTGCTGATCTTCATCACGCCCCGCGTGCTCGGCCGCACCGCGATCAATTGACTCTCAGCACATCGGTATTCCTCGTCGGACTGCCGGGCTCGGGCAAATCCACCGTCGGGCGCCAGTTGGCCCGCCGGCTGGGTTTGCCCTTTGTCGATGTGGACCACGCTATCGAGGCGCACATCGGCTCCAGCATCCGCACCTTCTTTGAGCGCGAGGGCGAGGCCGCGTTTCGCGACGTCGAGGCCGGCGTGCTGGCCGACATCGCCGCCGGCCCGATCTCGGTCGTGTCGACCGGCGGGGGAGCGGTGCTCCGGCCCGAGAACCGGCAATGCATGCGCGAGCACGGCCAGGTCGTGTACCTGCGGTCCTCGCCCGAGGAGCTGCAGCGCCGTCTCCGCCATGACCGCAACCGGCCGCTGCTGCAGGTTGCCGATCCGCTGGCCAAGCTGCGCGAGCTGCACGCACAACGCCACCCGCTGTATGCGCAGAGCGCGCATTTCACGATCGACACCGGCCGGCCCTCGGTGGCGACGCTGGTGAACATGATCGTCATGCAGCTCGAGCTCGCGGGCTTCGTGCGCACCGCGCCCGACGCGCCGGCCTGAGCCCCCAAGGCCCCGCCCGGGGGCCGGCATACACTTCGGGCATGCCCTCCACCGACGTTGTTCCCACGCCTTTGCAAGTGCCCATCGACCTGGGCGATCGCAGCTACGACATCCTGATCGGCGCCGGCCTGCTCGACGATCCCGCCTCCTACGAAGGCCTGCCCACCAGTGGTCACGCGCTGATCGTGACCAACGAAACCGTGGCGCCCTTGTACCTGGCGTCGCTCGAGCAGGGGCTCAAGCGACGGCACCGCCAGGTGCACACGGTGGTGTTGCCCGACGGCGAGGCGCACAAGAACTGGGTCACACTGCAGCGCATCTTCGATGGCCTGCTCGCTGCGGGCTGTGACCGCAAGACCGTGCTCTACGCCCTGGGCGGCGGTGTGGTGGGCGACATGACCGGTTTCGCCGCCGCGTGCTTCATGCGCGGCGTGTCGTTCGTTCAACTGCCCACCACCTTGCTGTCGCAGGTCGACTCTTCCGTGGGTGGCAAGACCGGCATCAACCACCCGCTGGGCAAGAACATGGTCGGCGCCTTCCACCAGCCCTTGCGCGTGCTGTGCGACCTGTCGGTGCTGCGCACCCTGCCGGCGCGGGAACTCAGCGCGGGCCTGGCCGAGGTCATCAAGTACGGACCGATCGCCGACATGGCCTTTTTCGAATGGATCGAGACGCGCATCGATGCCCTGCGGGCCCTCGACCTGCAGGCCCTGGCGCATGCGGTGCAGCGCAGCTGCGAGATCAAGGCCGCCGTGGTGTCCAGCGATGAGCGCGAGTCGGGCCTGCGCGCCATCCTCAACTTCGGCCACACCTTCGGGCACGCGATCGAGGCCGGCATGGGCTATGGCGCCTGGCTGCACGGCGAAGCCGTGGGATGCGGCATGGTCATGGCAGCGCGCCTGTCGCAAGCGGTCGGGCTGGTCGATGCGGCCTTCGTGGACCGCGTCAAGCGCCTCGTCGAGCGCGCCGGACTGCCCGTGGTGGCGCCGGTGCTCGACCCCGGTCGCAACGCCGAGCGTTACCTCGACCTCATGCGGGTGGACAAGAAGGCCGAGGCCGGCGAGATCCGCTTCGTGCTCATCGACGGCCCGGGCCGCGCGGTGCTGCGCCCGGTGCCCGATGCGGTGGTGGCCGACGTGATCGCGCGCAGCTGCCAGCCCGCATGACGGCCTTGCTGGCCCCCTACGCCTGCGACCCTGCGCGCAGCCGCGGTCGGCGCCATCCCGAGCCCGACGCGCCGACGCGCACCGCCTTCCAGCGCGACCGCGACCGCATCGTGCACTCCACCGCGTTCCGCCGCCTGGTCTACAAGACCCAGGTCTTCCTCAACCACGAAGGCGATCTGTTCCGCACGCGGCTCACGCACTCGATCGAGGTGGCCCAACTGGGCCGCAGCATCGCGCGCTCGCTGCGTCTCAACGAAGACCTCGTGGAGGCCGTGGCGCTGGCCCACGATCTGGGCCACACGCCCTTCGGCCACGCTGGCCAGGACGCCCTGCACGAAGCCTTGCAGGCCTTGCCGCCGGACGGCCAGGCGCCCGAGGGCTGGGGCTTCGAGCACAACCTGCAAAGCCTTCGGGTGGTCGACGAACTCGAAGAACGCTACCCCGAGTTCGACGGCCTGAACCTCTGCTTCGAAACGCGCGAGGGCATCCTCAAGCACTGCTCACGCCGCCACGCCGAGCAGCTCGAGGCGCGCGAGCCGGGCGGCATCGCGCGGCGCTTTCTCCAGGGCGGCTCGCCTTCGCTCGAAGCCCAGTTGTGCAACCTGGCCGACGAGATCGCCTACAACGCGCACGACATCGACGACGGCGTGCGTTCGGGCCTGATCACGATGGAGCAGCTCGAGGCGGTCGAGCTGTTCGACCGCTACCGCCGCCAGGCGCTACAGCAGCATCCCCACCTGCGCGGCCGGCGGCTGCTCTTCGAAAGCATCCGCCGCATGCTGAGCGATCAGGTGTACGACGTGATCGACGCGACCCGCGCGCGCATCGCCGAGGCGGGCGTGCAATCGCCCGACGAGGTGCGCGCCTCGGCCGCGCTGGTGCGCTTTTCCGACGGCATGCGCGACAGCAGCCAGCAGCTCAAGCGCTTCCTGTTCCGCAACCTCTACCGCCACCCGCAGGTGGTCGAGACCACGGGCCGGGCGCGCCAGGTGGTGCGCGACCTGTTCGAGCGCTACCTGGCCGAGCCCTCGCAATTGCCCGAGGCCTACCGCGAAGCGCCGGCGCTGCCGCGCGCCGTGGCCGATTACATCGCGGGCATGACCGACCGCTTCGCGATCCGCGAGCACGAACGCCTGTTCGGCGCCGCGGTGTTCCCATGAGCGGGCCGCAGCCTCCGAAGCGCGCGGCCGCGCTCGTGGTGGGCGTGGGCGTGACCTGCGCCCTGCACATCGGCAAGCTGCCGCCCGCCGTGCCGGCCTTGCAGGCCGGGCTGGGCATCAGTCTGCTGCAGGCCGGCTTCCTGTTGTCGCTGGTGCAGCTCGCGGGCATGTGCCTGGGCCTGTTCGTCGGCCTCTCGGCCGACCGCTTCGGTCCGCGGCGCGTGATGCTGCTCGGGCTGGTGGCCCTCGCACTGGGCAGCGCCTGGGGCGCCACGGCGCCTTCGCCGGGCTGGCTGCTGGCCTCGCGCGTGCTCGAAGGGCTGGGCTTTCTGCTGGCGGTGCTGCCGGCCCCCGGGCTGATCCGCCGCCACGTGGCCGAGCCGCGGCTGCTCGCGCGCTCGCTGGGCTGGTGGGGCGCCTACATGCCGCTGGGCACGGCCCTGGCGCTGCTGGTGGGCGCACCGGTGATCGAGTCCATGGGCTGGCGCGTGGTGTGGCTGGCGCTGTCGGGGGTGTCGGCCCTGGCCGCGCTGATGCTGCTCATGGGCCTGCCGGCAGATGCCCGCCTGGACGGTCAGGCCGCTCCCTTGCTGCCGCGCCTGCGGCGCACCCTGTCGGCGCCCGGGCCCTGGCTCGTGGCCCTGGGTTTCCTGCTGTACTCGGGCCAGTGGCTGGCGGTGGTGGGCTTTCTGCCCACCATCCTGGCGCAGGGCGGGCTCGGCGGTGTCGCGGCCGGCCTGTTGAGCGCGCTGGCCGCGGCGGTGAACATGGGCGGCAACATCGGCGCCGGCCGCTGGATCGCGCACGGTGCGCGACCCCTGGTGGTGCTGCGGCTCGCCTACCTCGCCATGGGCGTGGGCGCGGTGCTGGCGTTTGCGCTCGACGGGCCGTTCGGCCTGCAGTACCTGGGGGTGCTGGTGTTCTCCGGCGTGGGCGGGCTGATTCCTGGCACGCTGTTCGGGCTTGCGGTGCGGCTGGCGCCGGGTGAAGACACGGTGTCGACCACGGTGGGCTGGATGCAGCAGCTCTCGGCCCTGGGGCAGTTCGCCGGGCCGCCGCTGGTGGCCTGGGTGGCGACGCTGGCCGGGGGCTGGCAATGGAGCTGGCTCGTGACCGGCGCCTGCTGCCTGCTGGGCCTGTGGGTGGCCCAGCGCATCGACCGCGCGCTCCCATAATCGGCCCCCCACCACGATGCCCCGGCCATGGCCCGACTGCCCCGCCTCACCCTTGCCGGTCACGCCCACCACGTGATCCAGCGCGGCAACAACCGCCAGGCCATCGTGCTGGACGACACCGACCGCCAGCAGCTCATGGACCTCGTGTTCGAGCAGGCGCGTGCCCACGGCGTGGCCGTGCACGCCTGGGCGCTGATGGACAACCACCTGCACCTGCTGCTCACGCCCACCACGGCCGATGGCGTGCCGCGCACCATGCAGGCCGTGGGCCGGGCCTACGTGCGCCGCTTCAACAACCGGCACGGCCGCAGCGGCACCCTGTGGGACGGTCGCTACAAGTCGACGCTGGTGCAGGAAGAGGGCTACCTGCTGGCCTGCATGGCCCACATCGAACTGCACCCGGTGCGCGAGGGCCTGGTGTCGGATCCGCGCGACTACGCCTGGTCGAGCCACCGCCACCACATCGGGCAGCGCGTCGACCGCCAGCTCACGCCGCACCCCGTGTACTGGGCGCTGGGCAACACGCCGTTCGCGCGCGAGGCAGCCTATGGCGAGCGGGTGCGCGCCGGCCTGTCGGCCGAGCAGCAGCGGGCCATCGCCGACGCCACGCTCCACGGCTGGGCCCTGGGCGACGCGGCCTTCGTGCAGGCCCTGCAAAAGCACACCGAGCGCCGGGTGGCGCGTTCGCCGCGCGGCCGCCCGCCGATGCCGGTGCGTGCCGACGAGCCCTGAGCCCTTCGCGTCTTTGATCTGTCCCCAATTGAATTCTCACGAGCTGGGGTGGTGAGAAAAATGGGATCTGACCCCATTTAAAATGCTTGGCCGGCATGGTGCGATGCAATATGCTCGCAGTCCCGTTTGTTTTTGCCCCACGACGAATAAGGACACGCCATGAGCACGTTTGGCGAGCAGCAGCACCTCCAGCAACACGGTCTGTACGACCCGGCCAACGAGCACGATGCGTGCGGTGTGGGCTTCGTGGCGCACATCAGGGGCGAGAAGAGCCACGCGATCGTGACGCAGGCGCTCAAGATCCTCGAGAACCTCGACCACCGGGGCGCCGTGGGCGCCGACAAGCTCATGGGCGACGGTGCGGGCCTGCTGATCCAGATGCCCGACGCGCTCTACCGCGAAGAGATGGCGGCGCAGGGCGTCACGCTGCCGCCCGCGGGCGAGTACGGCGTGGGCATGATCTTCATGCCCAAGGAGCACGCCAGCCGCCTGGCCTGCGAACAGGAAATGGAGCGCGCGATCGCCGCCGAGGGCCAGGTGCTGCTGGGCTGGCGCGATGTGCCCGTGAACCTCGACATGCCCATGTCGCCCACGGTGCGCGCCAAGGAACCCATCATTCGGCAGGTCTTCATCGGCCGCGGCAACGACGTCATCGTGCAGGACGCGCTCGAGCGCAAGCTCTACGTGATCCGCAAGACCGCGAGCGCCGCGATCCAGCGCCTCAAGCTCACGCACTCCAAGGAGTACTACGTGGTGAGCATGAGCAGCCGCACCGTGGTCTACAAGGGCCTGCTGCTGGCCGACCAGGTCGGCACCTACTTCAAGGACCTGCAGGACCCGCGCTGCGTGTCCGCGCTGGGCCTGGTGCACCAGCGCTTCTCCACCAACACCTTCCCCGAGTGGCCGCTCGCCCACCCGTACCGCTACGTCGCGCACAACGGCGAGATCAACACCGTCAAGGGCAACTACAACTGGATGAAGGCGCGCGAGGGCGTGATGAGCTCGCCCGTGCTCGGTGACGACCTGAAGAAGCTCTACCCGATCAGCTTCGCGCACCAGTCCGACACCGCGACCTTCGACAACTGCCTCGAGCTGCTCACCATGGCCGGCTATCCGCTGGCGCAGGCCGTGATGATGATGATTCCCGAGCCTTGGGAACAGCACACGCTCATGGACGACCGCCGCCGCGCGTTCTACGAGTACCACGCCGCCATGCTCGAGCCGTGGGACGGCCCGGCCTCGATCGTGTTCACCGATGGCCGCCAGATCGGCGCCACGCTCGACCGCAACGGCCTGCGCCCTTCGCGCTACTGCATCACCGACGACGACCTGGTGATCATGGGCTCGGAGTCGGGCGTGCTGCCCGTGCCCGAGAACAAGATCGTGCGCAAGTGGCGCCTGCAGCCCGGCAAGATGTTCCTGATCGACCTCGAACAGGGCCGCATGATCGACGACGAGGAGCTCAAGGCCAACCTCGCCAACAGCAAGCCCTACAAGCAGTGGATCGACAACCTGCGCATCCGCCTCGACGACGTCGAGCACCCGGTGGCCGGTGAATCGCCGCAGGAGCTGCCCGTGGCCCAGACCGAGCCGCAGTCGGCCGGCGTCGAGCGCGTGTCGCCCGAGTTGCTCGACCTGCAGCAGGCCTTCGGCTTCACGCAGGAGGACATCAAGTTCCTCATGAGCCCCATGGCCACGAACGGCGAAGAGGGCATCGGCTCCATGGGCAACGACAGCCCGCTGGCCGTGCTGTCGGACAAGAACAAGCCGCTCTACAACTACTTCAAGCAGCTGTTCGCGCAGGTCACGAACCCGCCGATCGACCCGATCCGCGAAGCCATCGTGATGTCGCTGGTGTCCTTCATCGGCCCCAAGCCCAACCTGCTCGACATCAACCAGGTCAACCCGCCCATGCGCCTCGAAGTGAGCCAGCCCGTGCTCGACTTCCGCGACATGGCCAAGCTGCGCAACATCGAATCGGTGACGCAGGGCAAGTTCCGCAGCGTCACGCTCGACATCACCTACCCGGTGGCCTGGGGCCGCGAGGGCGTGGAAGCCAAGCTGGCCTCGCTGTGCGCGGCCGCGGTCGACGCCATCAAGGGCGGCAAGAACATCCTCATCATCAGCGACCGCGGCGTGGGCGCGGCGCAGGTGGCCATTCCTGCGCTGCTCGCGCTCTCGGCCATTCACCAGCACCTGGTGCGTGAAGGCCTGCGCACCAGCGCTGGCCTGGTGGTGGAGACCGGCACGGCGCGCGAAGTGCACCACTTCGCCGTGCTCGCGGGCTACGGCGCCGAAGCGGTGCACCCCTACCTGGCGCTGGAAACGCTCACCTCGATCCACAAGGACCTGCCGGGCGCGCTGAGCGCCGACAAGGCGATCTACAACTACATCAAGGCGATCGGCAAGGGCCTGTCGAAGATCATGTCCAAGATGGGCGTGAGCACCTACATGAGCTACTGCGGCGCCCAGCTCTTCGAGGCCATCGGCCTGAGCAGCGACACCGTGGCCAAGTACTTCACCGGCACCGCGAGCCGCGTCGAGGGCATCGGCGTGTTCGAGATCGCCGAAGAAGCCCTGCGCATGCACAAGGCCGCCTTCGGCGACGACCCGGTGCTCGAGAGCATGCTCGACGCCGGTGGTGAGTACGCGTGGCGTGCGCGCGGCGAAGAGCACATGTGGACGCCCGACGCCATCGCCAAGCTGCAGCACAGCACGCGCGCCAACAACTGGAACACGTACAAGGAGTACGCCCAGATCATCAACGACCAGAGCCGCCGCCACATGACGCTGCGTGGCCTGTTCGAGTTCAAGCTCGACCCGAGCAAGGCCATCCCGCTCGACGAGGTCGAGCCGGCGAAGGAGATCGTCAAGCGCTTCGCCACCGGCGCGATGTCGCTGGGCTCGATCAGCACCGAGGCCCACGCCACGCTGGCCGTGGCCATGAACCGCATCGGCGGCAAGAGCAACACCGGCGAAGGCGGCGAAGACGAGCGCCGCTACCGCAACGAGCTCAAGGGCATCAAGATCACCAAGGGCGAAACGCTCAAGTCCATCATCGGCGAGGACGTGGTCGAGGTCGACCTGCCGCTCGAAGACGGCGACAGCCTGCGCTCGAAGATCAAGCAGGTGGCCTCGGGCCGCTTCGGCGTCACGGCCGAATACCTGCAGAGCGCCGACCAGGTGCAGATCAAGATGGCCCAGGGCGCCAAGCCGGGCGAGGGCGGCCAGCTGCCCGGCGGCAAGGTGTCCGAGTACATCGGCAAGCTGCGCTACTCGGTGCCGGGCGTGGGCCTCATCAGCCCGCCGCCGCACCATGACATCTACTCCATCGAAGACCTGGCCCAGCTGATCCACGACCTCAAGAACGTGGCGCCGCACGCCAGCATCAGCGTCAAGCTGGTGTCCGAGGTGGGCGTGGGCACCATCGCCGCGGGCGTGGCCAAGTGCAAGGCCGACCACGTGGTGATCGCCGGCCACGACGGCGGCACCGGCGCCTCGCCCTGGTCGTCCATCAAGCACGCGGGCTCGCCCTGGGAGATCGGCCTGGCCGAGACCCAGCAGACCCTGGTGCTCAACCGCCTGCGCAGCCGCATCCGCGTGCAGGCCGACGGCCAGATGAAGACCGGCCGCGACGTGGTCATCGGTGCGCTGCTCGGCGCCGACGAGTTCGGCTTCGCCACCGCCCCGCTGGTGGTCGAGGGCTGCATCATGATGCGCAAGTGCCACCTGAACACCTGCCCGGTGGGCGTGGCCACGCAGGACCCGGAGCTGCGCAAGAAGTTCTCGGGCAAACCCGAGCACGTGGTCAACTACTTCTTCTTCATCGCCGAAGAGGTGCGCCACATCATGGCCCAGCTCGGCGTGCGCAAGTTCGACGACCTCATCGGCCGCGCCGACCTGCTCGACATGCGCGCGGGCATCGCCCACTGGAAGGCCCGCGGCCTCGACTTCAGCCGCCTGCTGGCCACGCCCGCGGTGCCGGCCGATGTGCCGCGCCTGCACACCGAAGCGCAGGAGCACGGCCTGGAGAAAGCGCTCGACCAGGTGCTGATCCAGAAGTGCAAGCCCGCCATCGAAAAGGGCGAGCGCGTGCAGTTCATCGAGGTGGCCCGCAACGTGAACCGCTCGGTGGGCGCCATGCTCTCGGGCGAACTCACCAAGCACCACCCCGAAGGCCTGCCCGACGACACCATCCGCATCCAGCTCGAGGGCACGGGTGGCCAGTCGTTCGGCGCCTTCCTGGCCAAGGGCATCACGCTCTACCTGATCGGCGACGCCAACGACTACACCGGCAAGGGCCTGTCGGGCGGCCGCGTGGTGGTGCGCCCGAGCATCGACTTCCGCGGCGAGTCCACTCGCAACATCATCGTGGGCAACACGGTGCTGTACGGCGCCACCACGGGCGAGGCCTTCTTCGCCGGCGTGGCCGGCGAGCGCTTCGCGGTGCGCCTGTCGGGCGCCACCGCGGTGGTGGAAGGCACGGGCGACCACGGCTGCGAATACATGACCGGCGGCACCGTGGTGGTGCTGGGCAAGACCGGCCGCAACTTCGCGGCCGGCATGAGCGGCGGCGTGGCCTACGTGTACGACGAAGACGGCCAGTTCGCCAAGCGCTGCAACACCGCCATGGTGGGCCTGGAGCCCGTGCTGTCGGCCAAGGAACAGGAAGCCCAGAGCGACAAGGCCACCTGGCACCGCGGCCAGACCGACGAGGCCCAGCTCAAGAAGCTGCTCGAAGACCACAACCGCTGGACCGGCAGCAAGCGCGCGCGCGAACTGCTCGACAACTGGGCCCAGGCCCGCGCGAAGTTCGTCAAGGTCTTCCCGACCGAGTACAAGCGCGCGCTCGGCGAGATGCACGCCCGCCAGGCCGCGGCCGAGGCGACGACCAAAGCCAAGGGCACGGCCAAGAAGGCCACCGTGCCCGCGAAGTAAGCCCCCAAGCCCCACGACACGCACAAGGACAGCACCATGGGAAAAGTCACCGGCTTCATGGAATTCGAGCGCATCGAAGAGGGCTACGCGCCCGTGCCCGAGCGGCTCAAGCACTACAAGGAATTCGTCGTCGGCCTCGATGAGTCGCAGGCCAAGGTGCAGGGCGCGCGCTGCATGGACTGCGGCACCCCGTTCTGCAACAACGGCTGCCCGGTCAACAACATCATTCCGGACTTCAACGACCTCGTGTACCAGGGCGACTGGAAGAACGCCATCACGGTTCTGCACAGCACCAACAACTTCCCCGAGTTCACCGGCCGCATCTGCCCCGCGCCCTGCGAGGCCGCCTGCACGCTCAACGTGAACGACGACGCCGTGGGCATCAAGTCGATCGAGCACGCGATCATCGACAAGGCCTGGGCCGAAGGCTGGGTGCGGCCGCAGCCCGCGCGCCACAAGACCGGCAAGAAGGTGGCCGTGGTGGGCTCGGGCCCCGCGGGCCTGGCGGCCGCGCAGCAGCTCGCGCGCGCCGGCCACGATGTGACCGTGTTCGAGAAGAACGACCGCGTGGGCGGCCTGCTGCGCTATGGCATTCCCGACTTCAAGATGGAGAAGTCGCACATCGACCGCCGCGTGGCGCAGATGGAGGCCGAAGGCGTGGTGTTCCGCACCGGCGTGCTCGTGGGCGCCATGCCCGCGGGCAGCAAGGTCACCAACTGGGCCAAGGAAACCGTGAGCGCCGAGCAGCTCAAGAGCGAGTTTGACGCCGTGCTGCTCACGGGCGGCGCCGAGCAGAGCCGCGACCTGCCCGTGCCCGGCCGCGAGCTCGATGGCGTGCACTTTGCGATGGAGTTCCTGCCGCAGCAGAACAAGGTCAACGCGGGCGACAAGTTCAAGGGCCAGCTGCGCGCCGACGGCAAGCACGTGATCGTGATCGGCGGCGGCGACACCGGCTCCGACTGCGTGGGCACCAGCAACCGCCACGGCGCCGCGAGCGTGACCCAGTTCGAGGTCATGCCCCAGCCGCCCGAGCAGGAAAACAAGCCCCTGGTGTGGCCCTACTGGCCGCTCAAGCTGCGCACCAGCTCCAGCCACGAAGAGGGCTGCGTGCGCGAGTTCGCGGTGTCCACCAAGGAATTCATCGGCAAGAACGGCAAGCTCACCGGGCTGAAGACCGTGCACGTCGAGTTCAAGGACGGCAAGTTCGTCGAGGTGCCGGGCACCGAGAAGGAATACAAGGCCGACCTGGTGCTGCTCGCGATGGGTTTCACCAACCCCGTGGCCAGCGTGCTCGAGGCCTTCGGCGTCGACAAGGACGCGCGCGGCAACGCCCGCGCCAGCACCGACTTCACGGGCGGCTACGCCACCAACGTGGCCAAGGTGTTCGCTGCCGGCGACATGCGCCGCGGCCAGTCGCTGGTGGTCTGGGCCATCCGCGAAGGCCGCCAGGCCGCGCGCGCAGTCGACGAGTTCCTCATGGGCTACTCCGACCTGCCGCGCTGAACAGACGATTACCAATCTGTAAGGGGATACGGAAATCGGGTTGAGCCGATTCCCGTATCATGCGGCGGCCGGGTTTCACGCCCGGCTTTTCATTGATGAACACCGCCTCCCCACCCCCGCTGGTCGAACTGCGCGGGCTCACCTTCGGCTACGGTGAGCGCGTCATCCTCGACGACATCTCGCTGACCGTGCCGCGCGGCAAGGTCACGGCGCTCATGGGCGCCTCGGGCGGTGGCAAAACCACGGTGCTGCGCCTCATCGGCGGCCAGATCCGCGCCCAGCGCGGCCAGACCCTGTTCGATGGCGCCGACGTCACCACCATGGACCCGCGCGCGCTCTACGCGGCGCGCCGCCGCATGGGCATGCTGTTCCAGTTCGGTGCGCTGTTCACCGACATGAGCGTGTTCGACAACGTGGCCTTCCCGTTGCGCGAGCACACCCGGCTGCCCGAGCCGCTGGTGCGCGACATCGTGCTCATGAAGCTCAACGCCGTGGGCCTGCGTGGCGCGCGAAACCTCATGCCCAGCGAACTCTCGGGCGGCATGGCGCGGCGCGTGGCACTGGCCCGCGCCATCGCGCTCGACCCCGAGCTCGTGATGTACGACGAGCCCTTCGCCGGCCTCGACCCGATCTCGCTGGGCACCGCCTCGCGCCTGATCCGCGAAATCAACGACGCCATGGGCCTCACGAGCATCGTGGTCTCGCACGACCTCGACGAAACCTTCGCCATCGCCGACCAGGTGATCGTGCTCGCCAACGGCCGCATCGCGGCGCAGGGCACACCCGACGACGTGCGCCACAGCGACGACCCCCTGGTAGCCCAGTTCGTGAACGCGCGGCCCGAAGGCCCGGTGCGTTTCCACCACCCGGCGCCCTCGCTCGCCGACGACTTCGGCCCCGGAGGCGCGCGATGAGTCCCCTGCACCCCGCCCGCGTCGGCCGCGCCGTGCGCCTGTGGCTCACGGCGCTGGGTTTCGGTGCCCGGCTGTTCGTGCGCCTGGTCGCCCTGGTGGGCGTGGCGCTGCGCCGCTTCGGCCTGGTGCGCGACCAGATCCATTTCCTGGGCAACCACTCGCTGTCCATCATCGGTGTGTCGGGCCTGTTCGTGGGCTTCGTGCTCGGCCTGCAGGGCTACTACACGCTGCAGCGCTACGGCGCCACCGACGCGCTCGGCGTGCTGGTGGCGCTCTCGCTGGTGCGCGAGCTCGGGCCCGTGGTGAGCGCGCTGCTGTTCGCGGGCCGCGCGGGCACCTCGCTCACCGCCGAGATCGGCCTCATGAAGGCCGGCGAGCAGCTCAGCGCCATGGAAATGATGGCCGTGGACCCGGTGCGCCGCGTGCTCGTGCCGCGCTTCTGGGCCGGCGTGATCACCATGCCGCTGCTGGCCGCCGTGTTCAGCGCGGTCGGCGTCATCGGCGGCTGGCTGGTGGGCGTGGGCCTCATCGGCCTCGACGGCGGCGCCTTCTGGAGCCAGATGCAGAGCGGCGTCGATGTCTGGGCCGACGTCGGCAACGGCGTCATCAAGAGCGTCGTGTTCGGCTTCGCCGTCACCTTCATCGCGCTGCTGCAGGGCTACCTCGCACGCCCCACGCCCGAGGGCGTGTCGCGCGCCACCACCCGCACCGTGGTGATGGCCTCGCTCACCGTGCTCGGGCTCGATTTCGTGCTCACCGCCATGATGTTCAGCATCTGAGCATCCCTGGAGAAACACCATGACCTCCTCCAAGAACGATTTCTGGGTCGGCCTCTTCGTGCTCATCGGCGGGGCGGCCATCCTGTTCCTCGCGCTGCAATCGGCCAACCTGCTGAGCCTGAACTTCGAGCCCACCTACCGCGTCACCGCGCGCTTCGACAACGCCGGCGGTCTCAAGCCCGGCGCCGCGGTGCGCAGCGCCGGTGTGGTGGTGGGCCGGGTCGAGAACATCGGCTTCGACGACAAGACCTTCCAGGCCAGCATCACGCTCTCGCTGCAGAAGCGCTACGCCTTTCCCAAGGACAGCTCGATGAAGATCCTCACCAGCGGCCTGCTGGGTGACCAGTACATCGGCATCGAGGCCGGGGGCGACCCCGACAACCTCGCCGACGGTGCGGTGGTCACGCAGACGCAATCGGCCCTGGTGCTGGAGAATCTCATCGGCCAGTTCCTGTTCAACCGCGCCGCCGAAGGGGCCGACAGCAAGCCGGCGGCCCCCGGCGCCCCTTCGACCTCGCAGTGACCCTCTCGCTGGGAGACCCACCATGAACCTGCCGTCCCCCTTGCCCGCCCTGCGCCCTGCGCTCGCCGCCACCGCCCTGGTCGCCCTGGGCGGCTGCGCCACCGGCCCCGATGCCGATCCGCGCGATCCGCTCGAACCCTTCAACCGCCAGGTGCAGCGCTTCAACGACGCCGCCGACGAAGCGGTGTTCAAGCCCGTGGCCACGGCCTACGTGAAGGTCACGCCCAGCCCGGTGCGCACCGGCGTGAACAACTTCTTCAGCAACCTGGGGGACCTGTGGTCGGCGGTGAACGCGGGCCTGCAGCTGCGCCCGCGCGAAAGCGGCGAGAACCTCATGCGCTTCGGCGTCAACACCGTGCTCGGCTTCGGTGGCCTGCTCGACATCGCGAGCGAGGCGGGCATTCCGCGCAGCCGCATCGACTTCGGCCAGACCATGGGTCGCTGGGGCGTGCCCTCGGGCCCGTACGTGGTGTGGCCGCTGCTGGGCCCGTCGACCGCGCGCGACAGCGTGGGCATGGTGGCCGACGCCGCGGGCGATCCGGTGGCCTACGTGGACCACGTGCCCACCCGCAACAGCCTCTATGCCCTGCGCATCGTGGACACGCGCGCGCAGCTGCTGCGTGCGTCCAACCTGCTCGACGACGCGGCGCTCGACAAGTACAGCTTCACCCGCGACTTCTACCTCAGCCGTCGCCAGACCCAGATCAACGACATGATCGACAAAGGCATCGGCCTGGGCAACGGGAACTGACGCGAGAGTGAGCGCAAACCAGCGATACGACTCGCAACCTTTGGCCCGGAACCCGACACAGAAGCGTCCGCTCTGAGCCCTAGGATGTCTTCCCGGCCCACGAGGCCGCCACGGAGAAACACACGATGACGAAGAACCTGCTGCAACGACGCGCCTGGATCGCCGGCCTCACGCTGGCCGCGATGGCCTGGAGCCTGCCGGCCGCGGCCTCGGAAGCGCCCGATGCCCTGGTCAAGCGCATCTCCACCGAGGTGCTCGACACCATCAAGACCGATCCCGCGATCCGCGCCGGCGACATGAACAAGATCATGGCGCTGGTCGACAGCAAGATCATGCCCAACGTGAACTTCACGCGCATGACCGCGTCCGCGGTGGGCCGCGGCTGGCGGCAGGCCACGCCCGAGCAGCAGAAGCAGCTCGAAACCGAGTTCAAGGCCCTGCTGGTGCGCACCTACTCGGGCGCGCTGGGCGAGGTCCGCGACCAGACCCTGAGCTTCAAGCCCATGCGCATGCGCCCCGAAGACACCGAGGTGGTGGTGCGCTCCGAGGTGCGCGGCAAGGGCGAGCCCATCCAGCTCGACTACCGCCTCGAGAAGGTGGGCGACGGCTGGAAGATCTACGACCTGAACGTGCTCGGCCTGTGGCTGGTGGAAACCTACCGCAACCAGTTCGCCCAGGAGATCAACGCCAACGGCATCGACGGCCTGATCAAATCGCTGTCCCAGCGCAACAAGGCCAGCGCCACGGCCAAGACCAGCTGATGAACGAGCCCCGCCTGCCCGAACGCCTCACGCTCGACGAGGCCGCTGCCACCCTGGGCGCGTTGCGCGCGGCGGTGGCGGGGGGCGAGGGCGGCGCGGCCGTCACGGTCGATGCGGGCGCCCTGCGCCACTTCGATTCGTCGGCCGTGGCGGTGCTGCTGGAGTTGCGTCGCGAACTGCAGCAGCAGGGCCGCACGCTGCAGGTGCGGCAGTGGCCGCCGCGTCTGCAGGACCTGGTCCGCGTCTACGGCGTGCAGGAGTTGCTGACCGCCTGAGCCGGCCGCGGTGGCCCTGGTGCCGCTGCGGAAAGGCCCCGGGCCGTAAAATCCCGCTTTCGCCACCGCCCCGGATGTCCCGCGGGCCGCGGGCGACCCAGCGGTGTCGCCGCGCATGCCAGCCGTCTCCTTCCAGAACGTCTCCAAGACCTACGCCACGACCCGTGGCCCCCTGCACGCCCTTCGCTCGGTGTCCTTCGACATCGAGCCCGGCGAGTTCTTCGGCCTGCTCGGCCCCAATGGCGCGGGCAAGACCACGCTCATCAGCATCCTGGCCGGGCTCGCGCGCGCCAGCGAGGGCAGGGTGGTCGTTCACGGCCACGACGTGCTCAGCGACTACCGCGAGGCACGCCGCCACCTGGGCGTGGTGCCGCAGGAACTGGTGTTCGACCCCTTCTTCAATGTGCGCGAAACCCTGCGCATCCAGTCGGGCTACTTCGGCGTGCGCCGCAACGACGACTGGATCGACGAGTTGCTGACGGGTCTGGGTCTGGCCGACAAGGCCACGGCCAACATGCGCCAGCTCTCGGGCGGCATGAAGCGCCGCGTGCTGATCGCGCAGGCGCTGGTTCACAAGCCGCCCGTGATCGTGCTCGACGAGCCCACGGCGGGTGTGGACGTGGAGCTGCGCCAGACCCTGTGGCAGTTCGTCTCGGGCCTGAACAAGCGCCTGGGCAGCACGGTGCTGCTCACCACCCATTACCTCGAAGAGGCCGAGGCCCTGTGCGGGCGCATCGCCATGCTCAAGCAGGGCCAGGTGGTGGCGCTCGAGTCCACCTCGGCGCTGCTCGCGCGCGCCGCGTCCAACGTGCTGCGCTTCAAGACCGACGCCGCGCTGCCCGCCGACATCGCGGCCCAGGCGCGCATCACGGGCCGCGTGGTGCAACTGCCCGCGCTCGATGCGCGTGCCGTGGAGCATGTGCTGGCCCGCCTGCGCGAAGCCGGTGTGATGCCCGAGGACATCGAGGTGCGCAAGGCCGACCTCGAGGACGTGTTCCTCGATCTCACGGGTGCACACACACGCCCCGCCGCCGGGCCGCCCCAAGGCGGGGCAGCCCCCTCGGGGGGCAGCGAGGACACGTCAGTGCCGAGCGTGGGGGCGCGTAAATCATGACCGGCTGGCAAACGCTGTTCTACAAAGAGGTGCTGCGCTTCTGGAAGGTCTCGTTCCAGACCGTGGCCGCGCCGGTGCTCACCGCGCTGCTCTACCTGCTGATCTTTGCGCACGTGCTCGAAGACCGCGTGCAGGTCTACGAGTCGGTGAACTACACCGCCTTCCTGCTGCCCGGCCTCGTGATGATGAGCGTGCTGCAGAACGCCTTCGCCAACAGCAGCTCCTCGCTGATCCAGAGCAAGATCATGGGCAACCTGGTCTTCCTGTTGCTCACGCCGCTGTCGCACCGCGCGTGGTTCGTGGCCTATGTTGGCTCTTCCATCGTGCGCGGCCTCGCGGTGGGCGCGGGCGTGATGGCGGTGGCCTGGTGGTTCGCGCAGCCCACGCTGGTGGCGCCGCTGTGGATTCTGGTGTTCGCGGTCCTGGGCGCGGCGCTGCTGGGCGCGCTCGGGCTGATCGCCGGCCTGTGGGCCGAGAAGTTCGACCAGATGGCCGCGTTCCAGAACTTCATCATCATGCCCATGACCTTTCTTTCGGGCGTGTTCTACTCCATCCACTCGCTGCCCGCCTTCTGGCAGAAGGTGAGCCACCTCAATCCCTTCTTCTACATGATCGACGGCTTCCGCTACGGCTTCTTCGGCCGCAGCGACGTGTCGCCCTGGCTCAGCCTGCTGCTGGTGGGCGGTGCGCTGGCCGCGGTCAGCGCGCTCGCGCTGCACCTGCTCAAGACGGGCTACAAGGTCCGCCACTGAACCCATGAACGCCGAACAACTGCAAGCCCTCATCGCCGCCGGTCTGCCCTGCGACCACATCGAGGTCACCGGCGATGGCCGTCACTGGTCGGCCGTGATCGTCTCGCCGGCCTTCGAAGGCAAGCGCGCCATCCAGCGCCACCAGGCGGTCTATGCCACGCTGGGCCAGCGCATGCACACCGACGAGGTGCACGCGCTGTCGATGAAAACCCTCACGCCGGCCGAATGGGCCGCACAAGGCTGAAGCACGCATGGACAAACTCCTGATCCGCGGAGGCCGCAAGCTCAGCGGCGAGATCACCGTCTCCGGCGCCAAGAACGCGGCCCTGCCCGAGCTCTGCGCCGCGCTGCTCACCGACGAGCCCGTGACGCTCACCAACGTGCCGCGCCTGCGCGACGTGAGCACCATGCGCCAGTTGCTCACCCACATGGGCGTGCACACCGAAGACGTGGCGGGCGAGCGCGGCGGCCTGCTGCTGCACGCGCGCGGCGTGCTCAAGGCCGAGGCGCCCTACGAACTCGTGAAGACCATGCGCGCCTCGGTGCTGGTGCTGGGCCCGCTGCTCGCGCGCTTCGGCGCGGCGCGCGTCTCGTTGCCCGGCGGCTGCGCCATCGGTTCGCGGCCGGTCGACCAGCACATCAAGGGCATGCAGGCCATGGGCGCCGAGATCGTGGTCGAACACGGCTACATGGTGGCGCGCCTGCCCGCGGGCCGCAAACGCCTGCACGGCGCGCGCATCGCCACCGACATGGTCACCGTGACCGGCACCGAGAACTTCCTCATGGCTGCGGCGCTGGCCGAGGGCGAGACCCTGCTCGAGAACGCGGCGCAGGAACCCGAGGTGACCGACCTCGCCGAGATGCTCATCAAGATGGGCGCGAAGATCGAAGGCCACGGCACCAGCCGCATCCACGTGCAGGGCGTCGAACGCCTCAATGGCTGCACGCACGAGGTGGTGGCCGACCGCATCGAGACCGGCACCTTCCTGTGCGCCGTGGCCGCCACGGGCGGCGACGTGCTGCTGCGCCAGGCGCGCGCCGACCACCTCGACGCCGTGATCGACAAGCTCACCGACGCGGGCGCCGAGGTCGAGGCCGGCTCGAACGCCGCCGGGCCCTTCATCCGCATCCGTGCCAGCGGCCGCCTCAAGGCCCAGACCTTCCGCACCACCGAGTACCCCGGCTTCCCCACCGACATGCAGGCCCAGTTCATGGCGGTGAATGCCGTGGCCGACGGCACCAGCAAGGTCACCGAGACCATTTTCGAAAACCGCTTCATGCACGTGAACGAGCTGGTGCGCCTGGGCGCGCGCATCCAGACCGAGGGCAAGGTGGCAATGGTCGAAGGCGTGCCCCAGCTCTCGGGCGCCACCGTGATGGCCACCGACCTGCGTGCCTCGGCCAGCCTGGTGATCGCCGGCCTGGTGGCCGAGGGCGAGACCACCGTCGACCGCATCTACCACCTCGACCGCGGCTACGACCAGATGGAAGTGAAGCTGCGCGCCCTGGGCGCCGACATCGAGCGCATCAAATGAGCCAGACCATCACGCTGGCCCTGTCCAAGGGCCGCATCTTCGACGAGACGATGCCGCTGCTGCGCGCCGCCGGCATCGAGGTGCTCGAAGACCCGGAGAAGTCGCGCAAGCTCATCCTGCCGACCAACCAGAACGACGTGCGCGTGGTGCTGGTGCGCGCCACCGACGTGCCGACCTATGTGGAGCACGGCGGCGCCGATCTCGGCGTGACCGGCAAGGACACGCTGATCGAGCACGGCGGCCTGGGCCTGTACCAGCCGCTGGACCTCAACATCGCGCGCTGCCGCGTGAGCGTGGCCGTGCGCGCCGATTTCGACTACGCCTCGGCCGTGCGCCAGGGATCGCGCCTGCGCGTGGCCACCAAGTACACCACCATTGCGCGCGACTTCTTCGCCGCCAAGGGCGTGCACGTGGACCTGATCAAGCTCTACGGCAGCATGGAGCTCGCGCCGCTCACCGGCCTGGCCGATGCCATCGTGGACCTCGTGTCCACCGGCAACACGCTCAAGGCCAACCACCTCGTGGAGGTCGAGCGCATCATGGACATCAGCTCCCGCCTGGTGGTGAACCAGGCGGCCCTCAAACTCAAACAGGCGCGCCTGCGCCCCCTCATCGACGCCTTCGCCGGCGCCATCCAGCCCTGACCGCCACCGCATGAACCCCGCCGCCACGCCCCTTCGCCTGTCCACCGCCCAAACCGATTTCGAGGCGCGCTTCGCGGCGCGCCTGCATTGGTCGAGCGAGACGGACCATGCGATCGAGCAGCGCGTGGCCGACATCCTGGCCGACGTGCAGCGGCGCGGCGATGCCGCGGTGCTCGAGTACACCGCGCGCTTCGACGGTCTGCAGGCCGCGAGCGTGGCCGAACTCGAACTCACCCAGGCCGACTTCAAGGCCGCCTTCGACGCCCTGCCCGCCGCGCAGCGCGAAGCCCTGCAGGCCGCGGCCGCGCGCGTGCGCCGCTACCACGAGGCGCAGAAGAAAGCCAATGGCGAAGGCTGGAGCTACCGCGACGAAGACGGCACGCTGCTGGGCCAGAAGGTCACGCCGCTGGACCGCGTGGGCATCTACGTGCCCGGCGGCAAGGCCGCCTACCCGTCGAGCCTGATCATGAACGCCGTGCCCGCGCACGTGGCCGGCGTGCCCGAGATCGTGATGGTGGTGCCCACGCCGGTGCGTGGCAGCGTCGCCACCGGCGGCAGCGGCGCGGCCACGGCCGCGCGCGGCGAGCGCAACGAACTCGTGCTGGCCGCGGCCCACGTGGCCGGTGTCACGCGCGCCTTCACCATCGGCGGCGCGCAGGCCGTGGCCGCGCTGGCCTACGGCACGGCCACCGTGCCCAAGGTCGACAAGATCACCGGCCCCGGCAACGCCTACGTGGCCAGCGCCAAGAAGCGCGTGTTCGGCACCGTGGGCATCGACATGATCGCGGGCCCGAGCGAGATCCTGGTGCTCGCCGACGGCAGCACGCCGGCCGAGTGGGTGGCCATGGACCTGTTCAGCCAGGCCGAGCACGACGAACTCGCGCAGAGCATCCTGCTGTGCCCCGACGCGGCCTACATAGCCGCCGTGCAGGCCGCGATCGACCGCCTGCTGCCCACCATGCCGCGCGCGGCCATCATCGCCAAGAGTCTCAACGACCGCGGCGCGCTGATCCACACGCGCAGCATGGAAGAGGCCTGCGCCATCAGCAACCGCATCGCGCCCGAGCACCTCGAGGTCTCGAGCGCCGAGCCGCACCGCTGGGAGCCGCTGCTGCGGCACGCCGGCGCGATCTTCCTCGGCGCGTACACCAGCGAAAGCCTGGGCGACTACTGCGCCGGTCCCAACCACGTGCTGCCCACCAGCGGCACGGCCCGTTTTTCCTCGCCGCTGGGGGTGTACGACTTCCAGAAGCGCAGCAGCCTGATCGAGGTCAGCGCCGCGGGCGCGCAATCGCTCGGTACCGTGGCCGCCGAACTCGCCTATGGCGAAGGCCTGCAGGCCCACGCGCGCGCCGCCGAACTGCGCCTGAACGACGTTCCCCCGATGCGAGGTGCCCGATGAACACGCCTTTGAACACCAACCCCATGGCCCGCATCCGCCAGGACGTGCAGTCCATGCACGCCTATGCGATCCAGAACTCGGCCGGCATGCTCAAGCTCGACGCGATGGAAAACCCCTTCGCGCTGCCGCTGCCGCTGCAGGCCGAGCTCGGCCGCCGCCTCGGCGCCGTGGCCATCAACCGCTACCCGGGCGCGCGCATCGACGAGCTCAAGCGCGCGCTCGAGCAGCACATCGACCTGCCGCCCGGCCACGCGCTGATGCTGGGCAACGGGTCGGACGAACTCATCTCGCTGATCGCCATGGGCTGCGACCTGCCGGGCGCCACCATCCTCGCGCCGCTGCCCGGCTTCGTCATGTATGCCATGAGCGCGCAGCTGCAGGGCCTGGGTTTTCACGGCGTGCCGCTCACGGCCGGATTCGAACTCGACGAAGCCGCCATGCTGGCCGCCATGCGCGAGCACCGCCCCGCCATCACCTACCTGGCCTACCCCAACAACCCCACGGCCAACCTGTGGGACGCGGCCGTGATCCGCCGCCTCATCGCCGAGGCCGCCAGCTTCGGCGGCCTGGTGGTGATGGACGAGGCCTACCAGCCCTTCTCCAGCCACACCTGGCTCGACGAGATGCGCGCCCACCCCGGGGCCAACGCACACGTGCTGCTCATGCGCACGCTGTCCAAGTTCGGCCTGGCGGGCGTGCGCATCGGCTACCTCGTGGGGCCGCAGGCCCTGGTGCACGAGTTCGACAAGCTGCGCCCGCCCTACAACGTGAGCGTGCTCAACGCCGAGTGCGCGCTGTTCGCGCTCGAACACGCCGACGTGTTCGCGGGCCAGGCCGCGCAGATCCGCGAGCAGCGCGAGCGGCTCGTTGCCGCGCTCGCCGCCATGCCCGGCGTCACGCCGTTCCCGAGCCAGGCCAACATGGTGCTGGTGCGCGTGCCCGATGCGAAGCGCAGCTTCGAGGCCCTCAAGGCCCAGGGCGTGCTCGTGAAGAATGTTTCTACAATGCACCCGCTGCTGGCCCAGTGTCTGCGGCTCACGGTGGGCTCTCCCGACGAGAACACCCAGCTCCTCCGCGCCTTGCAGACCGCCCTATGAACACCCCCACGCCCGCCTTTCCCGATCCGGGCCCCGGTGAGCGCGCCGCCAGCGTGCAGCGCAACACCAGCGAGACCCGCATCGGTGTGCGCGTCAACCTCGACGGCACCGGCGTCGCCGTGCTCGCCACGGGTATCGGCTTCTTCGACCACATGCTCGACCAGATCGCGCGCCACGGCCTGATCGACCTCGAGATCCAGGCCGAGGGCGATCTGCACATCGACGGCCACCACACGGTGGAAGACGTGGGCATCACGCTGGGCCAGGCCTTCGCGCGCGCCGTGGGCGACAAAAAGGGCATCCGCCGCTATGGCCACGCCTACGTGCCGCTCGACGAAGCGCTCTCGCGCGTGGTGATCGACTTCTCCGGCCGGCCCGGCCTGCACATGCGCGTGCCCTTCAAGGCCGGCATGATCGGCGGCTTCGACACCCAGCTCACCTACGAGTTCTTCCAGGGCTTCGTGAACCACGCGGGCGTCACGCTGCACATCGACAACCTGCACGGCGAGAACGCGCACCACCAGGCCGAGACCGTGTTCAAGGCCTTCGCGCGCGCGCTGCGCATGGCCCTCGAGCGCGACGCCCGCCTGGGCGACGCGATTCCCTCGACCAAGGGCTCCCTCTGATCTTTTTCTTTTCTGTGCGATGAAAGCCAGGACGGTCGCCGTGGTCGACTACGAGAGCGGAAACCTCCGCTCGGTTTCGCAGGCGGTGATGCACGCGGCGCAGGGCAGCGGTGTCGACGTGGTCGTCACCCAGTCGGCCGCCGAGATCATGGCCGCGGAGCGCGTGGTGCTGCCCGGCCAGGGCCACATGGGCGACTGCATGCGCGCGCTCGCCGATTCGGGCCTGATGGACGCGGTGCTGCACGCCTGTGCGAACAAGCCGCTGTTCGGCGTCTGCGTGGGCATGCAGATGCTGCTCGACCGCAGCGAAGAAGGCCCCACCGACGGTCTGGGCCTGATCCCCGGCGAGGTGCGTCGCTTCCGGCTCGAGGGCCGGCTGCAGCCCGATGGCAGCCGCTTCAAGGTGCCGCAGATGGGCTGGAACCGCGTGTTCCAGACCCGGCCGCACCCGGTGTGGGCCGGCGTGCCCGACGGCAGCTACTTCTACTTCGTGCACAGCTACTTCGCCGCGCCCGCGCTGGCGGCCCATGTCGCCGGCGAATGCGACTACGGCGGCCGCTTTGCAGCCGCGGTGGCACGCGATAACATTTTTGCGACCCAGTTTCACCCCGAGAAGAGTGCCGACCAAGGCCTCGCGCTCTACCGCAACTTCCTTTCCTGGAACCCCTGAGCTTTCGGCTCGCGCCTGCCCACGACCATGCTGCTGATTCCCGCCATCGACCTCAAGGACGGCCACTGCGTTCGCCTCAAGCAAGGCGACATGGACCAATCCACGGTGTTCAGCGAAGACCCGGCCGCCATGGCGCGCAACTGGGTGGCCAAGGGCGCGCGACGCGTGCATCTCGTCGACCTCAACGGCGCGTTCGCGGGCAAGCCCAAGAACGAGCAGGCCATCCGCGCCATCCTCAAGGAAATCGGCAGCGAGGTCGACGTGCAGCTGGGCGGCGGCATCCGCGACCTCGACACCATCGAGCGCTACCTCGACGCCGGCCTGCGCTACGTGATCATCGGCACCGCCGCGGTCAAGAACCCGGGCTTTCTGCAGGACGCCTGCACCGCCTTCGGCGGCCACATCATCGTGGGCCTCGATGCCAAGGACGGCAAGGTCGCCACCGACGGCTGGAGCAAGCTCACCGGCCACGAAGTGATCGACCTCGCGAAGAAGTTCGAAGACTACGGCGTCGAATCCATCGTCTACACCGACATCGGCCGCGACGGCATGCTCACGGGCATCAACATCGAGGCCACGGTCAAGCTCGCGCAGTCGCTGACCATTCCCGTGATCGCCTCGGGTGGCCTGTCCAACCTCGAGGACATCCGCAAGCTCTGCGCGGTGGAAGACGAGGGCGTGGAAGGCGTGATCTGCGGCCGCTCCATCTACAGCGGCGACCTCGATTTCGAAGCCGCGCAAAAGCTCGCCGACGAGCTGAACGGATAACGCGTGCTCGCCAAACGCATCATTCCCTGCCTCGATGTCACGGGTGGCCGCGTCGTCAAGGGCGTGAACTTCGTCGAGCTGCGCGACGCCGGCGACCCGGTGGAGATCGCGGCCCGCTACAACGAGCAGGGCGCCGACGAGCTCACCTTCCTCGACATCACCGCCACCAGCGACGGCCGCGACCTGATCCTGCCCATCATCGAGGCCGTGGCCTCGCAGGTCTTCATTCCGCTCACCGTCGGTGGCGGCGTGCGCACCGTCGAAGACGTGCGCCGCCTGCTCAATGCGGGTGCCGACAAGACCAGCTTCAACTCGGCCGCCATCGCCAACCCCCAGGTCATCCGCGACGCGTCCGACAAGTACGGCTCGCAGTGCATCGTGGTGGCGATCGACGCCAAGCGCCGCCAGGGCGAGGACCTTGCGCAGCGCGGCGAGGGCTGGGACGTGTACAGCCATGGCGGCCGCAAGAACACCGGCCTCGACGCCGTGGCCTGGGCGCAGCGCATGGCCGAGCTCGGCGCGGGCGAGATCCTGCTCACCAGCATGGACCGCGACGGCACCAAGTCGGGCTTCGACCTCGCGCTCACGCGTGCCGTGGCCGACACCGTGAGCGTGCCCGTGATCGCCTCGGGCGGTGTGGGCAACCTCGACCACCTCGCCGACGGCGTGCAGCAGGGCGGCGCCGACGCCGTGCTGGCCGCGAGCATCTTCCACTACGGCGAGTACACCGTGGCCCAGGCCAAGGCGCGCATGGCCGAGCGTGGCATTCCCGTGAGGCGCTGATGGACTGGCTCGATGCCGTGAAATGGGACGCGCAGGGCCTGGTGCCCGTGATCGCGCAAGAGGCCGCCACGGGCGATGTGCTCATGTTCGCCTGGATGAACCGCGAAGCGCTGCAGAAGACCGCCGAGCTCGGCCGCGCCGTGTACTACAGCCGTTCGCGCCACAAGCTCTGGTTCAAGGGCGAAGAATCGGGCCACGTGCAGACCGTGCACGACATCCGGCTCGATTGCGACAACGACGTGGTGCTGCTCAAGGTCACGCAGCTCGGCCATGAGCCCGGCATCGCCTGCCACACCGGCCGGCACAGCTGTTTCTTCCAGCGCCACGAGAACGGGCAATGGATCACTGTCGAGCCGGTCTTGAAAGACCCGGAATCGATCTACAGGTAACACCATGAGCACCGTCGACGACCTGGCCCGCCTGGCCGCCGTGATCGAAAGCCGCAAGCCCGCCAACGGCGGCGATCCCGAGAAGAGCTACGTCGCACGCCTGCTGCACAAGGGCCCCGACGCCTTTCTCAAGAAGATCGGTGAAGAGGCCACCGAGGCCGTGATGGCCGCCAAGGACATCGACCACGGCGGCGACCGGCAGAAACTGGTGAACGAAGTGGCCGATCTGTGGTTCCACAGCATGGTGGCCCTGGCCCACTACGGCCTGGGCCCGGCCGAGGTGGTGGCCGAACTCGCGCGCCGCGAGGGCCTGAGCGGACTCGAAGAGAAGGCGCTGCGCAAGGCGCAGGCGCGCGAGGCCGGTGAATGAGCGCTTGAAAGGGGTGTGGCGATGAGCGACGTGATCGACGTGGAAACCACCGACAGCGAAAAGGCCCAGTCGCTCAAGAGCGTGGGCTGGCTCAGCTACCTGCTGCACCTCATCGTGGCCGTGGGCGCGGTGCTGCCGGCCACGCAGCCCGGTGTGGCGCTGCTCATCGTGGCGCTGGTGATCGATCTCGTGAAGAAGGGCGATGCCGAAGGCACCTGGCAGGCCAGCCACTTCGCCTGGCGCATCCGCACGGTGATCTGGGCCGCCATCCTCTACCTCGTCACCTCGCCGCTGTGGCTGTTGCTGATCGCGCCGGGCTGGATCGCCTGGGGCCTGATCTCGCTCTGGTTCCTCTACCGCATCGTCCGCGGCATGGTGAACATGAACGACAACCGCCCGATGCCCCGCTGACCCCCGGACACCATGAGCGCACACGACCCCAACTGCATCTTCTGCAAGATCGTCGCCGGCCAGATCCCGTCGAAGAAGGTCTATGAAGACGAGGACATCTACGCCTTCCACGACATCAACCCCTGGGCGCCGGTGCACTTCCTGCTCGTGCCCCGGCGCCACATCCCGTCCATGGCCCAGATCGGGGCCGAACACGAACGCCTCATGGGCCGCATGCTCACGCTCGCGCCCCGGCTCGCGCTCGAGCAGGGCTGCAACCCCTACCCCGAAGGCGGCTTTCGCATCGTGTGCAACACGGGCCTTGAAGGCGGCCAGGAAGTGCACCACCTGCACGTGCACGTCATGGGCGGCCCGCGTCCCTGGGCGCGCGGTTGACCATTCGCCCCGCTCGGGCCCTTGCACTGTCATCGGTTGAACCCCGGGCGCGGCTTAGAATCCGACGCTTGGGCTCGCGCTCACCCCACCCTCTCTGGAGATTGACATGGGTACGTTTTCCATCTGGCACTGGCTCATCGTCCTGCTGATCGTCGTCATGGTGTTCGGCACCAAGAAGCTCAAGAACATCGGCTCCGACCTCGGCGGCGCCGTCAAGGGCTTCAAGGACGGCATGAAAGAAGGCGGCCAGAACGCCGCCGATGCCCCCGCGGGCCAGGCGCCCCAGCAGGTCACGCAGAACAGCGCGGCCGACAAGGGCACCATCGACGTCGAAGCCAAGCACAAGAGCTGAGCCGTCGGCACCCGACGCTCACTCCTTCGTCGCGACGACACCCGGGGCTGGTCGACAGCCCCGAAGCGTCTCTGCAAGGGCTGATCCATGATCGATCTGGGCATTTCCAAGCTCGCGCTCATCGGTGCGGTGGCGCTGGTCGTCATCGGTCCCGAGAAACTGCCGCGCGTGGCGCGCACGGTCGGCACGCTGCTGGGCAAAGCCCAGCGCTACGTGGCCGACGTCAAAGCCGAGGTCAACCGCTCGATGGAGCTCGAAGAGCTCAAGAAGATGAAGGACTCGGTGGAAAGCGCGGCGCGCGACGTGCAGACCTCGGTCGAGTCGGGCGCGAGCGACTTCGAGAAGTCCTGGTCCGAGGCCACGGCGGGCCTGAACGAGCCGCTGCGCGAACCCGGTGAAGCCGACGCCTACGGCCAGCCGGTGTTCCCGGTCTACAAGCACCCCAAGAAGAATTTCCGCCTGAAGCAGAAGGCGGTGCCGCAGTGGTTCAAGTCCCGCGCCGGCATCCGCACGCGCACCCAGTCGGGCGCGGCCCGCGTGGCCCGCTTCCGGCCCCGCCCGTCCAGCAAATCCTGATGTCCGACAAGCCCGATCCCGCCGACGAGCTCGCCGGCACCGAACAGCCCTTCGTGCAGCACCTGATGGAGCTGCGCGACCGGCTCCTCTACAGCGTCATCGGTCTGGCGGTCTGCATGGCCGCGCTCGCGATCTGGCCCGGGCCGGCCGGCCTGATCGATCTCGTGGCCGTGCCCATCCGCGCGCACATGCCGCCTGACGCGCGCCTGATCGCCGTGGGCGTGTTCTCGCCGTTCTTCGTGCCGCTCAAGGTGCTGGCCATGGCCGCCGTGCTGCTGTCGCTGCCGTGGTGGATGTACCAGCTCTGGTCGTTCATCGCGCCGGGCCTCTACAGCCACGAGAAGCGCTTCGCCGTGCCCCTGATCTTCCTGGGCAGCCTGCTGGCCTATGCGGGCATCGCGTTCGTGCAGTTCTTCGTGCTCGACAAGATGTTCGCGTTCATCCAGAAGTTCACGCCCGCCAGCGTGGCCGCCACGCCCGACATCGCGTCCTACGTCGAGGCCATTCTGGGCCTGTACCTCGCGTTCGGCCTGGCCTTCCAGGTGCCCATCGTGGTCATCCTGCTCGTGAAGATGGGCATGGTCTCGATCCAGAAGCTCAAGGATTTCCGCGGCTACTTCATCGTCATCTCGTTCATCATCGCCGCCGTGGTGACCCCGCCCGACGTGATCTCGCAGCTCGCGCTGGCCGTGCCCATGTGCGTGCTCTACGAGCTCGGTATCTGGGGCGCGCAGCTGTTCCTCAAGAACGGCCGCAAGGACGGCGAGGACGAAGAGGGCGCGGACCAGAAGCCCGCCGCCTGAGGCGGCTTCAGCGGCGGTTGACGGCCTGGCGCGCAAGGTTGCGCTTGCCGGGCGTCACCTGAACCTTCAGCGACGCTTCGCGGCGCAGCACATCGAGCTCGGCCTTTTCGCCGGGGGGCAGCGCGGCCACGGCCGACAGCAGCTGCGGCACGTCGCGCACCTCGCGGCCCTTCACCTTCGTGATCACGTCGCCCGGCCGGATGCCGGCCTGGGCCGCGGGGCCGTTCTGCAGCACGCCCGTGATGATCACGCCGCTGCGCACGCCAACGCCGAAGCTTTCCGCGAGCTCGGGCGTGAGGTCCTGGGGCTCCACGCCGATCCAGCCGCGCGTGACCTGGCCGTCCTTGACGATGGCCTCCATCACGCTGCGCGCGGTCGAGGTGGGAATGGCGAAGCCGATGCCCATGGAGCCGCCCGAGCGTGAATAGATCGCGGTGTTGATGCCCATCAGGTGGCCATGCACGTCGACCAGCGCGCCGCCCGAGTTGCCCGGGTTGATCGCGGCATCGGTCTGGATGAAGTTCTCGAAGGTGTTGATGCCCAGCTGGGTGCGGCCCAGCGCGCTCACGATGCCGCTGGTGACGGTCTGGCCCACGCCGAAGGGGTTGCCGATGGCCAGCACCGGATCGCCGATCTCGAGCGCGTCGGAGTCGCCGAGCGTGATCACGGGCAGGTCGGTGAGGCCGATCTTGAGCACGGCCAGGTCGGTCTCGGGGTCGGTGCCGATCACCTGGGCGCTGGCCTGGCGGCCGTCGTTGAGGATGACCTGGATCTCGTCGGCCTCTTCGATCACGTGGTTGTTGGTCAGCACGTAACCCGCCGGGCTGAGGATCACGCCCGAGCCCAGGCCGGTCTGGGGCTGGTTGTTGGCCTGGTCGCCGAAGAAGAAGCGGAACCAGGGGTCGGCGCTGTTGGGGTTGTTGGGGGCGGCCTTGCTGGTGTTGATGCTGACCACCGCGGGGGAAGCTGCCTTGGCCGCTGCGCGCAGGCTCACCGCGCCGGGATCGCCGCCCACTGCGGGCGAGCTGCCGGGCAGGGCCTCGAACACCGGCACCACCGAGGGCATGGCACGCCGGCCCAGCCACTGCGGCTGCAGGGTGGCGACCACGAAGAGCACCGCCACCAGGACAGTGACGGTTTGGGCAAACACGAGCCAGAGGCGTTTCATTCGGTGCGGTGGTGCGAGCGGCGGAAAACGGGATTGTCCTGCATCCCCGTGCCTTGCACGTGGCTGTCAGAATGCCGCTTTTCAAGTCCCGCCCGCCCGGCGACCCACCGATGAGCACCACCCGCGACGCACTCGCCCACGCGTTCGACGCCCTGCTGCAGCCCGCGGCGTTCAAGGACTACGGCCCGAACGGCCTGCAGGTGGAGGGCCGCGGCGAGGTGCGCCGGCTGGTCAGTGGCGTGACCGCGAGCCGCGCGCTCATCGACGCCGCCATCGAGGCCGGCGCCGACGCCATCGTGGTGCACCACGGCCTGTTCTGGCGTGGCCAGGACGGGCGCGTGACCGGCTGGATGAAACAGCGCCTGTCGCGCCTGCTCGCGCACGACATCAGCCTCTTTGCCTACCACCTGCCGCTGGACGCGCACCCCGCGCTCGGCAACAACGCGCAACTGGCCCGGGTGCTCGGCATCGCACTCGAAGACGGCGTGCGCTTCGGCGACCAGTCGCTGGGCTTCGTGGGGCGGCGTGAAGCCGCCAGCGCCCGCGCCCTGGCCGATCACGTGCAGGCCACGCTGGGTCGCGCGGTCACGCTGGTGGCCGAACCCGACCGCCCGGTGCGCCGCATCGGCCTGTGCACGGGCGGTGCGCAGGGCTACTTCGAGGCCGCGATCGCCGCCGGCGTCGACGCCTTCATCACCGGCGAAATCTCCGAACCGCAGGCCCACTACGCGCGCGAATGCGGCGTGGCCTACCTGGCCTGCGGCCACCACGCCACCGAGCGCTACGGCGCGCCCGCCGTGGCCATGCAGGTGGCGTCCGAGCTCGGCATCGAGCACCGGTTCATCGACATTCCGAACCCGGCATGAGCCGCCGGGCCGCTCCCAAGGCGCATAGCCCCGCAGTCCGTAGGACGGAGGGTAGTCCAGTGACCGATCTCCCGCTGGCCATCAGCATGGGCGATCCCGCGGGCATCGGCCCCGAGACCGTGATGCGCGCCCTGATCGAGCGCCCCGCGCTGCGCGAACGGGTCGTGGTACTGGGCGACGTGGGCACGCTGCACCGCGCCGCGCACCTGGTGGCGCCGGCCGGCCCGCCGGTGCTGGCCGAGCTCTCGGCGGTGGCCGACGCCGCGACGCGGCCACCCGGCGCGGTGGCCTTGGTGCAGGTGGGCGAGGCACTGCCCGCCTTGCCCTGGGGCGCGGTCTCGGCGCAGGCCGGCCGGGCGGCGGCCGCGGCCGTGCGGGCAGGCGCCCGCGCGGTGCTGGCCGGTCAGGCCCGGGCGCTGGTCACGGCACCGCTGCACAAGGAAGCGCTGGCCGCCGCCGGTGAGCCGTTTCCCGGCCACACCGAACTGCTGCAGGCGCTGGCCGCCGAACACCTGGGCGTGGCGATCGACGCCGTGCCGGTGCGCATGATGCTCAGCGCCCCGGGCCTGGCCACCGTGCTCGTGAGCATCCACGTGGCACTGCGCGAAGCGCTCGACGCGGTGCGCGCGCCGAACGTGCTGCAGACCGTGCGCATCACCCACGCCCACTTCCGGCGCATGGGGCTGGCGCGCCCGCGCATCGCGGTGGCCGGGCTGAACCCGCACGCGGGGGAGGGCGGGCTCTTCGGCCGCGAAGAGATCGAGCACATCGCGCCCGCCGTGGCCGCGGCGCGGGCCGAGGGCATCGAGGCCAGCGGGCCGCACCCGCCCGACACGGTGTTCATGCGCGCGCGCCAGGGCGCGTTCGACGTGGTCGTGGCCATGTACCACGACCAGGGGCTGATCCCCGTGAAGCTGCTGGGCGTAGAGCACGGCGTGAACACCACGCTGGGCCTGCCCTTCGTGCGCACAAGCCCAGACCACGGCACCGCGTTCGACATCGCGGGCCAGGGTATTGCCAGCGCGGACAGCCTGCTCGCCGCGATCGAGGCCGCAGCAGCGGCCAGCGCACTCAGCGCTTGAGGCTGTCGCGGATCTCGCGCAGCAGCACGATGTCTTCCGGCGTGGCGGCCGGCGGCGCCGGGGGCGCTTCGCGCTTGAGGCGGTTCACCTGCTTGACCATCATGAAGATGATGAAGGCCAGGATCAGGAAGTTGATGCCCACCGTGATGAAGTTGCCATAGGCCAGCACCGGCACGCCGGCCTGTTTCATGGCCGCCAGCGTGCGCGCGGTGCCCTCGGGCACGCTGCCGAGCACGACGAACAGGTTGCTGAAGTCGAGCTTGCCGAACACCAGGCCCACCACCGGCATGATCACGTCGTCGACCAGCGAACTGACGATCTTGCCAAAGGCGCCGCCGATGATCACGCCGACCGCGAGATCGATCACATTGCCCTTGACGGCGAACTCTCTGAACTCCTGCATCATGCCCATGGGCTGCTCCTCGGGGGTTGTTGTGGGCGGCATTCTCACACGCGCCATGGGCCCGGCGCCGGCTTTGCGCGGCACTGTCGCGCGATAGACCGACTGCGCTGCAAGGAGCTTCGAAAACCCGCAAACCGGTCCAGTACAATGCCGGGTTGTCCCTGAGATCCCCACCCTCGACCCCGAGAAAGACTCCTCCCATGAGTGAAGCTACTGCCAACAGCGGCCAAGTCGCTGGGGCCACCAACGGCACTGTGGACAGCAGCCGCCGGACCTGGCTGATCACCTCCTGCGCCATGGGTGGCGTGGGTGCCGCGGCCGTTGCCGTGCCCTTCGTGAGCTCCTTCCAGCCCTCCGAGCGCGCCAAGGCCGCCGGCGCGGCTGTCGAAGTGGACATTTCCACCATCGCTCCCGGCGAGAAGCGCATCGTGGAATGGCGCGGCAAGCCGGTGTGGATCTTCCGCCGCACGCCCGAGCAGCTGGCCACCCTGGAGCAGGACGAGGCCCAGCTCGCCGACCCGAACTCCAACCGCACGGCCATCCCCACGCCGGCGTACGCCAAGAACCGCCACCGCTCGATCAAGCCCGAGTTCTTCGTGGCCGTGGGCATCTGCACCCACCTGGGTTGCTCGCCCGGCGACAAGCTCACTCCCGGTCCGCAGCCGTCGCTGCCCAACGACTGGAAGGGCGGTTTCCTCTGCGCCTGCCACGGCTCCACGTTCGACGTCGCCGGCCGCGTGTTCCAGAACAAGCCCGCGCCCGACAACCTCGAGATCCCGCCGCACTACTACGCGTCCGACAACCTGCTCGTGGTCGGCGAAGAGAAGTCGGCCTGAGGCCGCGTCATCGAATCAATGAGGCTTCCCCATGGCTGAATTCAAAGAGATCTCCCCCGACGCGCCGCTGAGCCAGAAGGCCCTGAACTGGGTCGACAACCGCTTCCCGCTGAGCAAGCTCTACAACGAGCACCTGGCCGAGTACTACGCACCGAAGAACTTCAACTTCTGGTACTTCTTCGGTTCGCTGGCCCTGCTGGTGCTGGTGATCCAGATCGTCACCGGCATCTTCCTGGTGATGCACTACAAGCCCGACGCGAACGTGGCCTTCGCCTCGGTCGAGTACATCATGCGCGACGTGCCCTGGGGCTGGCTGATCCGCTACATGCACTCCACCGGCGCCTCGGCGTTCTTCGTGGTGGTGTACCTGCACATGTTCCGTGGCCTGCTCTACGGCAGCTACCGCAAGCCGCGCGAGCTGGTCTGGGTGTTCGGCTGCGCGATCTTCCTGTGCCTGATGGCCGAAGCCTTCATGGGCTACCTGCTGCCCTGGGGCCAGATGTCCTACTGGGGCGCGCAGGTGATCGTGAACCTGTTCTCCGCCATCCCCTTCATCGGCCCCGACCTCGCGCTGCTGATCCGCGGCGACTACGTGGTGGGCGACGCCACGCTGAACCGCTTCTTCAGCTTCCACGTGATCGCGGTGCCGCTGGTGCTGCTGGGTCTGGTGGTGGCGCACATCATCGCGCTGCACGAAGTGGGTTCGAACAACCCCGACGGCGTCGAGATCAAGGCCAACAAGGACGCGTCCGGCAAGCCGGTCGACGGCATCCCGTTCCACCCGTACTACACCGTGCACGACATCCTGGGCGTGTCGGTGTTCCTGATGGTGTTCTCGGCGATCGTGTTCTTCGCGCCCGAGTTCGGTGGCTACTTCCTGGAGTTCAACAACTTCATCCCGGCCGACCCGCTGACCACGCCGCTGCACATCGCGCCGGTCTGGTACTTCACGCCCTTCTACTCGATGCTGCGCGCCATCACCGCCGAGATGATGTACGTGCTCGTGGCCTGCGTGGTGCTCGGCGCCGTGCTGGGTGTGCTCAAGGCCAAGGTGAACGGTGCCGTCAAGGGCGGCATCGTGGCCGCCGCGATCGCCGTGAGCGCCGCCATGCTGTCCATCGACGCCAAGTTCTGGGGTGTGGTCGTGATGGGCGCGGCCGTGATCATCCTGTTCTTCCTGCCCTGGCTCGACAACAGCCCGGTCAAGTCGATCCGCTACCGCCCGACGTGGAACAAGTGGCTCTACGCCGTGTTCGTGCTCAACTTCTTCGTGCTGGGCTACCTGGGCATCCTGCCGCCCTCGCCGATCGGCGAGCGCGTCTCCCAGGTGGGCACGCTGTTCTACTTCGGCTTCTTCCTGCTGATGCCGTGGTGGAGCCGCCTGGGTGAGTTCAAGCCCGTGCCCAACCGTGTGACCTTCCAGCCGCACTGACCCCACGCGATCCCGGAGAAACAGAGCAATGAAGAAGATCCTTCTGGCCCTCGCCCTGAGCCTGGGTGTGAGCGGTGCCGCACTGGCCGCCGGTGGCGGCATTCCGCTGGACCGCGCGCCCCAGCGCACCAACGACATGGCCGCCCTGCAAAACGGCGCCAAGCTGTTCGTCAACTACTGCCTGAACTGCCACTCGGCCGCGTTCATGCGCTACAACCGCCTGCGCGACATCGGGCTGACGGACAAGCAGATCGCCGAGAACCTGACCTTCGCCACCGACAAGATCGGCGACACCATGAAGGCGGCCATCGATCCCAAGCTGGCCAAGGACTGGTTCGGCAAGAACCCGCCCGACCTGACGCTGGTGGCGCGTTCGCGCTCGAGCAGCGCCGGCAGCGGCCCCGACTACCTCTACACGCTGCTGCGCAGCTACTACCGCGACGAGACCAAGCCGACCGGCTGGAACAACAAGGCCTTCCCGAACATCGGCATGCCGCACCCGCTGTGGGAGCTGCAGGGCGAGCGCGCCCCGGTCTACAAGAAGGTTGAAAGCCATGGCCACGAGACCGAGGTGCTGACCGGCTGGACCCAGGTCAAGCCCGGCAAGCTGACTCAGGCCCAGTACGACCAGAACGTGGGCGACCTCGTGGCTTACCTGCAGTGGATGGCCGAACCCGCGGCCAACACCCGCGTGCGCCTGGGCGTCTGGGTGCTCATCTTCCTCGGGTTCTTCACCGTGGTCGCCTGGCGTCTGAACGCCGCGTACTGGAAAGACGTCAAGTAAGCCCTGGTGCTGGCGCGCGATCCGCGCCGGCTCCCGCCCACAGTGGCCTGCGGTGCCGGACCGGCACAAACGCATGCCACTGTTTTCTGTTTCAGGAGACGCCAATCATGATGGTCTTGTACTCGGGTACCACCTGCCCCTATTCGCACCGCTGCCGCTTCGTGCTGTTCGAAAAAGGGATGGACTTCGAGATCCGCGACGTGGACTTGTACAACAAGCCCGAAGACATCAGCGTGATGAACCCCTACGGCCAGGTGCCCATCCTGGTCGAGCGCGACCTCATCCTGTACGAGTCGAACATCATCAACGAGTACATCGACGAGCGCTTCCCGCACCCGCAGCTCATGCCCGGCGACCCGGTGGACCGCGCGCGCGTGCGCCTGTTCCTGCTCAACTTCGAGAAGGAGCTGTTCACGCACGTGTCCGTGCTCGAGTCGCGCAGCAGCAAGGGCAACGACAAGGCGCTCGAGAAGGCCCGTTCGCACATCCGCGACCGCCTGACGCAGCTCGCCCCCGTGTTCATGAAGAACAAGTACATGCTGGGCGACAACTTCTCGATGCTCGACGTCGCGATCGCGCCGCTGCTGTGGCGCCTCGACTTCTACGGCATCGAGCTGAGCAAGAACGCCGCGCCGCTGCTCAAGTACGCCGAGCGCATCTTCTCGCGCCCGGCCTACATCGAGGCGCTGACCCCGTCCGAGAAGGTCATGCGCAAGTAAGGCGCTCGCCATGAGCCTTCCCGAAGCGCCCGTCCCATCCACGCGCCCCTACCTGATCCGGGCGCTGTACGAGTGGTGCAGCGAGAACGGCTTCTCGCCCTACATCGCGGTGCACGTGGACGCCTCGGTGCAGGTGCCCATGGAGTACGTGAAGAACGGCGAGATCGTGCTCAACGTGAGCATGGACGCCACCAACGGCCTGCGCCTGGGCAACGAGTTCATCGAGTTCAAGGCCCGCTTCGGCGGCATCGCGCGCGACATCGTGGTGCCGGTCACGCACGTGATCGCCATCTACGCGCGCGAGAACGGGCAGGGCATGGCCTTTCCCGCGCCGGCGCCGATCGCCGCGGGGGTGGAGACTCCGGCACCCGCCGCGCCGGCCACGCCGCTGCGCGCCGTCACGCCCGATTCGCCAGCCACCGAGCCTGGCGACGGCGGCGATGGCCCGCGCCCTGGTGGCCGTCCGCAGCTCAAACGCGTGAAGTGACCGGCGGCGCCGCGCGCCCTCGGCGCGCGCCCGGGCTTCTCTAGAATGGCCGTCCCGTGCCGCTTTAGCTCAGTTGGTAGAGCACTCGCCTTGTAAGCGATAGGTCGTCCGTTCGATTCGGACAAGCGGCACCACCCGACCCCCACCCGCGCGGGCTCATCGCCCCGGCACTTGGACCTTGATGCGGATTGCGCTAACCTGCGCCCCGTTTTCCGCCAGCACCTCGCGCATCGCGGGCAGCAGCTGACGCAGCTTCGCAGCGGCGGCGGCGTTGCCCACCAGCAGGCACCACTCGCCATCGCCCCAGGGCCCGGGCGCCACCTGCTGGCGCAGCCCGGCGGGCATCAGAGGGCGCACCAGGGACAGGCAGCGTTGCGAGGCTTCGGCGCGCTCGCGCAGCAAGGCCAGCGTGGGGGCGGCACCCACGGCCTCCTGCAGGCTGAGGAACGAGGGCGAACGGTGAGCGGGCATGGCGCGATTTTCGCCCAGGCCCCGCCGGCAGCAGGGCCCGGGGCCCGCGAAAGGACAAGGACGTGCACATCATCATCACCGACGCCTGGCTGGCGCGTCGCCAGGCCCTTCACCTCAACGGCTGGAAGCTGATCGGCGCGGCCGTGCTGGCCGTGCTGCTGCTGATGTTCGGCGCCGTGGCGACCTACCACTGGGTGTTCCTCGAAGGCATCCGGCGCGGCTGGCCCGGCTTCGAATCGGTGGCCCGGCTGGTGCACCGCGACAACGCTGGCGACCGCGACGCCTACCTGCGCGCCAACCTCGACGCCATGGCGCGCAAGCTCGGCGAGATGCAGGCCCGGCTGATGCAGATCGACGCGCTGGGCGAACGCGTGTCGGGCCTCGCGGGCCTGGAGCCCGCGCAGTCGCGCCCGCCCTTGCCCGGCTCGGGCGGCGCCCTGGTGGCGAACCGATCGCTCACGCTGGAAGAACTTTCGCGCGAACTCGACGCGCTCGACGCGGGCAGTGGCGCACGGGTCGACTGGCTCACGGCCATCGAGTCGCGCCTGTTCGACCAGAAGATCCAGCGCTCGATGGTGCCCACCGAAGAGCCCGTGGTGGGCGTGCGCCCGGGCTCGCCCTTCGGTTTCCGCATCGACCCCATCACCGGCCAGTCGGCCCTGCACACCGGTCTCGACTTTCCCGCCGACATCGGCACGCCCATCCTGGCCGCGGCGGGCGGCGTGGTGATCGCCCAGGAATTCCATCCCGCGTACGGCAACCTGGTCGAGATCGACCACGGCAACAACCTGGTCACGCGCTACGCGCACGCCTCCAAGGTGCACGTGCAGAAGGGCGACATCGTGCGCCGCGGCCAGCGCATCGCCGATGTGGGCAACAGCGGCCGCTCCACCGGCCCCCACCTGCACTTCGAGGTCTGGGTCGCGGGCGTGCCCCAGGATCCCCAGAAATTCCTGCGCGCGGGCGAGCAGCTGGCCCGCGGGGACGCCGCCGCCAAGGCCCCGGCCGGGCGCTGACGCGGCTCAGGCCCCCCGGCTAAAATCGCCACTTCGCGCTTGAAAGCCGCGGGTCCGCCTGCATCTGCAACCGGCAATCCGCGTCCACCAGCCCCGGGCACGTCCGTGCCCCCTTGAACGACACCATCGTCCGCCCAGGTGCCCAGCGCCTGCCGCAGGCGCTTCAACATGGCCACCAATTTCCTCACCAAGCTCTTCGGAAGCCGCAACGACCGCCTGCTCAAGCAGTACCGCAAGACGGTCGATCGCATCAATGCCCTGGAGCCGCAGTTCGAGAAACTGAGCGACGAGGAACTGCGCGGCATGACCGACGCGTTCAAGCAGCGCGTCGCGGGCGGTGAGACCCTCGACGCCCTGCTGCCCGAGGCCTTCGCCGTGGTCCGCGAGGCCAGCAAGCGCGTCATGAAGATGCGCCACTTCGACGTGCAGATGATCGGCGGCATCGCCCTGCACAACGGCAAGGTGGCCGAGATGCGCACCGGCGAGGGCAAGACGCTGACCGCCACGCTGCCGGTCTACCTGAACGCGCTGGCCGGCAAGGGCGTGCACGTGGTGACCGTCAACGATTACCTCGCCAGCCGCGACGCACAGTGGATGGGCCGCCTCTACAACTTCCTCGGCCTCTCGGTGGGCGTGAACCTGCCGCAGATGCAGCGCGAGGAGAAGCAGGCCGCCTACCGCGCCGACATCACCTACGGTACCAACAACGAATACGGCTTCGACTACCTGCGCGACAACATGGTCTACGAGGCGGCCGACCGCGTGCAGCGCGCGCTGCACTACGCCATCGTCGACGAGGTCGACTCGATCCTGATCGACGAAGCGCGCACGCCGCTGATCATCAGCGGTCAGGCCGAAGACCAGACCGCGCTGTACGTGGCCATCAACCAGCTCGTGCCGCGCCTCACGCGCCAGGAGGGCGAGGCCGATCCGCGCACCGGCGAGGGCGTGATCAAGGCCGGCGACTTCACGCTCGACGAGAAGGCCCGCAACATCCACCTCACCGAGCAGGGCCACGAGCACGCCGAGCAGCTGCTGGCCAAGGCCGGCCTGCTGCCCGAGGGCGCATCGCTCTACGACCCGGCCAACATCACGCTGCTGCACCACCTGGTGACCTCGCTCAAGGCGCACCACCTGTACTTCCGCGACCAGCACTATGTGAACCAGGGCGGCGAAATCGTGATCGTCGACGAGTTCACCGGCCGCCTGATGGCGGGCCGCCGCTGGAGCGACGGCCTGCACCAGGCCGTGGAAGCCAAGGAAGGCGTGGCGATCCAGCCCGAGAACCAGACGCTGGCGTCCATCACCTTCCAGAACTACTTCCGCCTGTACACCAAGCTCTCGGGCATGACCGGCACGGCCGACACCGAGGCCTACGAATTCCAGGAGATCTACGGCCTCGAGACCGTGGTGATCCCGCCGAACCGGCCGAGCAAGCGCCAGGACCAGCTCGACCGCGTCTACAAGACCACCCAGGAAAAGTACGCCGCGGCCATTGCCGACATCCGCGAATGCCACGAGCGCGGCCAGCCGGTGCTGGTGGGCACCTCGTCGATCGAGAACTCCGAGGTCATCTCGCAGTTGCTCACCGCGGCCAAGCTGCCGCACCAGGTGCTCAACGCCAAGCAGCATGCGCGCGAGGCCGAGATCATCGTGCAGGCCGGCCGTCCGGGCGCCATCACCATCGCCACCAACATGGCGGGCCGCGGCACCGACATCGTGCTCGGCGGCAATCTCGAGAAGATGATCGATGCGGTCAACGCCGACCCCTCGCTGGACGACGCCACCAAGGCCGCGCGCGCCGAAGCGCTGCGCGCCCAGTGGCAGGCCGACCACGAGAAGGTGGTGGGTCTGGGCGGCCTGCGCATCATCGCGACCGAGCGCCACGAAAGCCGCCGCATCGACAACCAGCTGCGCGGCCGCTCGGGCCGCCAGGGCGACCCGGGCTCGAGCCGCTTCTACCTGTCGCTCGACGACCCGCTGATGCGCATCTTCGCGGGCGACCGCGTGCGCGCCATCATGGACCGCCTGAAGATGCCCGAGGGCGAGGCGATCGAGGCCGGCATCGTCACGCGCAGCATCGAGAGCGCGCAGCGCAAGGTCGAGGCGCGCAACTTCGACATCCGCAAGCAGCTGCTCGAGTACGACGACGTGGCGAACGACCAGCGCAAGGTGATCTACCAGCAGCGCAACGACATCCTCGACGCGCAGGACCTGCGCGCGCAGATCGACTCGCTGCGCGACGGCGCCGTGACCGATCTCGTGCACCAGTTCGCCCCCGAGGGCAGCGTGGAAGAGCAGTGGGACCTGCCCGCGCTCGAGAAGGCGCTGCGCGAGGAATGGTCGATCGACGCGCCAGTGACCTCGTGGGTGTCGGAAGCCGAGTCCATCGAGGTCGACGACATCGTCGAGCGCGTGCTGGCCGCGGCCAAGAGTGCCTTCGACGCCAAGGTGGCGCTCGTGGGCGAAGAGAACTTCACCTCGTTCGAGCGCGTGGTGCTGCTGCAGACCATCGACTCGCAGTGGCGCGAACACCTGGCCGCGCTCGACTACCTGCGCCAGGGCATCCACCTGCGCGGCTATGCGCAGAAGCAGCCCAAGCAGGAGTACAAGCGCGAGGCCTTCCTGCTGTTCGGGCAGTTGCTCGACGCCGTGAAGAACGACGTCACGCGCATCCTCATGAACGTGCGCGTGCAGTCGGCCGAGCAGATCTCGCAGGCGGCCGAGCAGCTCGAGGAGCGTGCCGAGGCCATCAGCAACGTGACCTACACCGCGCCCACCGAAACCGGCGACGCCGAGACCACCGCCGGTGGCGCGCGCGCCGCTGACGTGCCCCGCGTCGGACGCAACGATCCCTGCCCCTGCGGCAGCGGCAAGAAGTACAAGGCCTGCCACGGCAAGCTCGATTGAATCCGCGGCGCCGCGTCGGCGCCCATCGCTTCGGAGACCTCCATGCCCGTCCAGCTTCCTGTGCCGGTTGAAGCCGACCTGTTGCCCATCGCGGGCGTGCGCATCGGCATCGCCGAAGCCGGCATCCGCAAGGCCCACCGCAAAGACCTCACGGTGTTCCTGCTCGACGAGGGATGCTCGGTGGGCGCGGTGTTCACGCGCAACCGCTACGCCGCTGCGCCGGTGCAGGTGTGCCGAGAGCACCTCGCGAGCGGGCAGGGCATTCGCGCCCTGGTGATCAACACCGGCAATGCCAACGCGGGCACAGGCGAGAGCGGCCTGGCGAACGCGCGCCAGACCTGCGTGGCGCTGGCGCGTTCGCTGCAACTGCACCACGAACAGGTGCTCCCCTTTTCCACTGGCGTGATCATGGAGCCGCTGCCCATGGACCGCCTGCTTGGCGGCCTGCCCGCGGCGCTCACGCACGCGGCGCAGCCGCAGCACGACAGCGGCGCCCACTGGCTGGCCGCGGCCCAGGGCATCATGACCACCGACACCGTGCCCAAGGCAGCCAGCGTGCGCTTCACGCTGGGCGGCCAGGCGGTGCAGGCCACGGGCATTGCCAAGGGCGCGGGCATGATCCGCCCCAACATGGCGACCATGCTGGGCTTCCTGGCCACCGACGCCGCGGTGTCGCCGGCGGTGGCGAACGAGCTGGCTCGCCGGCTGGCCGATGTGTCCTTCAACCGCGTGACCGTGGACGGCGACACCAGCACCAACGACTCCTTTGTGGTGATCGCCACCGGCTGCGCCGGCCATGCGCCGGTGACCGACCTGGCCAGCGCCGAGGGCCAGGCCCTGCTGGCCGCGCTGACGCCGCTGGCCCAGCGCCTGGCGCATGCGATCGTGCGCGACGGTGAGGGTGCGACCAAGTTCATCACCGTGCGCGTCGAAGGCGGCCGCAACGCCGAGGAATGCCTCAAGGCCGCGTATGCGGTCGCGCACTCGCCGCTGGTGAAGACCGCGTTCTTCGCGAGCGATCCCAACCTGGGCCGCATCCTCGCGGCCGTGGGCTATGCGGGCATCGACGACCTCGACGTGGGCGGTATCGATCTGTGGCTGGGCGACGTGCACGTGGTCACGCAGGGCGGCCGCCACCCGGCCTACCGCGAGGAAGACGGCCAGCGCGTGATGAAACCCGCGGAGATCACCGTGCGCATCGGCCTGGGCCGCGGCTCGGCGTGCGAGACCGTGTGGACCTGCGACTTCAGCCACGACTACGTGACCATCAACGCGGACTACCGTTCATGAACCCGTCTTTCGAGCGCCTGCTGCAGCGGGCCGAAGCGCTGATCGACCGCATCGAGGCGGTGCTGCCGCAGCCGCTGGGCGAGCCCGACTGGGGCGCCTCGATCGCTTTCCGCTACCGAAAGCGCAGCAATGGGCACGGTGTGCTCGAGCCGGTGCGCCACGTGGCCACCATCCGGCTCGAGGACCTCAAGGAGGTCGAGGGTCAGAAGGAGCGCATCCTGCGCAACACCGAGCATTTCGTGCAGGGCCTGCCGGCCAACAACGTGCTGCTCACGGGCGCGCGTGGCACGGGCAAATCCTCGCTCGTGAAGGCCTGCCTCAACGCGTTCGCCGACCGCGGGCTGCGCCTGATCGAGGTCGACAAGGCCGAACTCGTGGACCTGCCCGACATCGTGGAACTCGTTGCCGCGCGTCCCGAGAAGTTCATCGTCTATTGCGACGACCTGAGCTTCGAGGACGGCGAGCCCGGCTACAAGGCGCTCAAGTCCATCCTCGACGGCTCGGTGTCGGCCTCGAGCGCCAACGTGCTGATCTACGCCACCAGCAACCGGCGCCACCTGCTGCCTGAGTACATGAAGGAGAACCTCAGCTACACGCACACCGCTGACGGCGAGGTGCACCCGGGCGAGGTGGTGGAGGAAAAGATCTCGCTGTCCGAGCGCTTCGGGCTCTGGATCAGCTTCTATCCCTTCAGCCAGGACGAGTACCTGAGCATCGTGGCGCAATGGCTCTCATCGTTCGGCGTGTCGCCGGCAGCCATCGAGGCGGCGCGTCCGCAAGCGCTGGTGTGGGCGCTGGAGCGCGGCTCGCGCAGCGGCCGCGTGGCGCAGCAGTTTGCCCGCGACTATGCGGGCTCGCACGGCCCCGTGGTATGAGCGCCGAGGTGCTGGTGGTCGACGGCGGCCGCACCGCCGACCAGGCCGGGCGCCCCGTGACCGAAGTGGCGGTGGGCGTGCTCATCGATGCCCAGGGCCGTTTTCTGCTGACCTCGCGTCCTCCCGGCAAGGTGTACGCGGGCTATTGGGAGTTTCCGGGCGGCAAGCTCGAGGCCGGCGAGAGCGTGGAAGAGGCCTTGCGGCGCGAACTGATCGAAGAGATCGGGGTGTGCATCGGCCCCGCGCACGCCTGGCGCACGCAACTGGTCGACTACCCCCATGCGCTGGTGCGGCTCCACTTCTGCAAGGTGTACGCATGGAGCGGGGAACTCCAGATGCACGAAGGCCAGCAGTTCAGCTGGGAGCGGCTGCCGGTGCAATGCGCGCCGGTGCTGGCGGGCACCGTGCCGGTGCTGCGCTGGCTCGAAGAAGAAGCAGCGGCGCCGCGCTGAGCCGGGCGGCTCAGCTTTTCTCGAAGTCCGGATCGCTCTGGCCTTCGCGCTCGGGCATGGCGTACGAGCCGCTCGCCCAGGCCCCCAGGTCCTGCTGCTTGCAGCGTTCGCTGCAGAAGGGCCGCCAGCGGTTGCGCGGTGCGTAGACGCTGTCGCCGCCACAGGCGGGGCAGGTGACCACGCGTTCCTCGGGCGCGCTGCTCATGGCCTCAGGCGCACAGGGTCAGCTCGAAGCTGCCGTCTTCGCCCGCAGGGTGCAGGCGGTGGTCCTCGCCCAGGCGCATGAGACGCACCGAGAACATCAGGCGGTTGCCGCTGATCTCGGGGATCAGGCCGGGCGTGGGATCGATGCGCAGGCGCAGAAGCTGGAAGCTGCGGCCCTGCGGCAGGTTCTGCTGGTACTGGCCGCCCACGGCCACCACCTTTTGCGGCGTGCCGGTGTCGCGCATCATCTTGAGCAGCAGCACCAGCGCCTCGGCCAGCGGGGCCAGCGATTGCGCCCACGCGGCCAGCTCGGCCTGCCGCTGCGCGGCGGGCAGGTGCTGCCAGTGGAAGTAGGCCGGCAGATCGAATTCGCAGGTGCCACCGGGGATGCCGATGCGGCTGCGGATGGCCATGAGCCAGTCGTTCTCGGTGAGCGCGTGCCCTGGCTTGCCGGCGTTCTCGGCGATCTGGTTGAAGCAGTGATCGAGCTGGCCGATCACCGTGTCGAGCGCCTGTTCGGAGATCGCGGGGTTGCCGCGGTAGCCGTTGAGGGTCTGCTTGTGGCGATCGAGGTCCTTGAGCACGTCCGACTTCATGTCGGCCCGCGAAGCCACGTCCATGATCTCGAACAGCGTCTGGATGGCGTAGTGGTGATCGAGCGCGTGCTCGCGGGGCACCAGCAGCGCCAGGCGCTTGAACAGCTGCTCAAGCCGCAGGTAGGTGCGGATGCGTTCGTTGAAGGGGTATTCGTACAGGATCACGGGCTTGATCGCAGGGCGGGGCCCAAGAGCGGTGGCTGGGCGATCATAGCCCGAAGCGCGAGGACAGCCGGTCGATATCGGCATGCAGCCGGTCGAGGTCGTCCGCATCGTTGAACAGCACCAGATCGGCCGCGGCCAGGCGCCGCGCGCGAGACGCCTGCTGGTGGATCACGGCCCGGATGGTGTCGTCGTCCCAGCCACTGCGCGCACGCACGCGCCGCAACTGGGTGCTTTCGCTGCAGTCCACCACCAGCACACGGTCGAGCTGGGGCCGCCAGCGCGGCGATTCGACCAGCAGCGGCACGTCGAACACCACGCAGCGCGCCCGGTTTCGGGCCACCTGTTGCGCGATGCCCGCGGCCACGATGGGGTGCACGATGGCTTCGAGGCGCTGCCGCGCCGACGGATCGCTGAACACGCGTTCGCGCATGGCCGCGCGGTTCAAGGCGCCCTCGGCATCGATGAAGGCATCCCCGAAGGCTGCGCGAATCGCGTCGATGGCTGCACCGCCCGCGGCCGTGCTCTGGCGGGACAGGGCGTCCGCGTCGACCACCTCGGCGCCGCGCGCCTGCAGCCGCGCCGCGACCGTGCTCTTGCCGCTGCCGATGCCGCCGGTGAGCCCGAGCCGCCAGGGAAGCGGCGGCTTCACAGGCCCACGGCCGCGAGGATGGCGCGCGGCCCGAACAGCATGGCCGTGATGCCGCCGAGCGCCAGGAAGGGGCCGAAGGGCACGTAGCCGCCTTCGCGCAGCCGGCCCACCAGCTTGATGCCGATGCCAACGACGGCACCCAGCACCGAGGCCATCAGGATGATGGGCACCAGGGCCTGCCAGCCGAACCAGGCCCCCAGGGCGGCGAACAGCTTGAAATCGCCATGGCCCATGCCCTCCTTGCCGGTGAGCAGCTTGAAGACCCAGTAGATGAGCCAGAGCGACAGGTAGCCCGCGACCGCGCCCCACACCGCATCGGTCAACGGCACGCTCATGAGGCCGGCCGCCGAGAGCACCAGGCCTGCCCACAGCAGCGGCAGCGTGATGTCGTCGGGCAGCAGGGTGGTGTCCCAGTCGATGCCGGCGAGCGCCAGCAGGGCCGCGGCGAAACCGCACCAGGCCAGCGCCGTGACACCCAGCCCCCACTGCCACCCCACCCAGGCGAACAGCGCACCGGTCGTGAGTTCGACCAGCGGATAACGGATGCCGATGCCGTGCCCGCACTGGCTGCAGCGGCCGCGCAGCAGCGCGTAGCTGAGCACGGGAATGTTTTCGTGCCAGCGGATCGTGTGACCGCAATGGGGACAGGCGGACCGGGGCACGAGCAGGTTGTAGGCCTTCTCTTCGGCTGCCTCGCTGTCGTGGCCCTGCAGTTCGGCGCACTCGCGCGCCCACTGCCGTTCCATCATCCGGGGCAGGCGGTGGATCACCACGTTGAGAAAACTGCCTACCAGCAGTCCGAGCAAACCCAGCAACGCCCCGGCGGGCGCGCCCGCGGCCATCTCGACCATCAGACCACCTGACCGAGTTTGAAGATCGGCAGGTACATGGACACCACGATGCCACCGATCACGGTGCCCAGCACCACGATGATGATGGGCTCCATGAGGCTGGAGATGCCGGCCACCATGTCGTCGACTTCCGCTTCATAGAAGTCGGCCGCCTTGCCCAGCATGTGGTCGATCGAGCCCGACTCCTCGCCGATGGCGCACATCTGCAGCACCATGGAAGGAAAGATGTTGGCGTTCGTCATGGCCGTGGTCAGGCTGATGCCGGTCGACACATCCTGCTGGATCTTCTCGGTGGCGATGGCGTAGACGGAGTTGCCCGACGCGCCGCCCACGGAATCCAGCGCCTCGACCAGCGGAACGCCGGCGCCGAACATGGTGGCGAGCGTGCGCGTCCAGCGCGCCACCACCGATTTTTCGATCAGCGGGCCGAAGATGGGCAGCTTGAGCAGCAGCCGGTCCATGAAGCGCTGGACCCGTTCATTGCGTTTCCAGGCCTGCATGAAGAAGTAGGCGCCGCCGCCCAGCGCGCCGAAGATCAGCCACCAGTAAGCGACGAAGAACTCGCTCATGGCGATCACGACCAAAGTCGGTCCAGGCAGGTCGGCGCCGAAGCTCGAGAAGACCTGCTTGAAGGACGGGATCACGAAGATCATGATCACCGCCACCACCACGAAGGCCACGATGATCACGGCCGTGGGGTACATCAGGGCCGACTTGATCTTGGACTTCAGCGCCTCGGTCTTCTCCATGTAGGTGGCGAGGCGGTCGAGCAGGTCTTCCAGGATACCGGCGGCTTCACCGGCCTCCACCAGGTTGCAGTAGAGGCTGTCGAAGTACATCGGGTACTTGCGGAACGCCGAACTCAGCGAGGTGCCGGTTTCGACGTCGGCGCGGATGTCGCCGAGCAGCCGGGTGACGTTGGGATTGGGGTTGCCCCGGCCCACGATGTCGAACGCCTGCAGCAGGGGCACGCCCGCCTTCATCATGGTCGCGAACTGGCGCGTGAAGATCGCGATGTCCTTGGGCTTGATGCGTTTGCCTGACGAGGTGCGGCGCTTCTTGATCTTCACCGGCACGATGCCCTGGCGGCGCAGCGAGGCGGTGACCTGGTTCTCCCCCTGCGCGCGCGTCTCACCCCGCACCGGCTTGCCGTTGCGGTCCTTGCCCTCCCACTCGAACACGAAGTCCTTGACGCTCTTGCTTGCAACGGTGGCCATGGGCGGTCCTCAGGGGGCGGGGGGTCGTTGGTGTGTCATTCGTTGGTCACGCTCAGCACTTCCTCGAGGGAAGTCAGGCCGAGCTTGACCTTGAGCAAGCCGGATTCGCGCAGCGAGCGAACCCCTTCCTTGCTGGCTTGCTGCGCGATGTCCAGTGCGGTGCCGCCTCGCAGGATGATGCGTTGGATCTCCTCCGAAATCGGCATCACCTGGTAGATGCCTACGCGTCCCTTGTAGCCGTTGTTGCAAGCCGAGCAACCCACGGGCTTGTAGGGTGTCCAGCTGCCATCGATTTCTTCGGGCTTGTATCCGGCTTCAAGCAGCGCCTTGCGCGGCACGTCGAGCGGCGCCTTGCAATTGGGACACAGGCGGCGTGCCAGGCGCTGGGCCGTGATCAGAATGACGCTGGAGGCGATGTTGAACGTGGGGATGCCCATGTTCATCATGCGGGTGAGGGTCGTCGGCGCGTCGTTGGTGTGCAGGGTCGACATCACCATGTGGCCGGTCTGTGCGGCCTTGATCGCGATGTCGGCGGTTTCCAGGTCGCGGATCTCGCCCACCATGATCACGTCGGGATCCTGGCGCAGGAAGGCCTTGAGCGCGACCGCGAAGGTCAGCCCCGCCTTCTCGTTCATGTTGACCTGGTTGACCCCGGGCAGGTTGATTTCCGAGGGGTCCTCCGCCGTCGAGATGTTGACGCCGGGCTTGTTGAGGATGTTCAGGCAGGTGTAGAGCGACACGGTCTTGCCCGAACCCGTCGGGCCGGTCACCAGCACCATGCCGTAGGGCCGCTGAATGGCCTCCAGCAGCCGCTCTTTTTCCTCGGGTTCGTATCCGAGGGCGTCGATGCCCAGCTTGGCCTGGCTCGGGTCCAGGATACGGATCACGATCTTTTCGCCGAACAGCGTGGGCAGCGTGCTGACGCGGAAGTCGATCACGCGGTCGGCGCCCACCTTGAGCTTCATGCGCCCGTCCTGCGGCACCCGCTTCTCGGAGATGTCCATGCGGGAGATCACCTTGATGCGCGAGGCGAGCTTTTCCTTGATGGCAATGGGCGGTGAGGCGATCTCGCGCAACTCGCCGTCGATGCGGAAGCGCACGCGGTAGGTGTGCTCGTAGGGCTCGAAGTGCAGATCGGACGCGCGCATGTTGAACGCGTCGATCAGCATCTTGTGCAGGAACTTGACGACGGGGGCGTCGTCGACCTCGGCGGCCTTTTCGGATGCCGTGTCGGTGACGGCGGCTTCGGCGGCGAGGTCGTCGAACTCGACGTCGCCGACGATGTTGTCCATCGCCTCGGTCACCGACTTGGTCTGTGACTCGACCAGCTTGCTCAGCTTGTCGAACTCCGCAATGACCCAGTCCACGCCCATTTGCGTGGCGAACTTGATGCGCTCGGCGGCCTGTTGGTCAGAGGGATCGGCCGTGGCGACGATCAGCCGGTTGTTGCGCTTGCTCAGCGCGATGATGCGGAAGTCGGCACAGATCTTGGGGTCGAGCAAGCCGGAGGGCAGGCGTTGCACGTCCACCGCGTCGAGGTCGAGCAAGGGTGCCGCGAAGGCCGTCGACATGGTGTGGGCGAGGTCGGCGGGTGACACCGCGCCCGAACCCGTGAGTTCGGCGATGAAGCTGGTTCGGCTGCTTTGGGCTTTGCGGTAGAGCTCTTCAGCCGCCTTCTGCCCCAATTTGCCGGCGGAAACGAGCGCGCGCCCCAAGCCCGGCAGGGCCATGGACGGACTTTCCTGATTGACCGTGTCTGCTGACGCCATATGCCCGTAATCTAACGGAAATCAACAACTTGCACGTCACAATTGACGCCAGTTGTCCGGAAAAACGCGGCTCACGTCAGGTCGCGTGGTTTCCAGATTACATCCGGCTGGGGGCGGGAGGGGGAGTGCGCCGGTCCGTGCGGACCGCCGAAGGGATCAGACCATATGGTCGGGGTGAGAGGATTCGAACCTCCGGCCTCTACGTCCCGAACGTAGCGCTCTACCAGGCTAAGCTACACCCCGTGTGGATCTGCTGATCCTGCTGTGAAGACGTCAGGAGCGACGTTCCAGCAGCGAAGCGGCCAATTGTAGCAAAGCCGATTGATGGTTATTCGCGGGCAGCGCCTCGGCCGCCGCCAATGCCCGGCGGGCCTCCCCGCGGGCCGCTTCGCGCGCCGTCTCGAGCGCGCCTGTGCGCACGATGATGGACTGGATGGCAGGCAGGTGCTCCACCCGGCCGTGTTCGATGGCGTCCTGGATCAGCTCACGTTCGGCCGGACTGCCGGCGCGCAGCGCACAGATGATGGGCAGGGTCACTTTGCCCTCCCGCAGGTCGTCGCCGAGGTTCTTGCCGAGTTCCTGCGCATCGCCTTCGTAGTCCAGCACGTCGTCGATCACCTGGAAGGCCGTGCCCAGCGCCTGTCCGTAGGTGGCGCATGCGTCTTCGATCGCCGCGGGCGCGCCGGCGAGGATGGGCGCCAGGCGGGCGCTCGCTTCGAACAACTTGGCCGTTTTCGAGCGGATGACCCTGAGGTAGTCCTCTTCGCCGATCGAGGCGTCGTGCATGTTCATCAGCTGCAGCACTTCGCCCTCGGCGATCACGTTGGTCGCGTCGGACAGAACCTCCATCACCCGCATGTTGTTCACGTCCACCATCATCTGGAAGGCGCGTGAGTACAGGAAGTCGCCCACCAGCACACTGGCGGCGTTGCCGAAGGTCTGGTTGGCGGTGGCGCGACCGCGGCGCAAGGTCGATTCGTCGACGACGTCGTCGTGCAGCAGGGTGGCGGTGTGGATGAACTCCACCACGGCGGCCAGCGTGTGGCGATGGGGGTTCGTGTCCTGAAGGGCCCCGCTGACCAGCAGCAGCAGCGCTGGACGCAGGCGCTTGCCGCCGGCGGAAATGATGTATTGGGCCACCTCGCGCACCAGGGGAACGTCGGTGGTGAGTCGCGTGCGGATCACCTCGTCCACCATGGCCATGTCGGCGCGGATCAGATCGAGCGGCTGGGGAGAGGGGCTTGAAGAGGGCAAGGCGTGACCGCAGCGAATGGGCAGGAGGAGCGACGCGGGATTATAGGAATTGGTCCGCCGGGCCCCGGCCGCGCTGGCGCGCGCCCGTCTGGCTTCGCCGGGCGCGGTCTTGGCTGGCGGGAAGGCAGACGCTATAATCCGCGGTTCGGTGGAAATCCGTCTACCGAGGCTGGGCGCCACAGGGCGCCGGCAAACATCGAGAGGATCCCTATGTACGCGGTCATAAAAACCGGTGGCAAGCAGTATCGCGTTGCCGCTGGCGAGAAGATCAAAGTAGAACAGATTGCTGCGGAAGTGGGCCAGGAGATCGTGTTCGACCAGGTTTTGGCTGTCGGTAACGGCACCGAACTCAAGGTGGGCACCCCCTTGGTCTCTGGCGCAACGGTCACGGTGAAAGTGGTGGCTCACGGCCGTCACGACAAGGTGCGCATTTTCAAAATGCGTCGCCGCAAGCACTACCAGAAGCGCCAGGGTCACCGGCAGAACTTCACCGAAATCGAGATCGCCTCGATCACCGGCTAAGGAGCACGCAACATGGCACAGAAAAAAGGCGGCGGCTCAACGCGAAACGGCCGCGATTCCAAGCCCAAGATGCTGGGTGTGAAGGCTTTCGGCGGTGAACTGGTTTCGGCCGGCTCCATCATCGTTCGCCAGCGCGGCACGAAATTCCATCCCGGCACCAATGTCGGTATCGGCAAAGACCACTCCCTGTTCGCCACGGTTGACGGTCACGTCAACTTCGCGGTCAAGGGTGCACTCGGCCGTCACGTGGTGAGCATCACGCCGGTCTGACCTCCGGGTCATTCCCCCGCAAGAGGCCCGCGCGTGCGGGCCTTTTTGTTGCACCCCCCAGAGCCTGATACAACCCCAGCATGAAATTCGTTGACGAAGCCCACATCGACGTCGCCGCGGGTGATGGGGGCAATGGCTGCGCTTCCTTCCGGCACGAGAAGTTCAAAGAGTTCGGCGGCCCCGACGGCGGCGATGGCGGCCGCGGCGGGCATGTGTACGCGCTGGCCGATGCAGGCCTGAACACGCTGGTCGATTTCCGCTACACGCGCCGCTTCGAAGCCCAGCGGGGCGAGCACGGCAAGGGCTCCGACATGTTCGGTGTCAAAGGCGACGACATCGTGCTTCGCATGCCGGTCGGCACCATCATCACCGACGCCGAGACCGGTGCCCTGGTGTGTGAATTGCTGCAGCCTGGCGAGCAAGTGATGATCGCCAAGGGCGGTGACGGCGGCTTCGGCAACCTCCACTACAAGAGTTCGACCAACCGGGCGCCGCGCCAGAAGACGCCGGGCTGGCCCGGCGAGCGCAAGACGCTCAAGCTCGAGCTCAAGGTGCTGGCCGATGTGGGCCTGCTCGGCATGCCCAATGCCGGCAAGTCGACGCTGATCGCGGCCATCTCCAACGCGCGACCCAAGATCGCCGACTATCCCTTCACCACGCTCCACCCCAATCTCGGCGTGGTGCGGGTCGGCCCTGAGAAGAGCTTTGTTGTGGCCGACGTTCCGGGTCTCATCGAGGGCGCCTCCGAAGGCGCGGGCCTGGGTCACCAGTTCCTGCGCCATTTGCAGCGCACCCGCTTGCTGCTGCATCTGGTCGACGCCGCGCCCTTTGACGAGGCGGTGGATCCCGTGGCGCAGGTGCGTGCGATCGCGGCCGAACTCAAGAAATTCGACCCCACGCTGCACGAGAAGCCGCGCTGGCTCGTGCTCAACAAGGTGGACATGTTGCCCGCCGACGAGCGCGAGAAACGCATCAAGGACATCGTGCGCCGCCTGCGCTACAAGGGTCCCGTGTTCCAGATCTCGGCCCTCACGCGCGAAGGCTGCGAGCTGCTGGTGCAGAAGGTGTTCGAACACATCCACAACGTTCACCGCAGCGAGCAACCGCCCGCCGAGATCGACCCCCGTTTCGGCGCGCCGCAGGACGACTGACCCATGCTTCCCACCATGCAGGCAGACAGCGACAAGTCGATTTCCGAACCCGGTCCGGTGTTGCGCGAGGCGCGGCGCATCGTCGTCAAGGTGGGCTCCAGCCTCGTGACCAACGAGGGCAGGGGCCTCGACGAACAGGCCATCCGCCAGTGGAGCCAGCAATTGGCGGCGCTGGTGCAGCAAGGCCGCGAACTGATCATGGTCAGCAGCGGCGCCGTGGCCGAAGGCATGAAGCGTCTGGGTTGGCGCACGCGCCCCAAGGAGATCCACGAACTGCAGGCGGCCGCTGCCGTCGGGCAGATGGGACTGGTCCAGATGTACGAGACCCAGTTGCGCGCCTGTGGCGTGGGCAGTGCGCAGGTGCTGCTGACGCATGCCGACCTCGCGGACCGCGAGCGTTACCTGAACGCCAAGTCGACCCTGCTGACGCTGCTGCAACTGCGCGTCGTGCCCGTGATCAACGAGAACGACACGGTGGTGAACGACGAGATCAAGTTCGGCGACAACGACACCCTGGGTGCGCTGGTGGCCAACCTGGTCGAGGCCGATGTGCTGGTCATCCTCACCGACCAGAAGGGGCTCTACACGGCCGATCCGCGCCGCGACCCCGCGGCGCAATTCGTGCACGTGGCGCGGGCGGGCGATCCGGCGCTCGAGGCCATGGCGGGCGGGGCCGGGTCCGGCATCGGCAAGGGCGGCATGATCACCAAGATCCTGGCGGCCAAGCGCGCGGCCGCCTCGGGCGCCTCGACCGTCATCGCCTGGGGCCGCGAGCCCGACGTGCTCAAGCGGCTGTGCACCGGTGAGGCCATCGGCACCGCGCTGATGGCGCAGACCGCGAAGCACCAGGCGCGCAAGCGCTGGATGTCGGACCATCTGCAATTGCGCGGTGCGGTGGTGGTGGACGACGGGGCCGTGAGCAAGATCGTGGGCGAGGGCAAGAGCCTGCTGCCCATCGGCATGACCGCGGTCGAGGGCGACTTCTCGCGCGGTGACGTGATCGCCGTGCGCGATGCGCGCGGCCTGGAGATCGCCCGAGGGCTCGCCAACTACGCGAGTCCCGAGGCGCGGTTGCTGTGTCGCAAGGTGTCGGCGGATTTCGAGCGTCTGCTCGGCTATGCGGCCGAGCCCGAGATGATCCACCGCGACAACCTGGTGCTCAGCCGGGGCTGAGGCTGCCGGTCAGCGCATCTGGTCGGCGCGGCCGTTGCGCAGCGAATCGACGATGCGGTTGACCGAGCGGTTGGGCGCCTTGCCGTCGCAAACCCCGGCCTGCGCCATTTGCCAGGCCCGGCGCGTGGCGCCGCGGTTCTCCAGCGCTTGCCAGGTGTCGCTGCCGGTGCGCCATTGCCGCGCGTCCGGGTCCCAGCGCGCGTGGGTCTTGACCTCCGCCGTCTGGCAGCGGATGCCCTCGAAGAACGCGTTGAGCGCGCCGCTGCTGCTGCGGGCGATGAACACATAACGCACCACGCCGTCTTCATCGAAGCGAACCGTCTTCGGATCGATGGCGTAGCGCAGCGTGGCGGTGTTGTCCAGGCGGAACTCGACCGCGCGCTCCGCGTTCCAGTCGGCCGGGGGCGTCACCGCCGTTTCCTTCCAGGGCTCGGGTTCGTTCACCTGCGCCGCCGCGAGGGAGGCCGCCAGGGACAAGACCGCGGCCGCCACCAGTGACCGGTTCGGGATCGGGCTCATTCGGGGTCGGCGCCGCAGGCGCCGGCGTTGGGCATGGGTTCGAAGCTGGCGCCCGGCGGCAACTCGATGCCCGCCGGCACGGCAGACGCCGTCGTCTCCGGTGCGCGGGGCCGGCCGCCATGGCGCAGGAAACGGTTGCGCTGACCCTCGACCCGGGGCAGGTAGCGCGAGAGCTCGGTGAGCGCCATCTCGTAGACGCCGCGCTTGAATTCCACCACCACATCGAGCGGCACCCAGTAGTCGTTCCAGCGCCAGGCGTCGAACTCGGGGTGGTTGGTGGCGCGCAGGTTCAGATGCCAGTCCTGCGCGGTCAGGCGCAGCAGGTACCAGATCTGCTTCTGTCCCTTGTAGTGGCCGCGAGCATCCCGGCGGATGAAGCGGTCCGGCACTTCGTAGCGCAACCAGTCCCGCGTGCGGGCCACGATGCTCACGTGCTCGGGGCGCAGACCGACTTCCTCGTGCAGTTCCCGGTACATGGCCTGCTCGGGGGTTTCGCCCCGATCGATGCCGCCTTGCGGAAACTGCCAGGAGTGGGAGCGGATGCGCTTGCCCCAGAACACCTGGTTTTTCTGGTTGAGCAGAATGATGCCGACATTGGGTCTGAAACCCTCTCTGTCAAGCATAATCAACCTCGGATTTTTGAACTGTGACCATTATGCATCGCACCCCATGCGATCCGAAGTGATCACACACCGCTCCAGCCCGCGCCCCGCCTAGGGACATACCCGCAGCGGCCTGGCGCCTCCCCCGCCCGAAACGCAGCAACCGATCGCCCCCGACGGGGCACATTCGTTCATGAAAGCCAGCCAGTTCCTGATCACCACGCTCAAGGAAGCGCCCGCCGACGCCGAAGTGGCGAGCCACCGCCTGATGACCCGGGCGGGCATGGTCCGCAAACTGGGGGCCGGCATCTACAACTACATGCCGATGGGCCTGCGCGTGATCCGCAAGATCGAGGCGATCGTGCGCGAAGAGATGAACCGCGCCGGCGCGGTGGAAATGACCATGCCCGTGATCCAGCCGGCCGAGTACTGGCAGGAGTCGGGTCGCTTCGAGAAGATGGGCCCCGAGCTGCTGCGCATCAAGGACCGCCACGACCGCGACTTCGTCGTGCAGCCCACCAGCGAAGAGGTGGTGACCGACGTGGCCCGCCAAGAACTGCGCAGCTACAAGCAGCTGCCGCGCAACCTGTACCAGATCCAGACCAAGTTCCGCGATGAGCGCCGGCCGCGTTTCGGCCTCATGCGCGGCCGCGAGTTCATCATGAAGGACGCCTACAGCTTCGACCGCGACGAAGCCGGCGCCAAGGCGAGCTACCAGGTGATGGGCGCGGCCTACCGCCGCATCTTCGACCGCTTCGGTCTGCGCTACCGCGCGGTGGCGGCCGACAGCGGCGCCATCGGCGGCGACCTGAGCGAAGAGTTCCAGGTGATCGCGGCAACCGGCGAAGACGCCATCGTCTATTGCCCCCACAGCGACTACGCGGCCAACATGGAAAAGGCCGAGGCCCTGGCGCCCGCGGGTCCGCGCCCCGCGCCTTCGAACCCGCTCGTGCGCACGCCCACGCCCGGCAAGTCCACCTGCGCCGAGGTGGCGGCCCTGCTCGGCGTGCCACTGGCCACCACGGTCAAGTCGCTGGTGCTGGCCACCGACACGCTCAACGAAGCGGGCGAGGTGGTGAAGTCGCAGGTGTGGCTGTTGCTGCTGCGCGGCGACCACGACATGAACGAGGTCAAGGTGGGCAAGGTGCCGGGGCTCGACCAGGGCTACCGTTTCGCGACCGTGCCCGAGATCGAGGCGCACTTCGGCTGCAAGCCTGGCTACCTGGGCCCGATCGGTCTGAAGCAGCCCGTCAAGCTCGTGGTGGACCGCGAGGTCGCGGTGATGGCCGACTGGATTTGCGGCGGCAACGAAGTCGACGTGCACCTGACCGGCGTGAACTGGGGCCGCGACCTGCCCGAGCCCGACCAGGTGGCCGACATCCGCAACGTGGTCGAAGGCGATCCGTCGCCCGACGGCAAGGGCCGGCTCGCGATCGAGCGCGGCATCGAGGTCGGCCACGTGTTCTACCTGGGCACCAAGTACAGCAAGGGCATGAACGCCACCTTCCTCGACGAGGACGGCAAGCCCAAGCACTTCGAGATGGGCTGCTACGGCATCGGCATCACGCGCCTGCCCGCGGCCGCCATCGAACAGAACCACGACGAGCGCGGCATCATCTGGCCGGACGCCATCGCGCCGTTCACGGTCGTGGTGTGCCCGATCGGCATGGACCGCAGCGCGGAAGTCAAGGCCGCTGCGGACAATCTCTACATGCAGCTCCTCAACGACGGTGTGGACGTGATCCTCGACGACCGTGGCGAACGCCCGGGCGCGATGTTCGCCGACTGGGAGCTCATCGGCGTGCCGCACCGCATCACCATCGGTGACCGCGGGCTCAAGGCCGGCGAAGTCGAGTACCAGCACCGCCGCGACAGCGCCCCCACGGCCGTCAAGCTCGCGGACATCGTGGCCCACGTGAAGGGCCGCCTGCAGGCATGAAGCCGGGGCGGTGGTCGCGCCGCGACAGCCTGCTCGGGCTGGCCTCGCTGGGCGCGTCCGCCTGGCTGCCGCCCGCGCACGCGGGCCAGGTGGAAGAACCCCTGGCCGACGCGGTGCGTGGCGCCTTGCGCATGTCCATCGAAGCGGCGGGTCCGCCCAACCACGAGTTGCTGCCGCTGCCCTCGCGCCAGCGTTACGCGCGCTGGGAGCGCGACCTGGCGCCGCGCCTGGCGCGGCAGAAGTCCCACCCGCTCGAGCGCGAGGAGTTCCTGCGCACGGTCTGGTACTACGCGGTGCGCCAGGGCCTGGACCCGACCCTCGTGATGGGCGTGGTGCAGGTGGAAAGTGCCTTTCGCAAGTACGCGGTGTCGTCGGTCGGCGCGCGCGGCTACATGCAGGTGATGCCCTTCTGGGCGCGGCTGATCGGCAACGGCGACGCCGGTGTGCTGTTCGATCTCAACGCCAACATCAGCTTCGGCTGCACCATCCTGCGCCACTACCTCGACCGCGAGCGGGGCGACACCTTTCTTGCGCTGGGCCGCTACAACGGCAGCCGCGGCCGCGCGCCGTACCCGAACTCGGTCTACGTGGCGATGCGCCGCTGGGCGCACCCCGACGCCTGACCTGCCTTACTGCAGGAAGCCGATGCGGGTCTTGCCCGAGCCCTGCCGCGGCAGGTCGTCGGGCTCCACCGCGTCGCGCTCGTCGAGCCGGGCGTTGCCGAAAGCCGTGACGATCGCGCGCCGCATCTCGCGCGGCGGCATGGCCGACAGCGCATCGAGCACGTCGGCCGCAGGCTCGGGCGCGAAGCGCTGGCCCCAGTCGTGTTCGGCGCGGATGCTGCGGTAGAGGTTGGCTGCGATCTTGCGCGCCGCCTCGGGCGACGGCGCCTGGATCTCGTACACGTTCATGCGGTTGAGGATGGGTTCGGGGATGGCGCGCTCGTCGTTGGCCGTGGTGACCCAGATCACCTGGCTGGCGTCGATCGGCACCTCGGCGAACTCGTCGATGAAGTGCTGTGCGGTGTCGTGCTCGAGCAGGCTGTAGAGCGCACCCAGCGGGTCGTACTGGGCGTCGGCGCTGGCCTTGTCGATCTCGTCCACCACAATCACGGGGTTGGCGTACTGGCCTTCGATCAGGGCCTCGAACACCTTGCCGGGGCGCGCGCCTTTCCATTGCGACGACGAGCCCGACAGCAACCAGCCCGCGGTCATGCTGCTCATGGGCACCAGGTTCATGCTGGTGCCCAGCAGCTCGGCGATCTGGCGCGCGAAGTGCGTCTTGCCCACGCCGGGCGGGCCCAGCAGCAGCATGGGGGTGACCTCGAGGCTGTCGCGGCTGTCCTGGCTCAGGGCCACGTGGCGCTTCACGTCGTCGAGCGCCTCACCAAAATTGGGCATGAGCTCGTAGAGCGGCGCCATGTCGGGCACGCCCGAGGGCTTCACCGCGAAGCGTTGCGGGCCGCGCTCGAGCATGCGTTGCCAGGTGTTGCGAAGGATCTCGTGCTCGCGTTCGCTGCCGGCCGCCTGCTGCAGCCGCGCGAGCTTGCGCTCCACGTCTTCGGGCTGGAACACGGTGCGCATGTGGGCGATGGGCAGGCCCATCGGAGGGGTGGCCACCAGGCTGCGTGAGCTGCTCATGAATCACTCCTTCAAGCGGTTCGGCGCTTTCATTCAAGCACAGGGCGTGCCTGGGCTCAACGCTGAAAAGGCTGGGGAAATCCCCGCTTGAACGCGATTTCGCGCGCCGTGTGCCAGAAAGCACGAAGCCGCCCGGTGGGCGGCTTCGATGGCGGGGCGAAAGGAGGCTCAGCCCTGCGTACCGAGTACCTGCTGCAACTCGCCCGACTGGTACATCTCCATCATGATGTCGGAGCCGCCGATGAACTCGCCCTTGACGTAGAGCTGCGGGATCGTGGGCCAGTTGCTGTATTCCTTGATGCCCTGGCGGATGGCGTCGTCTTCGAGCACGTTGACCGTGACCAGGCCCTTGGGGTCCACGCCGCTGGCCTTGAGGATCTGGATCGCGCGGCCCGAGAAGCCGCACATGGGAAAACTTGCGTTGCCCTTCATGAAGAGCACGATGTCGTTGGACTTGACCAGTTGGTCGATGCGGGTCTGGGTGTCGCTCATGGGGGTGTCCTGTGCAATGCCGGCGCCGGGCCGGCGACGCGGGATTATCGCGCTGCCGGCCAGCGGCCGCCGCTGCAGCGCACGATGCCCGCAAGATCGGTGCGGCCGGCCACGGCCTCGAAGCCGCGTTCGCGCAGCAGGGCCTGCACCGTTTCGCCCTGGTCGTGGCCGTGCTCCAGCAGCAGCCAGCCGCCCGGCGCCAGGGCCTCGGGCGCCTGCGCCACCAGGGTGCGCAGATCGTCCAGGCCGTCGGGGCCGGCGGTGAGCGCGCCGATCGGCTCGTGGTGCAGCGCGTTCAGGTGCGGGTCGCCTTCGGCGATGTAGGGCGGGTTGCTCACGATCAGCTCGAAGCGCTCGCCCGGCACCGCGGCCAGCCAGGCGCCCTGGCGCAAGGCCACGGCCAGGCCCAGGCGCTCGGCGTTGGCGCGCGCCACCGCCAGCGCATCGGCGCTCGCGTCGGTGGCGGTCACGCGCCAGGTGGGGCTATGGTGCTGCAGGGCGAGCGCGATCGCGCCGCTGCCGGTGCCGAGGTCGAGCACGCGCGCATCGGGAGGGGCCCCGGTCGACAGCACATCGATGGCCCATTGCACCAGGGTTTCGGTGTCGGGGCGGGGGGCCAGCACCCGGCGGTCGACGCGCAGGTTCAAGCCGAAAAAGGCCTGCTCGCCGCGCAGGTAGGCCATGGGTTCGCCGGCGCGGTGGCGCTCGAGCAGCGCGGACAGCCGCGCCTCGGCCTCGGTGTTCAGCGTCTGGTCGTCGTGCGCGAGCAGCCAGGCGCGGTCGTGCGGGTCGCGGCCCAGCGCGAGCAGGAGCAGCTGCAGGGCTTCGAGCCGGGGCAGGCCGTCGGCGCTCAGGCGGGCGAGTCGGGACGCGAGCGTCATGCCTGGCCTTGTTCGAGCTCGGCCAGCAGCTCGGCGCCGCGCGCCACCTGCAGCGCGTGGATCACCTCGTCGATCTCGCCCTCCATCACGCTGAGCAACTGGTAGAGCGTGAGGTTGATGCGGTGGTCGGTGAGCCGGCCCTGCGGGAAGTTGTAGGTGCGAATGCGGTCGCTGCGGTCGCCGCTGCCGATCAGGCCCTTGCGCGTGGCCGCTTCTTTGGCGGCGCGCGCCGCGCGGTCTTTCTCGCGCAGCCGCGCGGCCAGCACCTGCAGGGCCTTGGCCTTGTTGCTGTGCTGGCTGCGGCCGTCCTGGCACTCGGCGGTGATGCCGGTGGGCAGGTGCGTCACGCGCACCGCCGAATCGGTCTTGTTGATGTGCTGGCCGCCCGCACCGCTGGCGCGGAAGGTGTCGATGCGCAGCTCGGCCGGGTTGAGCTCGATGGCCTGGGCCTCATCGGGCTCGGGCATCACGGCCACGGTGGCGGCGCTGGTGTGGATGCGGCCCTGGGCTTCGGTGGCGGGCACGCGCTGCACCCGGTGGCCGCCCGACTCGAAGCGCAGCCGGCCATACGCCCCGTCGCCCTCGATGCGCAGCACCACCTCCTTGTAGCCGCCGAGCTCGCTGGGCGATTCGCTCATCACCTCCACGCGCCAGCCCTGGCGCTCGGCGTAGCGCGTGTACAGGCGCGCGAGGTCGCCCGCGAACAGCGCCGATTCGTCACCGCCCGTGCCCGCGCGGATTTCGACGAAGGCGTTGCGCGCGTCGTCGGGGTCGCGCGGCAGCAGCAGGGTCTGCAGCTCGGTGTCGAGCGCGGCGATGTCGGCTTCGCAGGCGGCGATCTCTTCGCGCGCCATGTCGGCCATGTCGGGGTCGCGCAGCAGCTCCTGGGCGGTCTGCAGGTCGGCCTCGCGCTGCAGGAAGCGGTCGAACACCGCGACCACCTGGCTCGCCTCGGCGTGCTCCTTGCTGAGCGCGCGAAAGCGCGCCATGTCGTCGACCACGTCGGGCGCCGAGAGCAGGGCGTCGAGCTCGTGCAGCCGCGCGCGCTGGCGCAGCAGGGAGTCGCGGACGAAGGGTTTCATGGGGCGGGCGGACTCGGCCATGCACGGCGCCCGGCGCAGGGCCCGGCCGCCGGCAGGCGGTGCTAGGCGCGCGGCTCGCGCGGGGGCGCGCCTTCGCGCAGGAACAGGCGCGAGACGGTTTCGGCCGTGGCGGCGCGCGCGGCCGCGTCGCCACTGTGCAACTCGGCCAGGGTGCCGTGCAGCATCTTCTGCGTGAGCCCCTTGGACAGGGCCTCGAGCACGGCCTCCACGGGTTCGCCGCGCGCGAGCAGACGCTTGGCGCGCGCGAGTTCGTGGGCGCGCCAGGCATCGGCCTGGGCATTGATCTGCTGGATCAGCGGGATCACGCCGTTGTTGGGGTCGCGCCGCTCCATCCAGTGCATGAAGCTGAGCACACCGGCGTCGATGATGGCTTCGGCCTGTGCCACCGCGGCCTGGCGGTGCTCCTTGCCGGTCTGCACCACGTGGGCGAGGTCGTCGACGGTGTAGAGGTAGATGTCGTCCAGGCCCTTGACCTCGGCCTCGATGTCGCGCGGCACGGCCAGGTCGACCATGAACATGGGCCGGTGCTTGCGCTTCTTGAGCGCGCGCTCCACCGCACCCAGGCCGATGATGGGCAGGGTGCTCGCGGTGCAGCTCACCACGGCGTCGAATTCGTGCAGGCGGTCGGGCACGTCGGCCAGGCGCATCACCTGGGCGCCGAAGCGGCCCGCGAGCTTCTCGCCGCGCTCCATGGTGCGGTTGGCGATCGCCATCGCCTTGGGCGTGCGGGCCGCGAAGTGCGTGGCCGCGAGCTCGATCATCTCGCCCGCGCCCACGAACAGCACGCGGATCTCGCGCAGGTCTTCGAACAGCTGCGAGGCCAGGCGCACCGCCGCGGCGGTCATGCTGATGGAATGGGCGCCGATTTCGGTGGAACTGCGCACCTGCTTGGCCACCGCGAACGAGCGCTGGAACAGCTGGTGCAGCGTGGTACCGAGCGCGCCGGCTTCGTCGGCCACGCGCACCGCGTCTTTCATCTGGCCCAGGATCTGGGCCTCGCCCAGCACCATGCTGTCGAGGCCGCTGGCCACGCGGAACGCATGGCGCGCGGCCTGCCCGTCGCGCAGCACGTAGGCGTGCTCGCGCAGCACCTGCGGGCTCACGCCGCCGGTCTGGGCGAGCCAGTCGAGCGTGGGGTCGAGGGCGGTGGGATCACCGGCGCCGTAAAGCTCGGTGCGGTTGCAGGTGGACAGCAGCGTGGCCTCGGGCTGGCGCGGCAGGCGGCTGCGCAACTGGTGCAGCGTGGGCTGGATCTGGTCGAGCGCAAACGCGAAACGGCCCCGCAGATCGAGCGGGGCCGTCTGGTGGTTGATGCCGAGCGTCCAGACAGACATGACCGGATTATAAAATTTAGCGCTTATGGACGCTGCTTTTCCTTCGGCATGACGTTTGGACTGTTGCTGGGGCACGTCCTGGCCTTCGTGGCACCGGCCTTCGGGCTGGCCCTGGTGCTGTGGCTGGGCCTGCGGGTGCGGCGCGCCCAGCGCTTCGGGCCGGCCACGCAATTCGCGGTGCTGCTGGCCGCTGGCGTGCTGGTGCTGGTGGCCGGTCTGGTCCTGTTCGACCGCGACGGCCGCATGGCCGTGTACGCCGCGCTGGTCGGGGTGCAGGGCACGCTGGCCTGGTGGTTGCGTGGGCGCTGAGCCGGCTCAGCTCACCGGTGCGAACAGGTCCACCCGGTCGGTGATGATGCCGTCCAGCCCGAGGTCGATCAGGCGCTCGGCCGCCCACTCGTCGTTCACCGTGTAGGCCAGCATGCGCCAGCCCTCGCCGCGCGCGATGCGCACCAGGGCCCGGTCCCAGAGCGCGTGGTTGCACACCAGGGCGCGAACGCCGAGCTCGCGCGCCACGTCAAGCCAGCCGTCCCACAGCGTGTCGAGCAGCAGGCCGCGCGGCAGGTCGGGCGCGGCCTGGCGCGCGCCCAGCAGCGACTCGGGGCGGAACGAGGTCAGCAGCGGCGGCCGGTCGGGCTGGCGCACCCACAGGCGCTGTGCCTCGGCCGCCACCACGCGGCCGGTTTCGAGCTCCTGACCCGGCGTGGGCTTGATCTCGATGTTGAGCCAGTGCCGGTGCGCCAGGCAGTGGCGTGCGATGGACGCCAGCGTGGCCGGCGGCTCGCCCGCGTAGGCGCGCGAATGCCAGCCGCCGGCATCGAGCCGGCTCAACTCGGTCCAGGGGCGTTCACCGGCGGTGCCCTGGCCATTGGTGGTGCGCTCGAGCGTGGCGTCGTGCAGCAGGAACACCACGCCGTCGGCGCTGAGCTTGGCGTCGCATTCGTACATGCGGTAGCCGTGCGCCGCGCCGAGGCGGAAGGCCGCGAGCGTGTTCTCGGGCGCGAGCTTGCCCGCGCCGCGGTGGGCGATCCAGAGTGGGTAGGGCCAGGGGGCGGGGGCGGGCATGGCGTGGGTCCGCGCTTCAGGCCTCGACGCGGCGCTGCGTGGCCGCGTCGAACCAGTGCAGGCGGTCTTCGCGCGGCTTCGCGCGGATGGTGCTGCCCACGGCGGGCGCGCCTTCGTCTTCGTGGGTGCGGATGATCACGGCCTCGTCGCCGAGGCGGCAGTGCACCAGGCGCTCGGCGCCCAGCAGTTCCACGGTCTCCACCTGCAGCGACCAGCCTTCGCTGCCCACGTCGAGGTGCTCGGGCCGGATGCCCAGGATGCGGCCTTCGCGCCCGCCCGGCGCCTGCTTGAGCAGGTTCATGGGCGGCGAGCCGATGAAGCTCGCGACGAAGGTGGTGGCGGGGCGGTTGTAGACCTCTTCGGGCGTGCCGAACTGCTCCATGTGCCCCGCGTTCATCACGATCATGCGCTGCGCCAGCGTCATGGCCTCGACCTGGTCGTGGGTGACGAACAGGCTGGTGATGCCGAGTTCGCGGTGCAGCTTCTGGATCTCGATGCGTGTCTGCGCGCGCAGCTTGGCATCCAGGTTGGACAGTGGCTCGTCGAACAGGAACACCTGCGGCTGGCGCACGATGGCACGGCCCATGGCCACGCGCTGGCGCTGGCCGCCCGAGAGCTGGCGCGGCTTGCGCTCGAGCAGGTGGCCGAGCTCGAGGATCTTGGCGGCCTTGTCCACGCGCGCCTTGATCTGATCGGGCGGCACCTTGGCGATCTTCAGGCCGTAGGCCATGTTGTCGAACACGCTCATGTGCGGGTAGAGCGCGTAGTTCTGGAACACCATGGCGATGTCGCGCTCGGCCGGTTCGAGCTGGTTCACCACGCGCGGGCCGATGCAGATCTCGCCGCCCGTGACCTCTTCGAGGCCCGCGACCATGCGCAGCAGCGTGCTCTTGCCGCAGCCCGAGGGCCCGACGATCACGATGAATTCGCCGTCGTGGATGTCGGCGCTCACGCCGTGGATCACCTGCAGCGACTGCTTGCCCTGCCGGTACTGCTTGATGACGTTCTTGAATTGCAGCGTTGCCATGTCGGCTCTCTTTATTTCTCGGTATCGACCAGGCCCTTGACGAACCACTTCTGCATGAGGATGACCACGAAGGCCGGCGGCAGCATGGCGAGGATGGCGGTGGCCATCACCACGTTCCATTCCACGTAGACCTCGCCGAAGATGGCGCGCTTGATGCCCAGCACCACCGGGTACATGTCCTCGCTGGTGGTCACGAGCAGCGGCCAGAGGTACTGGTTCCAGCCGTAGATGAACTGGATCACGAACAGCGCCGCGATGCTGGTGCGCGACAGCGGCAGCAGCACGTCCCAGAAGAAGCGCATCGGGCCGGCGCCGTCCATGCGCGCGGCCTCCACGAGCTCGTCGGGCACGGTGAGGAAGAACTGGCGGAACAGGAAGGTGGCCGTGGCCGACGCGATCAGCGGCACGGTCAGGCCCGCGTAGCTGTTGAGCATGCCCAGGTCGGACACCACCGCGTAGGTCGGGCCGATGCGCACCTCCACCGGCAGCATCAGGGTCACGAAGATCATCCAGAACACCAGGCCGCGCGCCGGGAAGCGGAAGTACACGATGGCGAAGGCCGACAGCAGCGAGATCGCGATCTTGCCGACGGCGATCACCATGGCGCTCACGAAGCTCACCCAGAGCATGGGCGCCACGGGCGCGATGGTGGAGCCGCCGCTGGTCTTGCCGCCGAGCAGCGCGAGCTTGTAGGTCTCGAAGAAATGGCTGCCCGGCACCAGCGACAGCGGGTTGCTCGTGGCCACCTGCTCGGCCGTCTGCGTGGAGCCCACGAAGGTGATGTAGACCGGAAAGGCCACCACCAGCACGCCGATCAGCAGGATCAGGTGCGAAAAGAAGGTGAGGACGGGGCGTCGTTCGATCATGTCAGTACTGCACTTTCTTTTCGACGAAGCGGAACTGCAGCACCGTGAGCGCGATGACGATGCCCATGAGGATCACCGATTGCGCGGCCGAGCCGCCCATGTCCAGGGCCTTGAAGCCGTCGTAGTACACCTTGTAGACCAGGATCGCGGTCTCCTTGCCCGGGCCGCCGTGGGTGGTGGCATCGACGATGGCGAAGGTGTCGAGGAAGGCGTAGACGATGTTGATCACCAGCAGGAAGAAAGTGGTGGGCGACAGCAGTGGGAACACGATGGTCCAGAAGCGGCGCCAGGGCGAGGCGCCGTCGATGGTGGCGGCCTCGATCAGCGAGTGCGGGATCGACTGCAGCCCCGCGAGGAAGAACAGGAAGTTGTACGAGATCTGCTTCCACACCGCGGCCATCACGATCAGCGCGAGCGCATGGTCGGGGTTGAGCAGGTGGTTCCAGTCCATGCCCATCCAGCGCAGCGCATAGGCCACCACGCCGTAGGGTGAGGCGAACATGAACAGCCACAGCACGCCCGCCACCACGGGGGCCACGGCGTAGGGCCAGATCAGCAGCGTCTTGTAGACCGAGGCGCCGCGCAGCACGCGGTTGGCCATCACGGCCAGCAGCAGCGCGATCACCAGGCCCACGGCGGCCACGAGGAAGGAGAACACCGCCGTGACCTTGAACGAGGCGATGTAGCTCGGGTCGGCGAACAGGCGCTCGAAGTTGGCCAGGCCCACGAACTCGGTGGACAGGCCGAAGGCGTCTTGCTGCAGCACGCTCTGGTAGAGCGCCTGCGCGGCAGGCCAGAAGAAGAACACCAGTACCACCGCCATCTGCGGGGCCACCAGCAGCCAGGGCAGCCAGGCGGATCGGAATCGGACGCGTTTTTCCATGGCAATCTCGTGGACGTCGAGGGGCGCGACCCTACAACAAAAACCGCCCCGACCGGGTCATGCCGGTTCGGGGCGGGCTGGGCACCCGGGGTGCCCGGGGGACATCACTTGCCCTTGTTGGCGGCTTCGAAGCGGGCCAGCAGCTCGTTGCCGCGCTTGACGGCGTCGTCGAGCGCCTGCTTGGGCGCCTTGCGGCCGGCCCAGACCTGTTCGAGCTCTTCGTCGTTGATGGTGCGGATCTGCACGAAGTTGCCCAGGCGGATGCCGCGCGACTTGTCGGTGGTCTTGCGGATCATCTGCTCCACCGACACGTCGGTGCCCGGGTTCTGCTTGTAGAAGCCCGACTTTTCGGTCAGCTCGTAGGCCGCCTTGGTCACGGGCAGGTAGCCGGTGCGCTGGTGGCTCTTGGCCGCTTCCTCGGCCTTGGAGAGGTGGGCGAAGAACATCGCCACGCCCTTGTACTCGGCTTCCTTCTTGCCCGACATCACCCACAGGCTGGCGCCGCCGATCACGGTGTTCTGGGGCGCGCCGGCCACGTCGGGGTAGTAGGGCAGGGTGCCGATGCCGCCCACGAACTTGGCGTTGCGCTTGACGTTGCCGTACAGCGCCGACGAGCCGGTGATCATGGCGCACTCGCCCGAGACGAAGGTGGCGTCGGCGGCGTTGCCGCGGCCCTTGTAGACGAACAGGCCGGTCTTGGCCATGTTGGCCAGGTTCTCGATGTGGCGCACGTGCAGCGGGCTGTTGAAGCTCAGCCGCGTGTTCAGGCCACGCATGCCGTTGCCCAGGGTGGCGAACTCGGTGTTGTGCCAGGCCGAGAAGCTCTCGAGCTGGGTCCAGCTCACCCAGCTGGTGGTGAAGGGGCACTTGTGACCCGAGGCCTTGAGCTTGCCGGCGGCCAGGGCCACCTCGGGCCAGGTCTTGGGCGGCTTCTCGGGGTCGAGGCCGGCGGCCTTGAAGGCGTCCTTGTTGTAGTGGAAGACGGTGGTCGAGCTGTTGAAGGGGAAGCTCAGCATCTGGCCGTTGGGCGCGGTGTAGTAGCCGGCCACGGCGGGCACGTAGGCGTTGGGGTCGAAGGTCACGCCGGCCTTCTTCATCACCTCGCCCACGGGCACGATGGCCTGGCGGCTGGCCATCATGGTGGCCGTGCCCACCTCGAACACCTGCAGGATGTGGGGCGCGTTGCCGGCGCGGAAGGCGGCGATCGCGGCCGTCATGGACTCGTCGTAGCTGCCCTTGAAGGTCGGCACGATCTTGTACTGGGTCTGGGTGGCGTTGAAGTCCTTGGCCAGGTCGTTCACCCATTCGCCCAGCGCGCCGCCCATGGAGTGCCACCACTGGATCTCGGTCTGTGCGTGGGCGGGGGCGGTGAAGGCGGCGGCCAGTGCGATGGCGCCGGCCAGGGGCAGGTAGCGGTTTTTCATGGAGGCTCCTCGGGTAGGGGTGCTGCGGAAGCCGCAGGCTATCGGTCTTTTGTGACGGATCGATTGCACAGGCGTTGCCCCGCCGTGACAACCGGGGTTTCCACCAGACGGGAAAGGGGATGTTGCGCTGCGATACCATCCCCGCCTCGGTGCCCTGTGACGGCGCCGAGCGCCCCATGAACGCTCCGACTCCGATCCCGCTGCTCGCCACCGCCACGGACGACGCGCCCCGCCTGCGCGAAATTCCCTACAACTACACGTCCTTCTCGGATCGCGAAATCGTGATCCGCCTGCTCGGCGAGCGCGCCTGGTCGCTGCTCGACGGCTTGCGCGGCGAGCGCCGCACCGGCCGCTCGGCCCGCATGCTCTACGAGGTGCTGGGCGACATCTGGGTCGTGCAGCGCAACCCCTACCTGCAGGACGACCTGCTCTCGAGCCGCAAGCGCCGCGGCCAGCTCGTGGACGCGCTCCACCACCGCCTGAGCGAGGTGCAGAAGCGCCGCACGCCGCAGGACGACCCCTCGCGCGACGCCCTGGTGGGCGAGCTGCTGGTCGCGGCGCGTGCCGCGGTCGAGGCCTTCGCGCGCCAGTTCGACGAAGTCGCCGCACTGCGCCAGCGCGCCAACAAGCTGCTGGGCCGGCTCACCGCGCGCGACAACATCAAGTTCGACGGCCTGTCGCGCGTCTCGCACGTCACCGACGCCACCGACTGGCGCGTCGAGTACCCCTTCGTGGTGCTCACGCCCGACACCGAGGCCGAGATGGCCGGGCTGGTGCAGGGTTGCGTCGAGCTCGGGCTGACCATCATCCCGCGCGGCGGCGGCACCGGCTACACCGGCGGCGCCATCCCGCTTACCTGGAAGAGCGCGGTGATCAACACCGAGAAGCTCGAGGCCATGACCGAAGTGGAGTGGGTCCAGGTGCCCGGCCACGACGAGCCCCTGCCCACGGTCTGGACCGAGGCCGGCGTGGTCACCCAGCGCGTGGCCGACGCGGCCGAGCGCGCGGGCCATGTGTTCGCGGTCGATCCCACCAGCGCCGAGGCCTCGTGCATCGGCGGCAACATCGCCATGAACGCCGGCGGCAAGAAGGCCGTGCTCTGGGGCACGGCGCTCGACAACCTGGTGAGCTGGCGCATGGTCACGCCGCAGGCCGAGTGGCTCGAGGTGACGCGCCTGGACCACAACCGCGGCAAGATCCACGACGCCGAGGTCGCGACTTTCGAGCTCAGGTACTTCGCGCCCGACGGCAAGACCCTGCGCCGCACCGAGACCCTGGCCATCCCGGGCCGCACGTTCCGCAAGGAAGGCCTGGGCAAGGACGTCACCGACAAGTTTCTCTCGGGCCTGCCAGGGATCCAGAAAGAGGGCTGCGACGGCCTGATCACCAGCGCGCGCTGGATCGTGCACCGCATGCCCGAGCACACCCGCACCGTGTGCCTGGAGTTCTTCGGCAACCCGAAAGACGCGGTGCCCAGCATCGTCGAGATCAAGGACTTCATGTTCGCCGAGCAGAAGCGCTCGGGCGTGCTGCTGGCCGGCCTCGAACACCTCGACGACCGCTACCTCAAGGCGGTGGGCTACGCGACCAAGAGCAAGAAGGGCAACGGCGGCCTGCCCAAGATGGTGCTGATCGGCGACATCGTGGGCGACGACCCCGACGCGGTCGCGCGCGCCACCAGCGAGGTGATCCGCATCGCCAACTCGCGCAGCGGCGAAGGCTTCATCGCCATCAGCCCCGAGGCGCGCAAGAAGTTCTGGCTCGACCGCAAACGCACCGCCGCCATCAGCAAGCACACCAACGCCTTCAAGATCAACGAAGACGTGGTGATCCCGCTGCCGCGCATGGGCGAGTACACCGAGGGCATCGAGCGCATCAACATCGAGCTCTCGCTGCGCAACAAGATCCGCCTGGCCAACGAGCTCGAGGCCTTCTTCCTGCGCGGCAACCTGCCGCTGGGCAAGGGCGACGACGCCAGCGAGATCCCCACCGCCGAGCTGCTCGAAGACCGCGTGCAGCAGGCCCTGGCGCTGGTGCGCGAGGTCCGCGCGCAGTGGCAGGGCTGGCTCACCGACGTCGACCGCCTGTTCCCCGAGCTGCAGGACCACCGGCTGCGCGCGAGCTGGAAGGCCCAGATCCGCGCCCCGCTGCAGCAGATCTTCAGCGGCGCGGCCTTCGGTCCGCTGCTGGCCGAGTGCAACGCCATCCACCAGCGCGTGCTCAAGGGCCGGGTCTGGGTGGCCCTGCACATGCACGCGGGCGACGGCAACGTGCACACCAACATCCCGGTCAACAGCGACGACTACGAGATGCTGCAGACCGCGCACGAAGCGGTCGACCGCATCATGGTGCTCGCGCGTGGGCTCGACGGCGTGATCTCGGGCGAGCACGGCATCGGCATCACCAAGCTGCAGTACCTGAGCGACGACGAGCTCGCGCCCTTCGCCGCCTACAAGGCCAAGGTCGACCCCGAGGGCCGCTTCAACAAGGGCAAGCTGCTGCGCGGCAGCCTGGACGGCGCGCGCAGCGCCGACCTGTCGCACGCCTACACGCCCAGCTTCGGCCTCATGGGGCACGAATCGCTCATCATGCAGCAGAGCGACATCGGCGCCATCGCCGATTCGGTCAAGGACTGCCTGCGCTGCGGCAAGTGCAAGCCCGTGTGCGCCACCCACGTGCCGCGCGCCAACCTGCTCTACAGCCCGCGCAACAAGATCCTGGCCACCTCGCTGCTGGTCGAGGCCTTCCTGTACGAAGAGCAGACGCGCCGCGGCGTGAGCATCCAGCACTGGCAGGAGTTCGAGGACGTGGCCGACCACTGCACGGTCTGCCACAAGTGCCTCACGCCCTGCCCGGTGAAGATCGACTTCGGCGACGTCACCATGAACATGCGCAACCTGTTGCGCAAGATGGGCCAGAAGAGCTTCCGCCCCGGCAACGCCGCGGCCATGTTCTTCCTCAACGCCACCCAGCCCGAGACCATCAAGCTCATGCGCTCGGCCATGGTGGGCGTGGGCTTCAAGGCGCAGCGCCTGGCCAACGACCTGCTCAAGCGCGTGGCGCGCAAGCAGACCGCCGCGCCGCCGGCCACGCTGGGCCCCGCGCCCATCAAGGAACAGGTCATCCACTTCATCAACAAGAAGATGCCGGGTGGCCTGCCCAAGAAGACCGCGCGCGCGCTGCTCGACATCGAGGACAAGGACTACGTCCCCATCATCCGCAACCCGCAGGCCACCACAGCCGAGACCGAGGCGGTGTTCTATTTCCCCGGTTGCGGCTCGGAGCGCCTGTTCTCGCAGGTGGGCCTGGCCACGCAGGCCATGCTCTGGCATGCCGGCGTGCAGACCGTGCTGCCGCCCGGCTACCTGTGCTGCGGCTACCCCCAGCGCGGCTCGGGCCAGTTCGACAAGGCCGAGAAGATCATCACCGACAACCGGGTGCTGTTCCACCGCGTGGCCAACACGCTCAACTACCTCGACATCAAGACCGTGGTGGTGAGCTGCGGCACCTGCTACGACCAGCTCCAGGGCTACGAATTCGAGAAGATCTTCCCGGGCTGCCGCATCGTCGACATCCACGAGTACCTGCTCGAAAAAGGCATCCGGCTGGAAGGCAAGGGCGCCTACCTGTACCACGACCCCTGCCACAGCCCCATGAAGCTGCAGGAACCCATGAAGACGGTGAAGGCGCTGGTGGGCGAGCAGGTGCTCAAGAGCGAGCGCTGCTGCGGCGAGTCGGGCACGCTGGGCGTCACGCGCCCCGATGTCTCGACCCAGGTGCGATTCCGCAAGGAAGAAGAGCTGCGCAAGGGCGAGGCCGCGCTGCGCAACGGCGGCGCCGTGGCGGCCGACGCCAACGTCAAGATCCTCACCAGCTGCCCGAGCTGCCTGCAGGGCCTGAGCCGCTACCGCGACGACATGCAGAACGGCCTGCTCGAGGCCGACTACATCGTGGTCGAAATGGCGCGCCACATCCTGGGCGAGAACTGGCTGCCCGAGTACGTGGAACGGGCCAACCAGGGCGGCATCGAGCGCGTGCTCGTCTGAAGCAAAGGAGACAAACCATGGCCGGCCTCGACCGCAACACCCCCACCCCCCAGGACATCACGGTGCACGGCGCCTCGCGCGTGCTCGAGGTGAGCTTCTCCGACGGCAGGCGCTTTCGCATCCCGTTCGAGCTGATGCGCGTGTACTCGCCCTCGGCCGAGGTGCAGGGCCACGGCCCGGGCCAGGAGGTGCTGCAGACCGGCAAACGCCACGTGGGACTGCTCGAGCTGCAGCCCGTGGGCAACTACGCGGTGCAGCCCACCTTCGACGACGGCCATTCCTCGGGCATCTTCTCTTGGGACTACCTGTACTTCCTGGGCGACCAGCAGGAGCAGCTCTGGGCCGACTACGAAGCCCGGCTGCAGGCCGCCGGCGTGGGCCGCGACGACCCCATGCCCGAGAAGGCCGGTGCCGGCTGCGGCCACCACCACTGAGGACCCTCCATGGCCCAGACCCATTTCGGTTTCCAGAACGTCGACGAGCGCGAGAAAGCCAGCCGCGTGCGCGGCGTGTTCGACTCGGTCGCCTCGCGCTACGACGTCATGAACGACCTGATGTCGGCCGGCCTGCACCGCCTCTGGAAGCGCTACACCATCACCGTGGCCGATGCGAAGCCGGGCCAGCACGTGCTCGACATCGCCGGCGGCACCGGCGACCTGGCGCTGGCCTTCGCGCGCGAGGTCGGCCCCACCGGCCGCGTGTTCCACACCGACATCAACGAGGCCATGCTGCGCGAAGGCCGCACCCGGCTGCTCGACGCCGGCGTGGTGCTGCCCACCCTGGTGTGCGACGCCGAGAAACTGCCCTTTGCCGACGAGAGCTTCGACCGCGTCTCGGTGGCTTTCGGCCTGCGCAACATGACGCACAAGGAACTTGCGCTGGCCGAAATGCATCGCACGCTGCGGCCGGGTGGCAAATTGCTGGTGCTGGAGTTTTCCCGGGTGGCCAAACCGCTGGAGAAGGCGTACGACTGGTATTCGTTCCAGGTGCTGCCGAAACTGGGCAAGTGGGTCGCCAAGGACGAAGAAAGCTACCGCTATCTCGCGGAATCCATCCGCATGCACCCGGACCAGGAAACCCTGCGGCAGATGATGAAGTCGGCCGGCTTCGGCCACGTCGACGTGCACAACCTCACGGGAGGGGTGGTCGCCTTGCACGTGGGCATCAAGTGTTGATCCCAGAATCGCTGGGTGGATTGTTCGATATCTATAAGGAGGCAAGGATGATGAACAAGCTGTGGTCCGTGTTGCTGGCCCTGACCCTCGCGGTCGGCTCGACCGATACGTTCGCCAAGCGCATGGGCGGGGGCTCGTCCATCGGCAAGCAATCGAGCAACGTCACGCAGCGCAACACCGCGCCGACGCAGACCACGACGCCGGCCCAGCAGGCCGCGCCCGCCCAGGCCCCGCAGGCCGGCGCCGCGCAGCGCCCGGCCACGGCACCCGCCGCCGCCGCACCCAAGCGCCCCTGGGGCGCCATGCTCGGCGGCCTGGCCGCCGGCCTGGGCCTGGCCTGGCTCGCGTCCGCGCTGGGTTTCGGTGAAGCCTTCGCGCAGTTCCTGCTGTTCGCGCTGCTGGCCGTGGTGGTCATGGCGGTGATCGGCTTCGTGATGCGCCGCAAGGCGCCTGCCGCCGCGAACACCGGCCTGGCCTACCAGGGCGCGGGCAACGCCGCGCCGCGCGCGCCGGCCGATTTCGAGCCCACCATGCCGCGCAGCTACAGCCCCAAGAACGTGGGCAACGACGCCTCGGCCCGCCCCTGGGAGCGCAGCGCGCCCGCCAGTCTCGAGGGCGGCCACGGCGGCTCCATGATCGGCTCGGCCCTGCTGGGCCGCCAGACCTGGGGCATCCCGGCCGGCTTCGACACCGAAGGCTTCCTCAAAGCCTCCAAGACCAACTTCGTGAACCTGCAGGACGCCTGGGACCGCGCCGACATCCCCAGCCTGCGCGCCATGATGACCGACGACATGCTCGAGCAGATCCAGGCCCAGCTCGCCGAGCGCGAGCGCGACGCCCGCGGTGTGCCGAACAAGACCGAGGTGGTGATGCTCGAGGCACAGCTCCTGGGCATCGAAGAGACCGATGTGGACTACATGGCCAGCGTCGAGTTCTCGGGCCTGATCCGCGAAGACGCTTCGGCCGGCCCCAACCCGTTCCGCGAGGTCTGGAACATCACCCGCCCCAAGGCCGGTCCGGGCGGCTGGCTGGTGGCGGGCGTGCAGGCCCTGCAATAAGCCCTGCACCCGGCCCGGGGCACACCGCCGGGCCGGCCTTATCCGTCAGAATCGGGTGGTCATGGCACATGTACCACCCGATTCCGTTTCCGGCACGCCTCTGCCGCCGCCCCTGAACCTGCTGCAGGACCTGCTGGGCGCCCTGCGCCCACCCGCCTGGGCCGTGGACGAGTTGCAGAACCGCCTCGTGCTGTTGCTCAACCACGTGCTGCAGCAGGAGCCCGCGGCCACCGAGCGCCTCAAGCGCCAGGCCGGCAAAGCAATCCAGCTGCACTGGGGCGACTTCCACCTCATGCTCGCGCCCACGCGCGCCGGCCTGCTCGAGCGCTGTGACCCGGCATCGGCCACGCCCGAACTCCGGGTCACGCTCACCCAGACCTCGCCGATCGACATCGCGCAGCGCGTGCTCGCGGGCGACAAACCCGGTGTCGACATCCAGGGCGACGTGCAACTGGCCGCCGAGATCGCCTGGCTGGTCGACAACGTGCGCTGGGACGTGGAGGAAGACCTCTCGCGCATCGTCGGCGACGCCCCGGCCCACGCGCTCGTGGGCTTCGCACGGCGCGCGGCCGAGGCCGTCAAGGCCTTTGCCGAGCGCATGCCCCGCCCACCCGCGCGCAGCGCCAAGGTGGACCGGTGAGGCGGCTGCTGCGCGGCGCCTTCATCGCCTGGGTGGTGCTGCGGCACGGGCTCGACGAGCTCGTGCTCTCGAGCTTCGACCACCCCTGGCTGCGCCGGCTCACGCGCGTGCTCACGCTGGGCCGCCGGCTCGAGCAGCCGCGCGGCGTGCGCCTGCGCCAGGCGCTCGAAAGCCTGGGGCCCATCTTCGTGAAGTTCGGCCAGGTGCTGTCCACGCGGCGCGACCTGCTGCCGCCCGACATCGCCAACGAACTCGCGCTGCTGCAAGACCGCGTGCCACCGTTCCCGGCCGAGGTCGCCATCGCCACCATCGAGCGCGCCTACGGCCGCCCGCTGGACGAGGTTTTCAGCCACTTCGAGCGCGTGCCCGTGGCCAGCGCCTCGATCGCCCAGGTGCATTTCGCCACCTTGCGCAGTGGCCGCAGCGCAGGCCGCGAGGTCGCGGTGAAGGTGCTGCGGCCCCACATGCTGCACGTGATCGACAAGGACCTGTCGCTCATGCGCATGATGGCCGGCTGGCTCGAGCGGCTCTCGGCCGACGGGCGCCGCCTCAAGCCGCGCGAGGTGGTGGCCGAGTTCGACAAGTACCTGCACGACGAGCTCGACCTGCTGCGCGAGGCCTCCAACGCCGCCCAGCTGCGTCGCAACATGGCCGGGCTCGACCTGGTCATCATCCCCGAGGTGCACTGGGACTGGTGCCGTACCGAGGTGATGGTGATGGAGCGCATGAACGGCGTGCCCATCAACCGCGTCGACGAACTGCGCCGCCGCGGCGTGGACATCCACAAGCTCGCGCGCGACGGCGTCACCATCTTCTTCACCCAGGTGTTCCGCGACGGCTTTTTCCACGCCGACATGCACCCGGGCAACATCCAGGTGAGCGTGGAGCCGGCCACCTTCGGCCGCTACATCTCCCTCGACTTCGGCATCGTGGGCACGCTGACTGCCTTCGACAAGGAGTACCTGGCGCAGAACTTCACGGCCTTCTTCCGCCGCGACTACAAGCGCGTGGCCGAGCTGCACATCGAGTCGGGCTGGGTCCCGCCCGACACCCGGGTCGACGAGCTCGAGTCGGCCATCCGCGCGGTGTGCGAACCGTACTTCGACCGGCCGCTGCGCGAGATCTCGCTGGGCATGGTGCTCATGCGCCTGTTCCAGACCTCGCGCCGCTTCCACGTCGAGATCCAGCCCCAGCTCGTGCTGCTGCAGAAAACCCTGCTCAATATCGAGGGCCTGGGCCGCGAACTCGACCCCGACCTCGACCTCTGGTCCACCGCCAAGCCCTTCCTGGAGCGCTGGATGCTCGAGCAGATGGGGCCGCAGAAGCTGCTGGCCCAGCTCAAGGCCGAAGCGCCCCAGTACGCCAAGCTGCTGCCGGCGCTGCCGCGCCTGCTGCACGACTACCTGCGCGATCGCCCGCAGGACCTGCGGCGCGAGATCGACGGCCTGATCGCCGAGCAGCGCCGCACCAACCGCCTGCTGCAGGCCATCGTCTACGGCGGCGTGGGCTTCCTGCTCGGGCTGCTGGCCATGCAGCTGCTGCTGCGCGTGCGCCTGTGGTGAGGCGGCCCGGGTGAGCCGCGCGCGCCCGGCAGGGGAACCCCCCCGGAATTTATAATCGCGGGCTTTGTCCGCCCGGGCCTGCGCGCCGGGGCGGCTTCTCCTTTTTCACTGCGTTCACGCCATGCCCATCTACGCCTACAAGTGCGGGTCCTGCGGCCATGCCAAGGACGTCCTGCAGAAGATCTCCGACGCCCCCCTCACCCAGTGCCCGGCCTGCGGTGCCGACGCCTTCCGCAAGCAGGTCACGGCCGCGGGTTTCCAGCTCAAGGGTTCCGGCTGGTACGTCACCGATTTCCGCGGCGGCAACACCAGCGGCGGCGGTGCCGGCTCGGCCGGCGAGTCCAAGAGCGCCGACGCTGCGGCCGCCCCGTCGAGCGAGAGCAAGCCCGCGGCTGCGCCGGCCCCGGCGAGCGCCCCCGCCGCCGCGCCGGCCGGCGGCTCCGGCTCCTCGTCCACCTGATCGGCCCGCATGACCGCCCTGCGCAAGTGGCTCTTCTCGGGACTGCTGGTCCTGGTGCCACTCATCGTCACCCTCTGGGTGATCGACTGGGTGGTCGGCACGCTCGACCAGACGCTCAACATCCTGCCGCCCGCCTGGCGGCCCGACGCCCTGCTGGGGGTGCACATCCCCGGCCTGGGCGTGGTGTTCGCGCTGGTCATCCTGCTGTCCATCGGGGCGCTTGCGTCCAACATCATCGGCAACCGCATCGTCAGCTGGTGGCATGCGCTGCTGCACCGGATTCCGGTGGTCCGCTCCATCTATTCGGGCGTCAAGCAGGTCTCCGACACGCTGTTCTCCGAGAAGGGCAACGCCTTTCGCAAGGCGGTGCTGGTGCAGTGGCCGCACGAAGGCATGTGGACCATCGCCTTCCTCACGGGCGCGCCTCAGGGCGAGGTGCTCGACACGCTGCAGGCCAAGCCCGGCCAGGACACCCTCACCGACGACTTCGTCAGTGTCTACGTGCCCACCACGCCCAACCCCACGGGCGGCTACTTCGTGCTGCTGCGCGCGCGCGACTGCGTTGAGCTCTCCATGAGCGTGGACGAGGCGCTCACCTACATCGTGTCCATGGGCGTGATCGTGCCCGGTGGGCCCAAGAACCCGAAGATCAAGCCCGCGGTGGTTGCCGCGGACCCCTCCTGAAAACAGAAAGAAGCCATCATGTCCATGCGCTCCCAATACTGCGGTCTGGTGACCGAGGCCCAGCTGGGCCAAACCGTCACGCTGGCGGGCTGGGTGAACCGCCGCCGTGACCACGGTGGCGTGATCTTCATCGACCTGCGCGACCGCGAAGGCACGGTGCAGGTGGTCTGCGACCCCGACCGCCCCGAGATGTTCAAGACCGCCGAAGAGGTGCGCAACGAGTTCTGCGTGCAGGTGGTGGGCGTGGTGCGCGCGCGCCCCGAGGGCACGACCAACGACGGCATCAAGAGCGGCAAGGTAGAGGTGCTGTGCCACGAGCTCAAGGTGCTCAACCCCTCGGTCACGCCGCCGTTCCAGCTCGACGACGACAACCTCTCCGAGACCACGCGCCTCACGCACCGCGTGCTCGACCTGCGCCGCCCCTACATGCAGCGCAACCTCATGCTGCGCTACCGCGTGGCCATGGAGGTGCGCAAGTTCCTCGACGCCAACGGCTTCGTCGACATCGAAACCCCCATGCTCACCAAGAGCACGCCCGAAGGCGCGCGCGACTACCTCGTGCCCAGCCGCGTGCACGATGGCATGTTCTTCGCGCTGCCGCAGTCGCCCCAGCTGTTCAAGCAGCTGCTCATGGTGGCGGGCTTCGACCGCTACTACCAGATCACCAAGTGCTTCCGCGACGAAGACCTGCGCGCCGACCGCCAGCCGGAGTTCACGCAGATCGATATCGAGACCTCGTTCCTGACCGAGCAGGACATCCGCGACATGTTCCAGGGCATGATCAAGACGGTGTTCCAGAACACGCTGGGCGTTGACCTCGGCGAGTTCCCGGTCATGGCCTACAGCGAGGCCATGCACCGCTACGGTTCGGACAAGCCCGACCTGCGCGTGAAGATGGAGTTCACCGAGCTCACCGACGTCATGGCCGACGTGGACTTCAAGGTCTTCAGCGCGCCCGCGCAGATGAAGAACGGCCGCGTGGTGGCGCTGCGCGTGCCCGGCGGCGCCGAGATGAGCCGCAGCGAGATCGATGCCTACACCGAGTTCGTCAAGATCTACGGCGCCAAGGGCCTGGCCTGGATCAAGGTCAACGACATCACCAAGGGCCGCGACGGCCTGCAGAGCCCGATCGTGAAGAACCTGCACGATGCCGCGCTCGACGCGGTGCTGCAGCGCAGCGGCGCGCAGAACGGCGACATCCTGTTCTTCGGCGCCGACAAGGCCAAGGTCGTCAACGACGCCATCGGCAACCTGCGCATCAAGATCGGCCACAGCGAACTGGGCAAGAAGAACGGCCTGTTCGAAGACCGCTGGGCCCCGATGTGGGTGGTCGACTTCCCGATGTTCGAGTACGACGACGAGGCCGACCGCTGGACCGCGGTGCACCACCCCTTCACCGCGCCCAAGGACGGCCACGAGGACCTGATGGTCACCGACCCGGGCCGCTGCATCGCCAAGGGCTACGACATGGTGCTCAACGGCTGGGAGATCGGCGGCGGTTCGGTGCGCATCCACCGCGCCGACGTGCAGGCCAAGGTCTTCGACGCGCTCAAGATCGGTCCGGAAGAGCAGCGCATGAAGTTCGGCTTCCTGCTCGACGCGCTGCAGTACGGCGCGCCGCCGCACGGCGGCCTGGCCTTCGGCCTCGACCGCATCGTCACGCTCATGACGGGTGCCGAGTCCATCCGCGATGTGATCGCCTTCCCCAAGACCCAGCGCGCCCAGTGCCTGCTCACGCAGGCCCCGAGCCCGGTCGACGAGAAGCAGCTGCGCGAGCTGCACATCCGCCTGCGCAACCCCGACGCGGTCAAGCCGGCCTGAGGGGCCCTGTAGGACGATGCCTCAAAAGGCGCCTTCGGGCGCCTTTTTGCATGGAACCTGCGTATGCTTGTGTGGTCGCACCGTCGGTCCCCGTGATCGAATGTTTTCAACCGACTGGAAAAGGAGTCCGCCATGGCCGAAGCCCTCACCGATACCACCACCAGCAAGAAGAAGCTCGTGCGCGACCTGCAACGCGTCATCAGCGACGCCGAAGAGCTGTTGCAGGCCACGGCCAGCGAGACCGAAGGCAAGGTGGTCGAGATGCGCGAGCGCATCCGCGAAAACCTCATGGCCGCCAAGCACAAGCTCGGTGACATCGAAGACACCATCGCCGCCAAGACCAAGGAAGCCGCGCGTGTGACCGACGAATACGTGCACGACCACCCCTGGCAGGCCATCGGCACCGCGGCGGGCGTGGGCCTGCTCATCGGTCTGCTGATCGGCCGCCGCTGACCCGGTTCATGGAGCCCTCCGCCCAACGCCTGTCGGCCTCGCTGCGCGGCCTGGCCGCCACCCTGGTCGAACTCGCGCAGGTTCGCCTCGAGTTGTTCAGCGTCGAGGCCCAGGAAGAGGTGCTGCGCGTGGCCAGCCTGGTCGCGTACGGCGCGATCGCGCTGGTGTGCATGGCGCTGGGCCTGGGCTTCCTGGCCATCCTGATCACCGTGGCCCTGTGGGACGAGCACCGGCTGCTGGCGCTGTCGGTGTTCACCGCGGTGTTCCTGCTCGCCGGCCTGGTCGCGATGGCGCAGGCGCGCGAGCGCATCCGGCGTGGCTCGCGCCTGTTCTCGGCCAGCATCGAAGAGCTGCGCCAGGACCGCGAATCGCTCGAACCATGAACGGGGCGCCCGCATGACCGGCCTGCGTGCCCGCCAGCTCGCGCAGCGCCGCACGGCCCTGCGCGCGCGTTCGCGCGCGCTGCGGGCGCGCGCCGCGCTGCAGTCGCGTTCGCTCGAACCGGTGCTGACCTGGGCCGACCGCGTGCAGACCGCCTGGCAGTGGCTGCGCGGCTGGCCGCGCGAGGTGGTGCTGCCGCTGGCGGCGGCCTCGGGCCTGTGGATGGCGCGCAAACCCAGCCGCTTCCTCTCGGTGCCGCTGCGCCTGCTTTCGGTGTGGCGCCTGTGGCAGCGCCTCACCGCGGGCCGCCGTGCCTGAGCCCGCGCCCGCGCACAAGCTGCCCTGGTCGGTGCTGGTGGTGATCCACACGCCGGCGCTCGAGGTGCTGCTGATCGAACGCGCCGACGCGCCGGGCTTCTGGCAATCGGTCACCGGCTCGCGCGACCACCCCGACGAGGCCTTCGAGGCCACCGCCGTGCGCGAGGTGGCCGAGGAGACCGGGCTCGACGCGCGCGCGCCCGGCCATGTGCTCAGCGACTGGGGGCTGGAGAACGTCTACGAGATCTACCCGCAGTGGCGCCACCGCTACGCACCGGGCGTGACGCACAACACCGAGCACCTGTTCGGCCTGTGCGTGCCGGCGCCGCGGCCCGTGCGGCTGAGCCCGCGTGAACACCGCGATCAGTGCTGGCTGCCGTGGCAGCAAGCCATGGAGCGCTGTTTTTCGTCCTCCAATGCCGAGGCCATCGGCTGGTTGCCGCGGCTCGGCGGCCTTCGAAGGCAGTAGGGCCGTGCCACCCACCCGGACAGCGGCGCCGTTGTGCCCCTGGGCACACCCTGCCGGGCAGCGCGCGCGCACGCTGGCACGTCCTCACCGGATGGAGACCGGCCATGCTCACGATGCCCGAATCCGCCTCGGCCGCCGCGCGCGACGACCCGCACCTGCTCTCACTGCCCTGGATATCGGCCGGGCGCATGCGCCTGCTGCGCGGCGACGTGCTGCGCTTCCGGCCCGACCCGCTGCGCCTGGGGCTGCAGGTCGCGGTCTTCGAGTGGCGGCTCGGCGACGGCGCCTGCCGCCGCGTGACGCTGGGCGTGCACCAGCGCCCCGCACAAGACTGGCTGCAGGGCGAAGACGATGCCCTGGTGCTGATCGAACCGGCGGGTGCGCCCGGCTGGGCCGCGGCCACGGGCGGTCTGCGCGAGCGCGTGCGGCTCACCGAGGGCGGCGGCTTCGCCTACCACCCGCTGCCCGGCTTCGTCGGCCGCGAGGCCTTTGCCTACCTGGACCAGGGCCGGGGCGAGTTGCGCCTGACCCACGTCACCATCAGCCTGCAGCCGCCCCTGCACTGACCGCCCCCCGGCGCCCAAGGGGCGGGCGGTGCGTGCGATCATTCCGCGCATGAGCATCGTGCGCGTGGCCACGTACAACATCCACAAGGGCGTGCAGGGCCTGGGGCCGGCGCGCCGGCTCGAAATCCACAACCTCGCGCACGCGGTCGAGCAGTTCGACGCCGACATCGTCTGCCTGCAGGAGGTGCGCAGCCACCACCGCAAGTTCGAACGCTACTTCACGCGCTGGCCCGAACTCGACCAGGCCGGCTACCTGTCCCCGGAGGGCTACGAGTCGGTCTACCGCACCAACGCGGTCACGCGGCACGGCGAGCACGGCAACGCGCTGCTCTCGCGCTGGCCGGTGATCAGCGTGGGCCATGCCGACGTGTCCGACCACCGCTTCGAGCAGCGCGGCCTGCTGCACGCGCAGCTGCTGGTCGAGGGCGTGGGCGTGCACGTGGTGGTGGTGCACCTGGGCCTGATCCACGCGAGCCGCGAACGGCAGGTGCAGCGCCTGGGCCAGTTCATCGCCCGCGAGGTGCCGCCCGATGCCCCGCTGGTGGTGGCGGGCGATTTCAACGACTGGAGCGCGCAGCTGCTCAAGCCCATGGCCGCGCTGGACCTGCACACCTTCGAGGGCATCCGGCTGCCCACCTATCCCTCGCGCCTGCCGCTGCTGCACCTCGACCGCATCTTCGCGCGCGGCCTGCGCCCCGTGTCGGCGCACGTGCCGCACGGCATGGCCTGGCGGCGCATGTCCGACCACCTGCCCCTGATCGCGGACCTGGAACTCGCGGCGTGAGACACGGGCATTCGAACCTGCAGGAGGGCCATCAGCTGCTGCTGCTGCGCGGGGGCGACGAGCTGTTTCCGGCCCTGGTCGAGGCCATGGACACGGCGCGCCAGGTGGTGCACCTGGAAACCTACATCTTCGAGTTCGCGGGCTCGGCCCTGCAGGTCGCCGAGGCGCTCGAACGCGCGGCCCGCCGGGGCGTCGCGGTGCGCCTGGTGGTCGACGGTGTGGGCACGCCCGCGGTGCCTGAGGCGTGGGCCCGCCGCTTCGACGCCGTCGGCGTGCAATGGCGCATCTACGCGCCACTGGGTCGCCTGGGTCTGCTGCTGCCCAGCCGCTGGCGCCGCCTGCACCGCAAGCTCTGCGTGGTCGACGGCACGGTGGGCTTTTGCGGCGGCATCAACCTCATCGACGACCGCGACGACGTGGCCCTGGGCCGGCTCGACGAGCCCCGCCTCGATTACGCGCTGCGCGTGGCCGGCCCCCTGGTGGCCGACATGGTCGCCACCATGGAGCAGCTCTGGTGGCGCATGCAGGCCACGCGCGAGGTGCGCCAGCGCGCTTTCGCCGCGGCCTGGAGCGCGCTGCGCGGCTCCAGCCCCGTGGGCGATTTCTCCAAGCTGCTGCGCAAGCTCGAAGCGCGCGCGCGCGGCCTCGCCGGCGAAGCAGACACGGACGCCGGCAGCTCGCTCATGGGCGTGGACGACGCGCGCGCCGCGCTGCTGCTGCGCGACAACGTCTCGCACCGCCACGACATCGAGCGCGCCTACCTCAAGGCCATCGGCGACGCGCGCGCGCACATCATCATCGCCAACGCCTACTTCATCCCGGGCCGCAAGCTGCGCAAAGCCCTGTTCAAGGCGCGCGAGCGCGGCGTGCGTGTGCGGCTGCTGCTGCAGGGGCGCTACGAGAACTTCTTCCAGTACCGCGCGGCGCGGCCGGTGTTCAAGCGCCTGGTCAACGCGGGCATCGAGGTCTGCGAGTACGCGCCGAGCGCGCTGCACGCCAAGGTCGCGGTGATCGACCAGCGCTGGGCCACCGTGGGCTCCACCAACCTCGACCCGCTGTCGCTGCTGCTCGCGCGCGAGGCCAACGTGGTCACCATCGACCGCCGCTTCGGCGCGCTGCTGCACGACTGCCTCGACGACATCGTGTGCCACCGCAGCACGCCGGTGGACGCGGCCGCGCTCAACGCGCGGCGCTGGCACGACCGGCTGCTCGACCGCATGGCCTTCGGCATCATGCGCACGCTGCTGTTCCTCACCGGGCACCGCTACTGAGGCCGGCCATGGACCTGATCGTCCAGCGCCCCGAGGGCCTGTACTGCCCGCCCGGCGATTTCCACATCGACCCCTGGCGCCGCGTGGACCGCGCGGTGATCACGCACGCGCACGCCGACCACGCGCGGCCCGGCCACGGCCACTACCTCGCGGCCGCGCCCGGCGAAGGCCTGCTGCGCTCGCGCCTGGGCGAGGGCATCACCCTGCAGACCCTGGCCTACGGCGAGACCTTGGAGCACAACGGCGTGCGCATCTCGCTGCACCCCGCGGGCCACGTGCTCGGCTCGGCCCAGGTGCGTGTGGAGCACGAAGGCCGCGTGTGGGTGGCCAGCGGCGACTACCGCACCACGCCCGCGGGCGCCGTGCCCGACCGCACCTGCGCACCCTTCGAGCCCGTGCGCTGCCACACCTTCATCACCGAATCCACCTTCGGCCTGCCGATTTACCGCTGGCGGCCCGACGCCGAGCTGTTCGCGGAGATCAACACCTGGTGGGCGCGCAACGCCGAGGCCGGCCGCGCGAGCGTGCTGCAGTGCTACAGCCTGGGCAAGGCGCAGCGCATCCTGGCCAACGTCGACGCCTCCATCGGCCCCATCGTGTGCCACGGCGCGGTCGAGCCGCTCAACCGCGCGTACCGCGCAGCGGGTGTGCCGTTGCCCGAGACCCGGCTGGTCACCGAGGTGAGCGACAAGGCCACGTTGCAGCGCGCGCTGGTGCTGTGCCCGGGCAGCGCCGTGGGCACGCCCTGGATCCGCCGCTTCGGCGACGTCAGCGACGCCTTCGCCAGCGGCTGGATGCAGATCCGCGGCTGGCGCCGCCGCGGCGGCCAGGACCGCGGCTTCGTGCTCAGCGACCACGCCGACTGGCCCGGCCTGCTTTCGGCCATCGGCGCCAGCGGGGCCGAGCGCGTGATCGTCACGCACGGCAGCGTGCCGGTGCTGGTGCGTTACCTGCAGGAGCAGGGCCTGCAGGCCGAGTCCTTCGAGACCGAGTACGGCGACGAGGCATGAGCCCCCACGCTCCGCACTTCGTGTCGTCGCTGCCCCCCGAGGGGGCTGATCCGGCTTGGGGCGGCTCGGCGCCGGATCGCCCATGAAGCGCTTTGCCGCCCTGTTCGCCGAGCTCGACGCCAGCACCGCCACCAACGACAAGGTGGCCGCGCTGGTGCGCTACCTGCGCGAGGCGCCGGCCGAAGACGCGGCCTGGGCCGTGTACTTCCTGGCCGGCGGCAAGCCGCGCCAGCTGATCCGCACCGCGCAGCTCAAGGCCGTGGCGCTGCAGGCCTCGGGCCTGCCCGAATGGCTGTTCGAGGCCAGCTACCAGGCGGTGGGCGACCTCGCCGAAACCATTTCGCTGGTGCTGCCCGCGCCCAGCGCGCCCGCGCCCGACCTGGGCCTGGACGGCTGGATGCAGCAGCGCCTGCTGCCGCTGCGCGGCGCCGACGAGGCCCGCGTGGCCGAGGCGCTCACGGCCTGGTGGCGCGAGCTCGACGCCATGGGCCGCTTCCTGCTGGTCAAGCTGGTCGGTGGCGGTTTCCGCGTGGGCGTGAGCAAGCTGCTGGTGCAGCGCGCCATCGCCGAGCACGCGGGGCTGGACGCCAAGCTCGTGGCGGCCCGCATGATGGGCTACACCGACAGCAAGCGCGCGCCCACGGCCGCCGCCTGGCAGGCCCTGGTGGCGCCGGCCGACGCCGACCGGGCCGAAGCGCGCGAGCCCAGCGAGCCCCACCCCTTCTTCCTCGCGCACCCGCTCGCGGGCGACCCGGCGCTCGCGCTGGGCGAGGCGCGCGACTGGCTCGCCGAATGGAAGTTCGACGGCATCCGCGGCCAGATCGTCAAGCGCGCAGGCCGGGTCTGGGTCTGGTCGCGCGGCGAAGAGCTCATGACCGAGCGTTTCCCCGAGCTCGTGCGGCTGGCCGCGGCCTGGCCCGACGGCACGGTGGTCGATGGCGAGATCCTGGCCTGGGACGCGCAGGGCGAGCCGCTCGCGGGCGCTGACCATGCGGGCCGGCCCGCACCCTTCGCGCTGCTGCAGCAGCGCATCGGCCGCAAGACCCTGGGCCCCAAGGTGCTCGCGGCCGCGCCCGTGGGTTTCATCGCCTACGACCTGCTCGAAGACCAGGGCCGCGACCTGCGCGCGCTGCCCCAGCACACGCGCCGCGCCGCGCTCGAGGCCTTCGCGGCCGGGCGCGTGCCGCCGCTGCCGCTGTCGCCGCTGGTTCAGGCCGGTGACTGGGCCACGCTCGCCGCGCAGCGCGCGCGATCGCGCGAACTCGGCGTCGAGGGCCTGATGCTCAAGCACCGCGAGAGCGCCTACGGCACGGGCCGCGTCAAACGCGCGGGCGAGGGCGAGCGGCTGGCCTGGTGGAAGTGGAAGATCGACCCGCTCACCATCGACGGCGTGCTGATCTACGCCCAGGCCGGCCACGGCCGCCGCGCCTCGGTCTACACCGACTACACCTTCGCGGTCTGGAACCGCCCGCCGCGCGACGCGGCCGAAGCGCAGGCCGTGGTGCAGGCCATCGCCGAGCGCCGCCCGGCCGACCCCGAGGGCCTGCAGCTGGTGGCCTTTACCAAGGCCTACTCGGGCCTCACCGACGCCGAATTCCGCGCGGTCGACGCGGTGATCCGCCAGACCACGCTCGAAAAATTCGGCCCGGTGCGCAGTGTGCGGCCCACCCTGGTGTTCGAGCTGGCCTTCGAAGGCATCGCGCGCAGCCCGCGCCACAAGAGCGGTGTGGCGCTGCGCTTCCCGCGCATGCTGCGCCTGCGCGAAGACAAGCCGCTGCACGAGGCCAACACCCTGGCCGACCTCGAGGCCCTGCTCGCGCCGGGCCCGAATGCCCCCTGAAACCCCGGGCCTGAAGGGGTGGGTGATAGCATCGCCCATGCTCATGAAGACCGACCCCGACCAGTCCCCCGGCCCGGCGCCCCGCGGCGATGACGAGGGCGTGCCCGTCTCCGTGAAGATCCGCGAGCGGCTCAAGGCCGCGCGCCACCGCTTCCACTCCAACGACAACATCGCCGAGTTCATCCAGCCTGGCGAGCTCGAGCAGCTGCTCGACGAGGTCACCCTCAAGATGCAGGGCGTGCTCGAGTCGATGGTGATCGACACCGAGAGCGACCACAACACCGGCGACACCGCGCGCCGCGTGGCCAAGATGTACCTCAAGGAGGTCTTCGCGGGCCGCTACATCAAGGGGCCCTCGGTCACCGAATTCCCCAACGCCGAGCACCTCAACGAGCTCATGATCGTGGGCCCGATCACGGTGCGCAGCGCCTGCAGCCACCACTTCTGCCCGGTGATCGGCCGGCTGTGGATCGGCGTGATGCCCAACGAGCACACCAACGTCATCGGCCTGTCCAAGTACGCGCGCATGGCCGAATGGATCATGAACCGCCCGCAGATCCAGGAAGAGGCCGTGATCCAGCTCGCCGACCTGATCCAGGAGAAAACCCAGCCCGACGGCCTGGCCCTGGTGATGGAGGCCAGCCACTACTGCATGGCCTGGCGCGGCGTGAAGGACATGGACAGCAAGATGATCAACTCGGTCATGCGCGGCGTGTTCCTGAAAGACGCCAACCTGCGCCGCGAATTCCTGGCCCTCGTTCCCCGCTGAACCCCGCCGAACCCCGGGACACCACCATGCTCGTCCGCCTGCTCTACGTCAGCCGTGCCACCGACAAGGATGCGCGGGCCATCGAAAGCATCCTCGACCAATCCCGCCACCACAACGTGTCCAACGGCATCACCGGCGTGCTGTGTTACGGCGGGGGCATCTTCCTGCAGGCCATCGAGGGCGGTCGCGCCGCGGTGAACACGCTCTACAACCACATCGTGGCCGACAAGCGCCACACCGACGTGGTGCTGCTGCACTACCAGGAAATCACCGAGCGCCGCTTCGGCGGCTGGACCATGGGCCAGGTGAACCTGGCCAAGCTCAACACCTCCATCGTGCTCAAGTACTCCGAGCGCCCCGAGTTCGATCCCTACGCGGTGTCGGGCGCGGTGTCGCTCGCACTGCTCGAAGAGCTGATGGCCACCGCGAGCATCATCGGCCGAGCCTGAACCTGGGCCGGTCCCGGGCGCATGCCGGTCGACGCCTTCCTGCTGATCCTGCTGGCTGGCCTGATCCACGCCGGCTGGAACATCGCCGCCAAGCACGCGGGCGGCGATGCGCGCTTCGCCTTCTTTTCCTCGGTGCTGGTGGCCCTGGTGTGGCTGCCCGTGGGCCTGTGGTTCGCGCGCGGCGTGGTGGGGCAGTGGGGCGCGATCGAATGGGCCATGGTGGTGGCCAGCGGCGTGATCCACGTCTTCTACTTCGTCACCCTGCTGCGGGGCTACCGGCGCGCCGACCTCACCGTGGTCTACCCGCTGGCGCGTGGCAGCGGGCCGCTGATCACGGCGCTGGTCGCGGTGCTGTTCCTCGGCGAATCGCTGAGCGGCCTGGGCGCGCTGGGCCTGCTGGCCGTCGTCGGGGGCGTGTTCCTGATCGCGGGCGGCCCGGGCCTGTGGCGCGCCGCGCACGACCCGGCGGCGCGCGACCGTGTGCACAAGGGCATCGCCTACGGCGCGCTCACCGGGGTCTTCATCGCGGGCTATTCGGTGGTCGACGGTTATGCCGTGAAGGTGCTGCTGATGTCGCCCATCCTGGTCGACTACATGGGCAACCTCGTGCGCGTGGTGCTGTTCCTGCCCGTGGTGCTGCGCGACCGCCCTGAGGCGCTGCGGCTGTGGCGCCTGCAATGGAAACACGCGCTGCTGGTGGCGGTGTTCAGCCCCATCGCCTACGTGCTGGTGCTGTTCGCCATGCAGCGCGCGCCGCTGTCGCACGTGGCGCCCGCGCGCGAGGTCTCAATGCTGTTCGCCGCCCTCATCGGCGGCCACCTGCTGCGCGAGGGCGACCGCGCGCTGCGCCTGGTGGGTGCGGTCTGCATCGCGCTGGGCGTGGTGGCGCTCGGCCTGGCCTGATCCGACCATGCCGTGGCAACTCCTGGGCTGTGATTTCACGAGCGCGCCCACGCGCCGCAAGCCCGTGGTGCTCGCTGTGGGCCGCAGCGACCGCGGCCGCGTGGTGCTCGATGGCATCGAGCGCTTCGACTCGCTGGACGCGTGGTCGGCGCGCCTGAGCGCCCCCGGCCCCTGGGTCGGCGGCTTCGACCTGCCCTTCGGCCTGCCGCGCGAACTGGTCGAAACCCTGGGCTGGCCCACCGACTGGGCCGCCTGCATGGCGCACTACGCGGGCCTGTCGCGCGAGGCCATCCGCGACACCTTCGCCGCGTTCTGCAACGCCCGGCCCGTGGGCGGCAAGTTCGCGCACCGCGCCACCGACACGCCCGCAGGCTCGAGCCCGAGCATGAAGTGGGTGAACCCGCCCGTGGCCTTCATGCTGCACGCGGGTGTGCCGCGCCTGCTGCATGCGGGTGTGAGCCTGCCCGGCCTGCACGCGGGCGACCCGGCGCGCGTGGCGCTCGAGGCCTACCCCGGCCTGCTCGCGCGCAGCGTGCTCGGCGCCGCCAGCTACAAGAGCGACGACAAGGCCAAACAGACGCCCGAGCGCCTGATCGCGCGCCGCACGCTGATCAACGCGCTGGAGAACGGCCAGGCGCCGCTGCTGCAGGCCGCGGGCCTGCGCCTCAAGCTCAGCCACGCCCAGGCCGACGCGCTGGCCGCCGACGCCAGCGGCGACAGCCTGGACGCGGTGCTGTGCCTGCTGCAGGCCGCCTGGGCCTGCCACCAGCACCAGGCGGGCCACCCGCGCTGGGGCCTGCCCGAGGCCGACCCGCTCGAAGGCTGGATCGTCAGCGCCTGATTCCTACAATGCCGCCATGCCCCAGCAAGCCCCCACCCCGCCAGAACTGCCCCGCCTGCCGCGCGAGCTGCGCTTCGCCTTCGTCGAGGCCTCGTGGCACGCCGACATCGTGCAGCGCTCGCGCGACGCGTTCTTCGCCGAGATGGCACGCGCGGGTTTCGGGCCCGAGGCCATCGACGTGTTCGACGTCGCGGGCGCGTTCGAGATCCCGCTGCACGCACAGCGCCTCGCTCAGTCGGGCCGCTATGCCGCCGTGGTGGGCAGCGCGCTGGTGGTCGACGGCGGCGTGTACCGCCACGACTTCGTCGCCGCGAGCGTGGTGCAGGCCCTCATGCAGGTGCAACTGCAGACCGGCGTGCCTGTGATCTGCGCGGTGCAGGCGCCGCACCACTTCCACGAACACGTGGAGCACCGCAAGTTCCTGCAGCAGCACTTCGGCACCAAGGGTGCCGAGGCCGCACAGGCCGTGCTCTTCACGGTGGCGGGTCTGCGCGCCATCGACGCCCAGGGCTGAGGCCTGCCATGCGCCGCGCCGCGCTGCTCACGGTCTCGCACCTCGCGGTGCTGGGCCTGGGTTTCTCCGCGGGCATCTACACCCTGCCGCTGCTGATCGCCCCACCCGCACCCGACGGGCAGGCCGTGGCCGCGGCCGCGCAGGGGGCCACGCACACCGGCCAATTCCGGCGCGACCTGAAAGACAGCGACGCGTTGCACTGGGGCGAGGGCACGGTGAGCGTGAGCGCGACGCGCGTGGTGCTGCAGGGGCGGCTGGCGCCCGGCCCCGACTACAAGCTCTACCTCTCGCCCGCCTTCGTCGAGACCGAGGCCGAGTTCGAGCGCCTGAAGCCGCAGATGCAGCGCGTGGGCGACGTGAAGACCTTCGACAACTTCATCGTCGAGCTGCCGGCCGGTGTCGATCCCGCGCGCTTCAACACGGTGATCGTGTGGTGCGAAAGCTTCGGCCAGTTCATCACGGCGGCGCGCTACCGCTGAGCGGGCTGGTGCATCATCGGCTCCACCAGCAACCAGGAGGCTTTACATGAATTTCGCCAAAGTGGTCGGTGTCGTGCTCATCGTGGCCGGGGTCATCGGCCTGGTGATGGGCAGCTTCAGCTACACGAAGAACACCGAGGCCGTGAAGCTCGGCCCGGTGGAACTGTCGGTCAAGCAGAAGGAAACCGTGAACGTGCCGGTGTGGGCCGGCATCGGCGCCATCGCCGTGGGCGTGGTGCTGCTGGTGATGGGTGGCCGCAAGGGCTGAGCGGCCGCGCGTGCGCGCCAGCGCCTGGGTCCTGGCCGCCCTGCTCGCCGGGTGCGCGCCGCTGGCGGCCCGGGCCGACGGGCCCGAGCGCTACGACGCGCGCGTGGTGCGCGTGTTCGACGGCGACACGCTCTGGGTGCAACCCGCCGATGGCGGGCGCTGGCGCAAGCTGCGGCTCGACGACATCGATGCGCCCGAGATCTGCCAGGCCGGCGGGCTGGCGGCGCGCGACGCCCTGGCCGAGCGGGTGCTGGGCCGCACGGTGCAGGTGGAGCAGCGCGCGCACGACGCCTACGGCCGCGCCATCGTGCGCCTGCAGCTGCAGGGCGAAGACCTGAACCGCTGGCTGGTGCGCACCGGCCATGCGTGGGCCCACCAGTGGCGCGGCAGCGGTCCCTACCTGAGCGAAGAAGCGGCGGCGCGCCGCGCCGCGCGCGGCCTGTTCGGGCACGCCGACCCCGAGCCGCCGCGCGATTTCCGCCGCCGACACGGCGCCTGCGAAAACCCACCCAACGGGCTGTCAGTGCCCCGTTGACCCGCAGACCGGGCAGCCGGGCTGGCGCGGCAGCGCGATCTCGTTGAAGGCCAGGTCGCGGCCTTCGATCATGAGCAGCCGGCCCACGAGGCGCGAGCCCATGCCGCTGAGCAGCTTGAGCGCCTCGGCCGCCTGCAGCGTGCCCACGATGCCCACCAGCGGCGCGAACACGCCCATGGTGGCGCAGCGCACCTCTTCGACGCCGCTGTCTTCCGGGAACACGCAGGCGTAGCAGGGCGCCTCGGGCTGGGCCGCGTCGTACACGCCGAGCTGGCCATCGAACCGGATCGCCGCGCCCGAGACCAGGGGCTTGCGGTGCTTCACGCAGGCGCGGTTGATCGCGTGGCGCGTGGTGAAGTTGTCGCTGCAGTCGATCACCACGTCGGCCGTGGGCACAAGCGCGTCGAGCAGGGCGGCATCGGCGCGCTGCACCAGCGGCGTCACCTGCACGTCGGGGTTGATGGCGGCAATCGCCTCGCGCACCGATTCGGCCTTGGGCCGTCCCACACCCGCGAGCTTGTGCGCGATCTGGCGCTGCAGGTTGGTTTCGTCGACCGTGTCGTGGTCGACCACGGTCAGGCGGCCCACACCCGCGCTGCCCAGGTACAGCGCCACCGGCGAGCCGAGGCCGCCCGCACCGATCACGAGCGCGTGTGAGGCCAGGAGCCTGTCCTGGCCTTCCACGCCGAGTTCGTCGAGCAGGATGTGGCGCGAGTAGCGCAGCAGCTGGGCGTCGTTCACGCGTTTTCGCGCCGGTGGAATGGCGGGCAGGGCCGGGGCCCCGCGGCCATCAGTTTTCTTTCTTCTCTTCGGGGCGCACGGTCTGCGACTTGCTCACCAGCACCGGACGGCCCTTGAGCTGGTTGAGCGCCTGCTGCACCTGGAAGTCCTTGTCGCTGCCGAATTCCGGCACCAGGCGCTGGCCCGGGTTCTTCTTGGCTTCTTCCTCGAGCTTCTTGCGCGCTGCCTCGCGCGCCTCGTCGCGCTTTTGCTCGGCCTCGCGCTGGGCGTCGGTCATGGGGCCGTGCGGCGAGGCGCCCAGGCTGTTGTTGAGGTCGGCTTCGCGGGTGCGCAGCGCGGCGAACAGGTTGCCGTCGGGCGTTTCATCGACCATCACGTCGGGCACGATGCCCTTGCCCTGGATCGACACGCCCGAGGGGGTGTAGTAGCGGGCGGTGGTGAGCTTGAGGCCGGTGTCGGGGCCGAGCGGGCGCACCGTCTGCACCGAGCCCTTGCCGAAGGTCTGGCTGCCCATGATGGTGGCGCGCTTGTGGTCCTGCAGCGCGCCGGCCACGATCTCGCTGGCCGAGGCCGAGCCTTCGTTGACCAGCACCACCAGCGGGATGCGCTTGTAGATGCCGCCCGTGGCCTCGGTGAGGCGGCGCACCGGGTCGTTGCCACCGCGGCGCAGGTAGTGCTGGGGCGCGGCCTTGTAGACGAACTTGCTCTCTTCGAGCTGGCCGTTGGTGGACACCACGGTCACGTTCTCGGGCAGGAACACGGCCGACAGCGCCACCGCGGCGTCGAGCAGGCCGCCGGGGTCGTTGCGCAGGTCGAGCACCAGGCCCTTGAGCTTGGGATCGGCCTTGTAGATGTCTTCGAGCTTGCGCGCGAAGTCGTCGGTGGTGCGCTCCTGGAACTGCGACACCCGCACCCAGGCGTAACCGGGTTCGAGGGTGCGCGACTTGACGCTCACGGTCTTGATCTCTTCGCGCGTGATGGTCACGCTGAAGCTGCGGTCTTCGTCCTTGCGCAGCACCGTGAGCAGCACCTTGGTGCGCGGCTCGCCGCGCATGAGCTTGACGGCCTCGTTGATGCTCAGTCCCTTGACGGTGGTGTCGTCGATCTTGGTGATCAGGTCGCCGCTCTTGAGGCCGGCGCGGAAGGCGGGCGAGTCTTCGATCGGCGAGACCACCTTGACCAGGCCGTCTTCCATGGTGATCTCGATGCCCACGCCCACGAAGCGGCCGCTCGTGCCTTCGCGGAATTCCTTGAACGACTTCTTGTCGAAGTACTGCGAGTGCGGATCGAGGCTGGCCACCATGCCAGAGATGGCCTCGGAGATCAGCTTCTTCTCGTCGACCGGCTCGACGTAGTCGGTCTTGACCATGCCGAACACGGCCGACAGCTGTTGCAGTTCTTCAAGCGGCAGCGGCGCCAGCGTGTTGCGCGCCACGGCCTGCAGTTGCACGGTGGTGAGAGCGCCGGCCACCGCGCCGATGGCCACCCAGCCAACGATCTTGAGCCTGGAAGCGACCTGGTTCGTCATGGAAAACACCTTTGCGAGAACGCGCGCGGGTCCACAAACCCACGCTGGGCCAATATACACCTTGGAGGATGGCCCACTGCAGGGGTTCCCCATCCCGGAGGCCGCGTTTTCCCGATGGGCGTGACGTCCGTCCGGTCTGGCCGGACGCCGCCGATCAGGCCTTGCCCTGGGCGGCCACGGCCGCCGCGGCCCGGGCCGCGGCTTCGGCATCGCCCAGGTAGTAGCGGCGGATCGGCTTGAGGTCGGCGTCGAGCTCGTACACCAGCGGGATGCCGTTGGGGATGTTCAGGCCCACGATGTCGGCGTCGGAGATGCCGTCGAGGTACTTCACGAGCGCGCGGATGCTGTTGCCGTGCGCGGCCACCACCACGCGCTTGCCCGACTGGATCGCGGGCGCGAGCGCCTCGGTCCAGAAGGGGATCACGCGGGCCACGGTGTCCTTGAGGCATTCGGTCAGCGGGATGTCCTCGGGCTTGAGGCGGGCGTAGCGGCGGTCGTTGCGCTCGCTGCGCGGATCGCTCGGCTCCAGGGCCGGCGGCGGCGTGTCATAGCTGCGGCGCCAGACCAGCACCTGCTCGTCGCCGTACTGGGCGGCCATGTCGGCCTTGTTCAGGCCCTGCAGGGCGCCGTAGTGGCGCTCGTTCAGGCGCCAGCTCTTCACCACCGGCAGCCAGGTGCGGTCCATGGCGTCGAGCACGTGCCAGAGCGTGTGGATGGCGCGCTTGAGCACGCTGGTGTAGGCGACGTCGAAGTCGTAGCCCTCAGCCTTGAGCAACTGGCCCGCCGACAGGGCCTGGCTCACGCCCGTGGGCGTGAGGTCCACGTCGGTCCAGCCGGTGAAGCGGTTTTCGAGGTTCCAGGTGGATTCGCCGTGGCGGATCAGGACGAGCTTGTACATGGCGCGCAGGATTCGGGGTTGATGGGGCAGGGCGGCAAACCGCGCATTCTAAAATCCCGGGCTTTGCTGATTCGCCAAGGTGCACACGTGAGCTTCTTCATCGACAACTGGACCCTGATCGCCGTGGCCATCGCCTCGGGCGGCATGCTGCTGTGGCCCGCCGTCAAGGCCGGGGGCCGCGCGGGCACCCTCAACGCCAACGACGCGGTGATGCTCATGAACCGCGAGAAGGCGGTCGTGATCGACGTCTCCGATGCCGAGACCTTCGCCGCCGGCCACATCGTCGGTGCGAAGCACATCGGGCTCGACGAGCTCGAGGCCAAGCTGCCCACCGCGGTGAAGAACAAGAACAGCACGCTGATCTTCGTCTGCCCGAACGGCGCGCGTGCCAACAAGGGCGTGGCCGTGGCCAAGAAGCTCGGCTACGAGAAGGCCCATTCCCTGACCGGCGGCATGGGTGCCTGGCGCACCGCCAACCTGCCGGTCGAAAAAGCCTGAACATCGCGGCTCCGGTTTTTCTCCAGACGCCCGCATGTCCCGCAAAGTCACCATCTACTCCAGCGACTACTGCCCGTACTGCCACCGCGCCAAGGCCCTGCTGCAGGCCCGCGGCGTGAGCGACTACGAAGAGATCGTGGTCGACGGCCAGCCCGAACTGCGCTCGCGCATGACCCAGCTCACCGGGCGCACCAGCGTGCCGCAGATCTTCATCGGCGACACCCACGTGGGCGGCTGCGACGACCTGCACGCGCTCGACGCGCGCGGCGGTCTCGTGCCGCTGCTGGCCGCAGCCTGACACCGGCCCGCCACCCGCGGCTGACATAATCCGCCGCTGTGCCCGCTGAGGGAACGACCCCAGCGGGCTTTTTCATTCCCGACACCCGAGACGCACCATGGCCGACACCGACACCCCCGTCTTCCAGATCCAGCGCATCTACCTCAAGGAGGCTTCGCTGGAGCAGCCCAATTCGCCGGCCATCCTGCTCGAGCAGGAGCAGCCCACGGTCGACATCCAGCTCGGGGTGGACGCCCAGCCCGTGGCCGAGGGCGTGTACGAGGTGCGCGTGACCGCCACCGTGACCACCAAGATCAAGGACAAGACGGTGTTCCTGGTCGAGTGCAAGCAGGCCGGCATCTTCGAGATCCGCAACCTGCCCGAAGACCAGATGGCGCCGATCATGGGCATCGCCTGCCCGCAGATCGTCTACCCCTACCTGCGCGGCAACGTGGCCGACCTGATCCAGCGCGGCGGCTTCCCGCCCGTGCACCTGGCCGAGATCAACTTCCAGGCCATGTACGAGCAGCAGCAGGCCGGCCAGGACACGGCCGAAGCCCCGCGCATCATCACCTGAGCGTTCGCGCATGACGCTTGCGCCAACGCCGCACACCGTGGTGCTGGGCGCCGGCGCCTGGGGCACGGCCCTGGCCATCGGCGCCGCGCGCCACGGCGCGGCCCGCGTGACGCTGTGGGCGCGCGACGCCGCCCAGGCCGCGACCCTGGCGGCGCGGCGCGAGAACCCGCGCTACCTGCCCGGCCAGGCGCTGCCCGACACCTTGCAGGTCACCAGCGGCGACGCCCTGGCCCTGGCCGCCAGCGCCGACCTGGTGGTGATCGGCACGCCCATGGCCGCCCTGCGCGAATGGCTCACGGCCCTGCGCGGTTTGCAGGCGCCCGTGGCCTGGCTGTGCAAAGGCTTCGAGCGCGCCCCCGCCGACGACCAGCCCGGTCTGCTCGGCCATGAAATCGCCGCCCGGGTCGCCCCCGCGCTGCGCACCGGCGTGCTCAGCGGCCCGAGCTTCGCGCTCGAGGTCGCGCGCGGCCAGCCCACGGCACTGGTTGCCGCGAGCGCGCACGCTGCCGTGCGCGACGCCCTGGTGGCCGCCTTCCACGGTCCCACGCTGCGCGTGTACGCCAACGACGACGTGGCCGGCGTGGAGGTGGGCGGCGCGGTGAAGAACGTGCTGGCCATCGCCACGGGTTTGTGCGACGGCCTCGACCTCGGCCTGAACGCGCGCGCCGCACTGATCACGCGCGGCCTGGCCGAGATCACGCGCCTGGGCCTGGCGCTGGGCGCGCGGCCCGACACCTTCATGGGCCTGTCGGGCCTGGGCGACCTGGTGCTCACGGCCACCGGCGATCTGTCGCGCAACCGGCAGGTGGGCCTGCTGCTCGCGCGCGGGCAGACGCTGGAGCAGGCCGTGGCCTCGCTGGGCCACGTGGCCGAAGGCGTCTACAGCGCGCGCACCGTGGCGCAGCGCGCGCGCCAGCTCGGCGTGGACATGCCGATCACCGAGGCCGTGGTGGCCCTGCTCGAAGGCCGGCTGCGGCCCGCGCAGGCCGTGGCCATGCTCATGGGGCGCGACCCCAAGAGCGAAGGCGCCTGAGGCGCGCTCAGATCTCGAGGTTGTCGATCAGGCGCGTGCTGCCCAGGCGCGCCGCGCCCAGCACCACCAGCGCATCGCCGGCCTTGGGCGGCTGCAGGTCGTCGCGGCGGCGCACCGTGAGGTAATCGGGCTGCCAGCCGCGCGCGGCCAGCGCCTGCATGGCGCGCGCTTCGAGCGCGGGCAGGTGGCGCTCCAGGCCGTCGGCCGCGGCCAGGGCGTCGCGGCCCAGCGCGCGCAGCGCGAGCGAGAGCTGCACCGCCTCGGCGCGCTCGGTCTCGCTCAGGTAGCCGTTGCGCGAGCTCAGCGCCAGGCCGTCGGGCGCGCGCTCGGTGGCGCCGGCCACGATGTCGATCGGCATGGCGAACTGTTTCACCATGCGCCGGATCACGAGCTGCTGCTGGTAGTCCTTGAGGCCGAAGACCGCGGTGCGCGGGCCCTTGGCCTCGCTGAACACGCACTGGAACAGCTTCATCACCACGGTGCACACGCCGGTGAAGAAGCCCGGGCGGAAGTGCCCTTCGAGGATGTCGGCGAGGTCGGCGGGCGGCTGCACCTTGTAGCCCTGGGGCTCGGGGTACATCTCGCGCTCGCTGGGCGCGAACACCAGGTCGCAGCCCGTGGCCTGCAGTTTCTCGCAATCGGCCTCGAGGGTGCGCGGGTAGGTGTCGAAGTCTTCGTGGGGCGCGAACTGCAGGCGGTTGACGAAGATGCTCGCGACGGTGACGTCGCCGCGTGCCTTGGCGGCCTTGACGAGCGCGAGGTGGCCGGCGTGCAGGTTGCCCATGGTGGGCACCAGGGCGGGCGAGTCGTAGGGCCGGAGCGCGTCGCGCAGGTCGGCGATGGTGTGGACGAGTTTCATGGAAACGAAGGGAAGACCGGCCGTGCCGGGACGCTCACCAGGCGTGCAGGGAGTCGTCGGGGAAGGAGCCGTCTTTCACGGCCCGCACGTAGTTGCTCATGGCCTCGCGCACCGAGCCGGCGCCGTCCATGAAGTTGCGCACGAACTTCGGGTTCTTGCCGAGGTTCACGCCCAGCATGTCGTGCATCACGAGCACCTGGCCTGCGGTGCCCTTGCCCGCGCCGATGCCGATGGTGTGGCAGTGCGGCAGCTGCTGCGTGATCTCGGTGGCGAGCGCCGCGGGGACCATCTCGAGCACCAGCATGGTGGCGCCGGCGTCCTGCAGTTCGAGCGCGTGGCGCTTGAGCGTGAGCGCGGCCTGGTCGCCGCGGCCCTGCACGCGGTAGCCGCCCAGCGCGTGCACCGTCTGCGGCGTGAGGCCCAGGTGCGCGCAGACCGGAATGCCGCGTTCCACGAGGAAGCGCACGGTCTCGGCGGTCCAGCCGCCGCCTTCGAGCTTGACCATGTGCGCGCCCGCGTGCACGAGTGCGGCGGCGCTGCGCATGGCCTGTTCTTTCGATTCGTGGTAACTGCCGAAGGGCAGGTCGCCCAGCAGCCAGGCCGTGCCCTGCACGCGGCGCAGGCCGCGCGCCACGCTTTCCACGTGGTAGGCCATGGTCTCGAGCGTGACGCCCGAGGTGCTGGCCAGGCCCTGGCAGACCATGCCGAGCGAGTCGCCCACCAGCAGGCATTCCACGCCCGCGGCATCGGCCACGGCCGCGAAGGTCGCGTCGTAGGCGGTGAGCATGGTGATCTTCTCGCCGCGCTCGCGCATCTCGGCCAGGCGGGGCAGGCTCACGGGCTTGCGCGCGGGCAACGGCGACGCGGTGGGCAAGGTGCCGTACGGCGTGGCGGAGGTGGGGTTGCTCATGTCTGGGACCGGTGCCGGGCCGGGCGGTGAACGAGAATGGCGGACTATAGTGCATCGCACCATGAAGGTGCCCAGCCCTTTCCCACGATGAAACACCTCTCCGAATTCGACGCCGCCGACCTCGCCGCGCTGGCCGCGCAGGACGTGGCGCGGGCCCTGGCCGAAGACGTGGCCACGGGCGATCTCACCGCCGCGCTGGTGGATCCGCAGCGCCCGGCGCGCGCCCGCATCCTCGCGCGCGAGAGCGCGGTCGTCTGCGGCCAGCCCTGGGTCGAGGCCGCGGTGCGCGCGCTCGATCCGCAGGCCCGCCTGCGCTGGCACGTGGCCGAGGGCGCGCGCTGCCAGGCCGACCAGACCGTGCTCACCATCGAAGGCCGCGCGCAGCCGCTGCTGACGGCCGAGCGCACGGCGCTGAACTTTCTGCAGCTGCTGTCGGCCGTGGCCACGCAGACCGCCGTGTACGTGGCCGCCGTGGCGGGAACGCGCGCGGCCATCGTGGACACGCGCAAGACCCTGCCGGGCCTGCGCCTGGCGCAGAAGTACGCGGTGAAGACCGGCGGCGGCGTGAACCACCGCATCGGCCTGTTCGACGCCGTGCTCATCAAGGAGAACCACATCGCCGCGGCCGGCGGCGTGGCCGCGGTGCTGCAGCGGGTGCGCGAGACCGCGCCCGCGGCGCGCTTCGTCGAGATCGAGGTCGAGACCCTGGCGCAGCTCGATGAGGCCCTGGCCTGCGGCGCCACCATGGTGCTGCTCGACAACATGGACCTTGCCACGCTGCACGAGGCGGTGCGCCGCAACGCCGGCCGCGCCATCCTCGAGATCTCCGGCGGCGTCAACCTGTCCACCGTGCGCGCCCTTGCAGAAACCGGCGTGGACCGCATCTCCATCGGCGCCCTCACCAAAGACGTGAAGGCCATCGATTTCTCCATGCGCTTCGAAGCGCTCTGAGGCACCCCATGAGCCAAGCCACCGGCATCATCGACGTCGAATACGAACAGCCCGCCTGCCCCACGCAGCACGCCTGGGCGCGCGTGCCCGTGGAGCCCGGTCCGAAGCAGCGCGCCGAGCTCAAGGAGCGCATCAAGCGGCTGCTCAAGGAACGCAACGCGGTCATGGTGTCGCACTACTACGTGCACCCCGACCTGCAAGACCTCGCAATCGAAACCGGCGGCATCGTGAGCGACTCGCTCGAAATGGCGCGCTTCGGCCGCGACCACGCGGCCAGCACGCTGGTGGTCTCGGGCGTGCGCTTCATGGGCGAGACGGCCAAGATCCTGAGCCCCGAGAAGACCGTGCTCATGCCCGACCTCGACGCCAACTGCTCGCTCGACCTCGGCTGCCCCATCGGCGAGTTCAGCGCCTTCTGCGACGCCCACCCCGACCGCACCGTGGTGGTCTACGCCAACACCAGCGCGGCCGTGAAGGCGCGCGCCGACTGGCTGGTGACCAGCAGCTGCGCGCTCGACATCGTGCGCGCGCTCAAGGACAAGGGCCACAAGATCCTGTGGGCGCCCGACAAGCACCTGGGCGGCTACATCCAGCGCGAGACCGGCGCCGACATGCTGATGTGGAACGGCTCGTGCATCGTGCACGACGAGTTCAAGGCCTTCGAGCTCGAGGCGCTCAAGAAGGAACACCCGAAGGCCAAGGTGCTGGTGCACCCCGAGAGCCCGGCCGAGGTGGTGGCGTTGGCCGATGCCGTGGGCTCGACCTCGGCCATCCTCAAGGCCGCGAAAGAGCTCGACGCGCCCGAGTTCATCGTCGCCACCGACAAGGGCATGATGCACATGCTGCGTCAGCAGAACCCGGGCAAGCTGTTCATCGAAGCGCCCACCGCGGGCAACAGCGCCACCTGCAAGAGCTGCGCGCACTGCCCCTGGATGGCCATGAACGGCCTGGCCGGCGTGGCCGAGGTGCTCGAGAAGGGCCTCAACCGCATCGAGGTCGACCCGGCGCTGATCCCGCGCGCGCGCCTGCCCATCGACCGCATGCTGGCCTTCACCGCCGCGCACAAGGCGGGCCGCGACGCCGGCGCGCTGGTGCCCGACATCGGCGCGGCCTGATCCCCATGCCGGCCCCGCGCGTGCACGCGCGGCTGGCCTTCGCGGCCAGCGGGCTCGCGGGCCACGGCCCGCTCCACCTCGACTTCGGCGCCCCGCGCGCCATGCTGCAGGCCTCGCACCTGGGCGAGGTGCGTGCGGTGATCGACGCCGCCGAGGCCGCCGCACAGGCCGGCGCCTGGGTGGTGGGCTGGCTCGCCTACGAGGCCGCGGGCGCGTTCGACGCCGCCTTGCCCACGCACGCGCCCGATGGCCCGCTGGCCTGGTTCGGCGTGCACGACGCGCCGCTGAGCGCCCCTGCGCCCGCCGCGGTCGATGAACCCGCCCCGCGCGCCGCCTGGGCCGACACGCCCGCCGAGCGCGCCGCCTTCGACACCCACGTGCAGGCGCTGCTGCAGGCCATCGCACACGGCGAGCTTTACCAGGCCAACCTCACCACGCGCTGGGCCGGCACGCTGCAGCACGGCAGCGCGCTCGCGCTGTTCGAGGCGCTGCGGCGCGAGCAGCCTGCCGACTGGGCGGTGTTCGTTGACGCGGGCACGCAGCAGGTGCTCAGCGCTTCGCCCGAACTGTTTTTCGACTGGGACCGCGACCAGGTGCTCACGCGCCCCATGAAGGGCACCGCGCCGCGCGGCCGCGATGCCGCCGACGACGCGGCGCTGGCCGCGCAGCTCCAGGCCAGCCCCAAGGAACGCGCCGAGAACGTGATGGTGGTCGACCTGCTGCGCAACGACCTCTCGCGCGTGGCGCGGCCGGGGTCGGTACAGGTGCCCGCGCTGTTCGAGCTGCGGGCCCTGCCCACGGTCTGGCAGATGACCTCCGACGTGCGCGCGCGCACGCGGCCCGGCACGCGGCTGTTCGACCTGCTGCAGGCGCTGTTCCCCTGCGGTTCGGTCACGGGCGCGCCCAAGCGCCAGGCCATGCGCCGCATCGTTCAGCACGAAGACAGCGCGCGTGGCGTGTACTGCGGCGCGGTGGGCGTGCTGCGGCCCGGCGCCGGCGCGACCTTCAACGTGGGCATCCGCACCGTGGCCGTGCGCGGCCGCGAACTGCGGCTGGGCGTGGGCAGCGGCATCACGGCCGGTTCGCTCGCGCGCAGCGAATGGCGCGAATGGCAGCACAAGGCGGCCTTCGCGCAGCGCGCGGCCGAGCCCTTCGAACTGCTGGAAACGCTCGCGCTCGACGGCGGCCACTGGCGCCACGAGGCGCTGCACCGCGAACGCATGGCGGCCTCGGCGCGCCACTTCGGTTTCGCCTGGACCGCGGCCGCCTGGGCGCAGGCGCTGCGGGCCGTGGCCAGCGCGCACCCCGCCGGCCTCTGGCGCGTGCGTGTGCTGGGCGCGCGCGACGGCCGCATCGTGGCCACCGCCCACGCCCTGGCCGGTACGCCGGTGCCGGTGCGCCTGGTGCTGGCCGAGCGGCCCTTCCTCGCGGCGCACTCGCCCTTCGTGCGCCACAAGACCACACGGCGCGCGCCCTACGAAGCCGCCGAACAGGCCGCGCCCGGCGTGTTCGACACGCTGCTTTGGAACGACGACGGCGAGCTCACCGAGTGCACGCGCGGCAACGTCGCGCTGCGCTTCGAGGGCGAGGGCTGGCTCACGCCCGCGCTGGACGGCGGGCTGCTGCCCGGCATCGGGCGGCAGGTGGCGCTGGCCGAAGGCCGCGTGCGCGAAGCGGTGCTGCCGCGCGAGCGCCTGCATGAGGCGCGCGAGATCGCGTTCTTGAACAGCCTGCGCGGCTGGCTGCCTGCGGTGATCGCCCCTCAGGGCTGACCCGGCCGGGCACGCGCCGCCGCGCCCTGGGCGCACCTTGCGGCCCACCCATACCCCCCGCCCGTTGTGGCCCGGCGCAACGCATGTAATGCGCGGCTTGTTCCGCTTGCTCCCTTGCCGTGCGCCTGTTCCGCTTCGTGTTTTCCGCTTGGCCATTCGCCCCGCGCATTGGCGTTCGCATCGGCGTGTGCCTGGGCCTGTTCGCCGCACTGCAGGGCGCGCTCGCCAGCCCGCCGGCCGCCGCCGAGCGCGCCGAGGCCGAGCAGCGCCGCATCGACGAGCGCGCCCGCCAGCAGCGCGAGCTGCTGCAACCGCGCGCAGACGCACCCCAGCGGCCCGACCTCGCGCTGCCTGCGCTCGATTGGCCTGAGGCCGAAGCACCCTGCGTGGTGATCCGCTCGGTGGGGCTCGCCGGTGGCGATGCCGAGCGCTTCGGCTTCGTGCTCGACGACATCGTCTCCGGCCCCGATCCCGCCATCGGCCGGTGCCTGGGGGCGCAAGGCATCACGGTGGCGGTCGAGCGTGCGCAGCGCGCGCTGGTGCGCGAGGGGTACGTGACCACCCGGGTGCTGGTCGGGCCGCAAGACCTCGCGCCCGGACGGCTGGTGCTGAGCGTGCTGCCCGGTCGGCTGCATGCCCTGCGTTTCGCCGCAGGCACCCGCCCGCGCGCCCGGGCGGTCAACGCGCTGCCGGTGCGCCCGGGCGATGTCCTCAACCTGCGCGACATCGAGCAGGGCCTGGAGAACTTCCGGCGATTGCCCAGCGTGGCGAGCGAGGTCTTCATCGAGCCCGCCGACGATGCGTCCGCGAGCGATCTGCGTATCGTCTGGCAGCAGGCGAAACCCTGGCGGCTGAACGCGTCGATCGACGACAGCGGCTCCCGGGCCACCGGCCGCTACATGGGCAGCGTCACGCTCAGCGTCGACCATGGCCTGACGCTCAACGACCTGTTCTACCTCACGCTCAACCACGACCTGGGCGGCGGCGAGCCGGGCATCCGCGGCAACAACGGCCACACGGCGCACTACTCGCTGCCCTGGGGCTACTGGCTGCTGGGCTTCACCGCCGCGCACAGCCAGTACCACCAGAACGTGGCGGGCCCGTTCGAGAACTTCGTCTACAGCGGCACCAGCGACAACGCCGAACTCAGCCTCACGCGGCTGCTGCGCCGCGATGCCCGGGGCAAGACCGGCATGGCCGTGAAGGCCTGGGCCCGGCGCGCCGACACCGCCATCGACGGCGCCGAGGTGGAGCCCCAGCGCCGCGCCACCGGGGGTTGGGAGCTGGGCCTCTTCCACCGCCAGGCGTTCGCCAGCGCCACGCTGGACCTGCAGCTGTCGCACCGGCGCGGAACCGCGGCGTTCAACGCCTTGCCGGCCCCTGAGCAGGTCGACGGTGAAGGCACATCGCGTCTGCGCGTGACCACGCTGGACACCAGCCTGCAGGCGCCGTGGCGCGCCGCCGGCCTGCGCGGCCGTGTGCAGACCACGCTGCGCGCCCAGCACAACGGCACCGCCTTGCCGGCGCCCGACCGCTTCGCCATCGGCGGGCGCTACACCGTGCGCGGCTTCGACGGCGAAACCAGCCTGTCGGGCGATCGCGGGGTGCTGCTGCGCAACGAGCTCGGTCTGTCGCTCGGTGCCTCGCCGCACGAGGCCTACCTGGGCCTGGACCACGGCCGCGTCGGTGGCCCATCGACCCGCTGGATGAATGGGCGCCGCCTCACGGGCGCGGTGGTCGGCCTGCGCGGCAGCGCCGGCGCTTGCGCCTACGACCTCTTCCTCGGCTGGCCGCTCCAGCGGCCCGCCACGTTCCACACGTCCAGCGCCACCGCCGGCTTCAGCCTGAGCGCCGCGTTCTGAACCGCCCTTGTCCCCATCGCCATCCGCACGCCCCATGCCCCCGACGCCGCCTCGCCGCCTCCTGTTTGCGCTCCTGCTGTCCGCCGGGGCCGCGCTCCACGCCCAGATCCTGGTCGACCGCAGCGCCCCCGGGCACCAGCGGCCCACCGTGCTCAGCGCCGCCAACGGGGTGCCCCTGGTCAACATCCAGACGCCGAGTGCGAGCGGGGTCTCGTTCAACCGCTACAGCCAGTTCGACATCGGCCCGGGCGGGGCGGTCCTCAACAACGGGTCGAGCGCTTCCAACACCCAGCTCGCCGGCTGGGTGTCGGGCAACCCCTGGCTGGGCAATGCGCCCGCGCGCGTCATCGTCAACCAGGTCAATTCGCAGAACCCCAGCTACCTCAACGGGCCGATCGAGGTGGCGGGGCAGCGGGCCGAGGTGGTGGTGGCCAACCCGGCCGGCCTGAGCGTCAACGGCGGCCGGTTCATCAATGCGCAGGGCGTCACGCTCGTCACCGGCACACCGGTCATCACCGATGGCGCGCTCGAGGCGTTTCGCGTCACCGGCGGCAGCGTGTTCATCGGCGAGCTGGGGCTGGACCTCAGCAGCGCCGACCACGCCCGCATCCTGGCCCGGGCCATGGCCATCAACGGCGGCCTGTGGGCGAACCGGCTCACGGTGGTCACCGGCAGCAACGCGGTGCGGGCCCTGGCCTCGGGCGATGCGGCCACGGCGCAAGCCCTGGCCGCCACCGGCGCGGCGCCCGACTACCTGCTCGATGTGGCGGCCATCGGCGGCATGTACGCGCAGCACATCTACCTGCGCGGCACCGAGGCCGGGCTGGGCGTGAACAACCGGGGCGCGCTCAACGCCCAGGGCCGGTTGCAACTGCGCGCCGACGGGCAGCTCGTCAACACCGGCACGGTGCTGGGCGGCGACACGGTCGACATCGACACGGCCCGCGTGGACAACCGCGGCCAGGTGCTCGGGGGCTCTGTGGCGATCCGCACCGGCGTGCTCGACAACGGCGAAGGTGCGGTGATCGCGGCGCGCGGCCCGCTCACCATCGACGCGCAGGAGCGCATCACCAACCGGCGCGGCGCGCTGCTGCTCAGTGGCGGCGACATGGCCCTGACCACGGGCCGGCTCGAGAACCGTTCGGCGCGCATCGAGGCCCTGGGCGATCTTGATGTCCGGGCGGGCAGCCTGCTCAATGCCAACGAGCACCTGCAAACCGAGGTCATCGAGGGCGAGGGGGTGGGCCGCACGCTGTACTTCACGCCCGCCGGCGAGGTCGATACGCAAGCCGTGGCGTGGATGGCGGTCAAGCCCTACGGCCTGTCGGGCGGCGACGACTACACCCGACAGGGCCGCGCCTGGATCCTGCGCAAGGGCAGCGTCTGGGCCGACCCGGTCTACAGCACCTGGTACCACGGCCCCGAACCGTTCGAGGCCGCGGGCTGGGTGAGCGTCGGCAGTGGCGACAGCGAGGGGCAGGTGTGGCAGGACGCCCGGTTTGCCTACACCCGCGACGACCCGATCTGGGCCGCGCTGGACGTGACGCCGCCCGCGGGCGGGCCCCCCGGCCCCATGCCCAGGCCGACCCAAGGCAGCGACACGCCCTGGAACCAGACGGCCGACCCGAAAGCGCTGGCCGAGTGGCAGGCCCAGGCCGCGCCGTGGGTGGCGCTGGGCGAGAAGCTCGCCGCGCTGCGCGCCGCCATCAACAGCGAGCTGCTGCCGTTCGACATCCAGCAGACCGTGGTGGAGCGCCGGCCGGCGCTGCGCACCTTGCACAGCGAGCCCGGGCAGATCCTGGCGGGCGGGCAGATGCGCCTGGACGTGGGCGGGCCATTGCTGAACCAGGACAGCGCCATCGTCGCGGGCGGGGCCTTGCGGCTGCCGGGCGTGAGCGTGGACAACCGGGCCACCGAGGTGCCCGCCCGCATCACGCGCCGGGGCACCGCCCTCACCTGGGGCGTCGTCGACCACACCTGCAATGCCATCGAATGCGACACCGAGTACGGCTGGGTGGCCACCCCGGTCGACCAGTCGCTGCCGACCATCCTCAAGGCCCCGGTGGGCCGCGTCGCGCAGGCCGCGCCCGATGCCCCCACCGCGCTGCCGATCGACCTCGGCAGCGTGCTGTTCGCGCCGGTGGCCGATCCGGCGGCGGGCCATCTCTACGAGACCGACCCCCGCTTCACCGACCGGCGCCAGTGGCTCGACGCGGACCTGCAGCTCGCTCTGCTCGGCCTGGACGCCCATGCGCTGGCCCCGCGCCTGGGCGATGGCTTCATCGAGCAACGGCTGGTCGGCGAGCAGATCGGCACCCGCACCGGTCAGCGCCGGCTGGACGGCTTCGACGACGACGAAGCGCAGTACCGCGCGCTGCTCGAGGCCGGCGCCACCTTCGCGCAGGCGCACGAACTGCGCCCCGGCATCGCGCTCAGCGCCGGGCAGGTGGCCGCCCTCACCAGCGACATCGTCTGGCTCGAAGCCCAGACCGTCACGCTGCCCGACGGGCGCACCGCCACCGCGCTGGTGCCGCGCGTGTACCTGCGGCCGCGCGCGGGCGATCTCTCGCCCGAGGGCGCGCTGCTGGCCGGCCAGACGGTGCAGCTCGATCTGAGCGGCGGGTTCGTCAACGGCGGCACGGTGGCCGGCCGCGACCTGGTGCTCATCGACGCGCAAGGCGTGCGCAGCAGCGGGCGCATCGGCAGCCAGGGCATCACGGCCCTGCGCACCACGCAGGACATCGCCGTCGACGGCGGTGCGCTCACGGCCCGCGATGCCCTGGTGGTGGAGGCCGGGCGCGACCTGCAGGTGAGCAGCACCACCAGCGCGAGCGCCGATGGGCAGGTGGCGCTGCGCGACCGGGTGGCCCGGCTGCAGGTGACGGGCGAAGCGGGTGTGCTGCTGGCCCAGGCCGGCCGCGACCTGGCCCTGAACGCCGCGGCCGTGCAGGGCGACCGGGTGGGCCTGCAGGCCGGGCGCGACCTGAGCCTGGGCACCGTCGACACCCACGAGAACCTCGATGCCACGCGCGACGAGCGCAACTACGGCCGGGTGGCCCGCAGCGCCGAGGCGGGCACCGTGGTGGGCGGCAAGACCGTCGCGCTGTCGGCCGGCCGCGACGCGAACCTGCGCGCGGCCCAGGTGCAGGCCGACGGCGATCTGCAGGTGGATGCCGGGCGCGACCTGAACATCGCCGCGGGCGAAGCGCGCTACGAGGTGGCGCATGGCCTGCACGCCAGCGACGGCGACTTCATGGGCGCAACCAGCACCGAAACCCGCCGGCTCGACGCCCACACCCAGGCCCAGGGCAGCGCCCTGGGTGGCCGACAGGTGAGCCTGAACGCCGGGCGCGACGTGCGCGTGCAAGGCTCTGACGTGGTGGCGGACGAGAACCTGCAGGTCGGTGCCGGGCGCGATGTGCGCGTGACCAGCCAGGCCACCACCGAGCGCCACGAGCGCTTCAACGAAGAAACGACCCATGGCGTGTTCGGCGGCAACGCCGGCGTCACGCTGGGCAGCGAGCAGCAGAGCCGCGAGCAGCGCAGCAGCGGCACCGGGGCCGCGGGCAGCACCCTGGGGACGATTGCCGGCAACGTCGACATCCGGGCCGGGGGCGCCTACGAGCAGAGCGGCTCCGACGTGTTGACCGGTGCGGGCGACATCGATGTGCGCGCCCGCTCCATCGCCATCACCGACACCACCACCACCGAACAGCGTTGGCAGCGGGACAAGGCGCGCCAGGGCGGCATCTCGATCGGCGTGAGCGGCGCGGTCGTCGAGGCCATGCAAGGCGTGGCCGAGAGCGTGGAAGCCATCGGCAAGACCGACGACCGGCGCATGCAGGCCCTGGGCGCCGCCACGGCCGGGCTGCAGACCGCGCAGGCCGTGAGCGCGGCGTCGCAGGCCGCGGGCGGCGGGGCCTCGGGCATCAGCCTGAACATCAGCATCGGCGGCTCGAGCAGCCAGAGCACCACCGAAGGCAGCGCACGGACCGCGCAAGCCAGCCGCGTGAGCGCGGGCGGGCGGGTGAACCTGATTGCCAGCGGCGCGGGTGCGGACAGCGACATCGTCGTGCGCGGCAGCGACATCCGCGCGGGCACGACCGCGCGGCTCAAGGCCGACGGCGATGTCGAGCTGCGTGCGGCCGAAAACACGGTGCACGAGCGCACCGACAGCCGCAACCAGTCGGCCAGCGTCGGCGTCGGCTTTGCGCTGGGCGGCGGGGGGGCGGGTTTCGGCATCACCGCCAGTGCGAGCGCGGGCAAGGGCCACGCCGAAGGCGAGATGCTCACCCACCGCAACAGCCACGTGGAGGCGGGCCAGCAGGTGGTCATCGAATCGGGCGGCGACACCACCTTGGCCGGTGCGGTGGTGAGCGCCGAGCGGGTGCAGGCCGACATCGGCGGCGACCTGCGCATCGACAGCCCGCAGGACCACCTGCGCTACCGGGAACGCAGCCAGCAAGCGGGCGGCAGTGTGAGCTTCGGCGCCGGGGCGGTCACCGGGGGCTCGCTCAGCGCCAGCGGCACCCGCATCGACAGCGACTACGCCAGCGTCGGCGAGCAGAGCGGCCTGCGCGCGGGCAACGGCGGCTTCGACGTCCACGTCAAGGGCAAGACCACGCTGAACGGCGGCGCCATCACCAGCACCCAGGCGGCGGTGGAGGCCGGCAGGAACCGCTTTGAGAGCGAAGGCGGGGCGGCGCTGACCGACATTCAAAACCGCGAGACCCACAGCGCCGAGTCGGCCGGCGCGACCGTGGGCGTGGGCGAAAAACAGAGTGGTAGTGGCATGGGGTGGGGCTCGGAAGAGGGCAAAGCCGCGAGCACCACACACGCGGGTATCTCGGGTATCGCCGGCAACAAATCCGCGCGCACCGGCGATGCCGGCACCGGTCTGACCCCGACCTTCGACAAGGACCGCGTGCGCAACGAAGTCAACGCGCAGGTGAGCATCACCAAGGGCTTCGGACAGCAAGCCAGCAAGGCGATCGGTGATTTCTCTGCCAATCAGCTGAAAGAGGCTGAGCACAAATTGCAGCAAGCTCGGGAGGCAGAGGCATCGGGCGATGCATCGCGGGCCAGCCAGCTGCGCGGCGAAGCGCAGCAACTGCAAGACGACTGGGGCGATCAGGGCACGATGCGTCTGCTGGCGCACACCGTCGTCGGAGGGCTTGCTGGCGGCGCCACCGGTGCGGCGGGCGCAGCCACGGGCACGCTCAGTGCGCCGGTGGTGGCCGATGCGCTGCAAGCCGCTGGCATCGTTGGCCCTCTGGCCGATAGCCTGACGGCGCTGGCCAGCACGGTGGCAGGTGGGATGGTCGGTGGCACTGCAGGCGCGGGCTCTGCGCTCAATGAGGTGACCAACAACTACCTGAGCCATCAGGAAAGGCAGGCCTTCAACAAGGCCGACAAGGCCTGCAAGACCTCGGGCCAGCAATGCGACACCGCGGCAGCCCTGAAGTACAAGGACGAACTCAGCGACCGCCTGCTGGCCAACGCGGTGGCCAGCTGCGAAGGCAGCGCGTGCAATGAGACGGTCAACTACATCAACCAGCAGCTGGCCGCCGTGGGTTGCACAGCGCCGCAAGCCTGTCCCGATCAGAGCACCTTGCTGGGCTACTGGCGCGTTGCCCAACAAAAGGCCCAAGGGCTTGAAGCGGTGTACCCGGAGGCGTGGCTGCTCGATGCCAAGGCGGCGCTGGATTTGGCCAAGCTCGGGATCCACGTGGCGACCGGAGGCGGCAATGGCAGCCTGCGCGCGCTCGATGCGTTGGGCAAGACGTCGGCCGATGAGATGACGAAGGTAAGCAACAACGCCCTTCGAGATGACTGGCAGCAGTTCGATCACTTCAGAAGTCCCACCTCAACACGTCCGGGCGGAGAATGGGACTGGCAACAACAAGCGCCCAACAATGGTGCCGTTCCGGGAACAGCGAAAACGGTCACGATGGACGTTGGAAATACCTTGGATCGCTACGGCTCCAGGAGTGGTCAGTACTTTTCGCCCGTGGACACGCCGCTGGAACAACGGGCGCTACCCCCTGGAAAGCAAGCCGATCCCTATGAGCAGTATTCAGTTCTCAAGCCGTTCACCGTCGTGGAAGAAAAGGTCGCTCCGGCTTTCAACCAGCCAGGAGGGGGAGTGCAGATGCGGGCTGTGATTCCAGAGGTGAAGAATGGCTACGCCAACATCGACGAATTGATCCAGTATGGATATCTCAAAAATATGAGAGTTAAACCATGAACATTCAGTGGAGTGATCGCTATGAGTTTCCTCCATCGCTTCCCGATGCGGATCCGGACTGGCCGCTAAGGGAGCTTGCTGCTGAGCTTCAAAGACTAAAGGTGAATGTGGATGTGAAGATGCTCGGCGTTCCCGACGCGTTTCCAGATGGAGGGTGGAACATACACAAAGAAGATGGTGTGTGGCTTGTCTATCACTCGGAACGAGGAAGGCGCTCGCGACCCTCGATCTTTACAAGTGCCTTTGATGCAGCCAACTTTTATTTATGGATTCATGTGAGCAATCCAAAAGCTGATAACAGTTCGGTTGGACGTTTGCCTCGAACGCCAATCAATAAATGACATTGATTGTTTAGGGCAGCCGACCAGGCCTAAAACGCACAAATCGTGACAGTGCGCACTGGCGAGTCTGAAGTGGCTGGGACATGGATGATGCGGGCGGAAGATATCCAAGGTCTCAGTGCCGAGCAAATCGCCAGTAAGTTCGCTTTGCCGCAAGTGCCCACGCACGTGGTGGATGTCAGGGTGTCAGCAGGCCAGACCATGCGGGTGTCGGTAGCCAACGACGTGCAGATCAAGCAGGGGTTGGGAGGTAACGGGGGCGGTGGTGGCGTGCAGTTTGAGGTGACGAGTCAGCCGAAAGACATGGTTGAGTTTCGTAGTTGGTTCTCCAATCCGAGGCCCATCAGATGAGCAGAGAAATTCTGAAGTTCTGTGATTTGCAGGTTTGTGATGTTGTCTCTCTGCTTGGAGGGGATCGCATCGTTCATCTAAGTCCGTATTCAACACCCGACTTCCCAATGGGAAAGGATTGGCCAGACATCGAACTCGCGAACCACAACGTCTTTCGTATGAACGTGAAAAACGAAGTGGTGTGGCAGGTGCGGCGGGTGGAAAACGAGACGCGGATGCCTTGGGATCGGTTGCACGAGCGCGCCAAAGAAATGCATGCGCAGGGCAATTCTGATGGTCGCTATACCGCCATGGGCTTCCTCGACCCTTTTACCGCTTTGAACTTGGACGAACGCTCAGCGATTGTCCCGGAACCCAAAGGCGTGTGGCGTCCGGGGTGCGAGGTCTACTTGCTCACCCGCTGGTGGAGTTGTTTGCTGGATCCAGAGACGGGAACCGCTGCCTGCACGGGAGAGCAGCTGAAGTAAGTGTCTCGAAGCCAACGCGGGCCTGCGCAAGGTCGAAGGCGAGACGCAGGGTCGGCTTTGATTGGCTACACGCTTCTTTACTCTGAAAGTCGCGTTTTGGGCGGCATGGCATTTGTGGTCGGCTGTGTGTTGCTAGGCTTCGCGGGACTTTCCAACAGCGCTTCGGCGATTGGATTACGCCCCTTCGATGGGGATGCTGTGGGCTGGTCCGAGATCGAGAAGTCGGGCAAAAAGCCTAGCGGCTCAGAGAAGTGTTAACTGCCTAGGTTGTCGCCGCCAGCGTGCTTGATGCTCTAGCTAGGAGCCCGAATGCACTTAATGTTGCGTGCGACCATGGTCGAACATGTGGCTAACGCCGATCCGTCGAAGAAGTGGCCGGGGCGATGGCTTGAAGTTGTCGATACCGACGAGGCTCCGCAAGAGTCTCGTTGGCAGCTGTGTGTTCCCCGGTTCAGATTGATGTGCGACGCCATCATGTCCGATATCCAAAATGCCAAGGGGTCGGGTGCGATGACCATGGAAGCCATTCGACGTGTGGAGCGCGCTGAATCCTTTGCAGAGGAGCTGGGAGGCAATGCTTGGTACACGTACATCACTCCGAGTCGGGTTTGGTTTGAAGGTCAATACGAGCAAGGCGAAGGCGGCGCGGTCAGCCTCGATCAATTCAAGTTGGCTGTAGATACTTACGTGCGTTTCCTATCCGATCCCGAGCACAAGACCATCGAGGTGCCGTTTCCGGCCGAATGAGCCCGACACCAGCCGCGATGCGGAGTACATCGCCAAGACCGATCAGCAGGTGCTCAAGGACAACCGATTCGACATGGATCACGTGCTGGAGGGCGAGATCAATGCGAAAGGTAAGGCCACTGGCTACCATGCGGAGCTCGCGGCGGATGGGGAGGCGCGGATCAAGCCGGGGGCGGAGATCAGCTACAACGCCAATGGGACGTATGAGGCGCCGGTGCAAATCTGGGATGCGGACAAAGGTAAGTGGGTAGACAAGGCTCGCGAGTCCACGTTCTTCCCGCCGTCATGGTCACAGGCGCGAACTGAATACGAGGTGTCCGAGGCGTTCAAGAACAAGTTGCCCGCGCCCAACGGGGGATGGGAGGGTACTAGTCCCAGCGGAATCAAGATGAAGTTTTTCTGGGATTCGACGAACCAACGCACAACGTTCTATCCGCTCGGAGGCGAGCAGTGAGACCACCACTTTTATTGAAAGTCCAGCGCTCGACGATCGCCGAGTGCGCGGGCCAACGTGTTCTAACACCCAGGATCCAGGTCGTTGACGAGTACGGCGCTGCGCGCGACGAGTTCAAACTGATGTGCGCCGCGATTGATGGCGATATCCAAAGTGCTAAAGGATCGGGTGCAACTGCGCTTACAGAGATTCGCCGCATAGAAGCGGGCGAAGCCGAGCTCATCGAATCCGACGGCAATGCCTGGGTAGCCCACATCACGCCCGACAAGGTCTGGTTCGAAGGCTTGTACAGCCAGGGCGAAGGCGGCGAAGTCAGCTTCGCGCAGTACAAGCTGGCCGTGGAAACCTACGTCCGTTTCCTCGCCGACCCCGAACGCAAGCCGATCGAGGTGCCGTTCCCCGCGGAATGAATCGACCGGCTCGGCCAGCCGCTCACCGCGCCGGCGGCACCAGAATCGTCGGCTTCGCTTCAGGCAGCAGCCCCGGGTAGTCGCGGCTGAAGTGCAGGCCGCGGCTTTCGTGTCGGAGCATGGCCGACATCACGATCAAGTCGGCCACCTGCACCAGGTTGCGCAGCTCGAGCAGGTCGCGCGTGACGTGGAACTGCGCATAGAACTCGTGGATTTCGCGCTGAAGCAGCGTGATGCGGTGCGCCGCGCGCTCCAGGCGCTTGTTGGTGCGCACGATGCCCACGTAGTCCCACATGAAGCGGCGCAGCTCGTCCCAGTTGTGCGAGATCACCACCATCTCGTCGGCGTCGGTCACGCGGCTGTCGTCCCACTCGGGCAGTGCGGGCGGCTGCGGCGCGGGCGTGCCGCGGATGGCGCCCACCGCGGCCTGGGCGAACACCATGCACTCCACGAGCGAGTTGCTCGCGAGCCGGTTGGCACCGTGCAGGCCGGTGCAGGTGGTCTCGCCCACTGCATACAGGCCCGCGATCTCGGTGCGGCCGTCGAGGTCGGTCACCACGCCGCCGCAGGTGTAGTGCGCGGCCGGCACCACGGGGATGGGCTCTTTCGTGATGTCGATGCCGAGCTCGGCGCAGCGCGCAAGGATGTTGGGGAAGTGCTCGCGCAGGAATTCGGGGCTCTGGTGCGAGATGTCCAGGTGCACGCAGTCGAGGCCGTGCTTCTTCATCTCGTGGTCGATCGCGCGCGCCACCACGTCGCGCGGCGCGAGCTCGGCGCGCGGGTCGTGGTCGGGCATGAAGCGGTGGCCACCCAGGTGCGGCGGCAGCTTGAGCAGGCCGCCCTCGCCGCGCACCGCCTCGGTGATCAGGAAGCTCTTGGCGTGCGGGTGGTACAGGCAGGTGGGGTGGAACTGGATGAACTCCATGTTCGCCACCTGGCAGCCCGCGCGCCAGGCCGCGGCGATGCCGTCGCCCGTGGCGGTGTCGGGGTTGGTGGTGTACAGGTAGACCTTGCCCGCGCCGCCCGTGGCAAGCACGGTGTGCCGCGCCGAGAAGGTCACGACCTCGTCGGCCACGGTGTCGAGCACGTAGGCGCCGAAGCAGCGGCGCTCCTGGCTGGCCCCGGGCACGCGGCGGTCGGTGATCAGATCGACCAGCATGTGGTGCTCGAAGATCTGTATGTTGGGCGTGCGGCGCACGCGCTCGACCAGCGTGGCCTGCACCGCGGCACCCGTGGCGTCGGCCGCGTGCACGATGCGTCGGTGGCTGTGGCCGCCTTCGCGCGTGAGGTGCAGTTCACCGGCTTCGGTGGAAAACGGCACACCGAGCTCGCGCAGCCAGGCGATGGCCGCGGGCGCGTTCTCCACCGTGAACTCGGTGGCCTCGCGGTCGCTCAGGCCGGCGCCGGCCACCAGCGTGTCTTCCACGTGCGAGGCGTAGCTGTCACCCTCGGCGAGCACCGCGGCGATGCCGCCCTGCGCCCAGTTGCTCGAGCCGTCGAGCAGCGCGCGCTTGGTGATCACGGCCACGCGGTGCGTGGCCGACAGGTGCAGGGCCGTGCTGAGCCCGGCCAGGCCGCTGCCGATGACCAGGACGTCGAAGTGTTGGAGGCTCATGATGCGGGGGTGTAGGCGAGGCGCACGTAGATCGGTGCGAAGGCCTCGGCCTGGGTGAGCTCGATCAGGGTTTCCTTGGCGAGCTCGAGCATGGCGATGAAGGTCACGACCAGCACGGGCTGGCCGCGGCTGACGTCGAACAGCTCGCCGAACTCGACGAACTGGCGCCCCTGCAGCTGGCGCAGCACGATGCTCATGTGCTCGCGCACCGAGAGCTCTTCGCGGCTGATCTTGTGGTGCTGCACGAGCTTGGCGCGCTTGAGGATGTCGCGCCAGGCGCTCTGCAGGTCGATGGGGTTGACGTCGGGGAAGCGCGGCACCAGGGCCTGCTCCACGTAGACCTGGGCGCGCAGGAAGTCGCGCCCGTACTGCGGCACCTCGGTCAGACGCTGCGCCGCGAGCTTCATCTGCTCGTACTCGAGCAGGCGGCGCACGAGTTCGGCGCGTGGGTCTTCGGCCTCTTCGCCCTCGGCCGTTTTCTTGGGCGGCAGCAGCATGCGCGACTTGATCTCGATCAGCATCGCGGCCATCAGCAGGTACTCGGCCGCGAGTTCGAGGTTGTGTGCGCGGATTTCCTCGACGTAGGTGAGGTACTGGCGCGTCACCCCCGCCATCGGGATGTCGAGGATGTTGAAGTTCTGCTTGCGGATCAGGTAGAGCAGCAGGTCCAGCGGGCCCTCGAAGGCCTCGAGGAAGACGCGCAGCGCGTCGGGCGGGATGTAGAGGTCCTGCGGCAGCTTGAACAGCGGCTCGCCGTAGAGCCGCGCAAGCGCCACGCCGTCGACCACACTGGGCAGCACCTCGTCCAGGCCCTGGGGGGCCTCGTCGAGGGACGGCGCGGGCTCCTGGCTCACTTCAAGCCAGGCTCGGTCTGGTAGACGTAGGGCTTCTGCGCCACGCGGGCCGCCTGGGCTTCGGCCGCGAATTCGCGGTCGATGGTCTTGTCCCACAGCAGGTTGCGGCCCTCGCGCTGGCGCTGTTCCAGGCCGGGCTTGCTGGCCTTGAGCTGGTCGATGAACTCGGTGGTCTCGGAGCGGTAGTCGGGGCGGCGGAAGAAGGACATGGCGGGGCGTCCGGAACAGGAAACCCGCGATTTTACCGGCCGTGCCCCGACCCCTCGGTGCCCTCGGCCAGCCGGGCCGCGAAGCCCGAGCGCTGGATCAGCGAGGCCGGTTGCGGCTGCAGACCCGTGAGCTCCAGCCGCCCGCCGCGCCGCCCCAGGGCCTTGCGCAACTGCTCGAGCGCGTCCAGGCCGGTGGTGTCGAGCGACACCAGCAACTGCGCGTCCAGCGTGAGGTGCAGCGGGCCCGGGCTGGCCTCGGCGGCCGCGATCAGCGGGTCGATGCGGGTGACGTTGCCGAAGAACAGCGATCCATACAGGCGCCAGGTCTGGCGCCCCTCGGCGCTCACCACGGGCTCCACCCGGAACAGCGCCTGCTGGCGCCGCACGAACAGCACCACGGCCAGCACCAGACCCAGCTCCACGGCCACCGTGAGGTCGAACACAATGGTGACGGCGAAGGTGCTCAGCAGCATGAGCCGGTAGTGGTTGCTGAAGTGCCGCAGCCGCGCGAACTCGCGCCATTCGCCCATGTTCCAGGCCACGAACAGCAGCACGCCCGCGAGCACCGCGAGCGGGATGTGGAAGGCCAGCGGCGCGGCCACCAGCACCACCAGCGCCAGCGTGGCCGAGTGCACCATGCCCGCCACCGGCGAGCCTGCGCCGGCGCGGATGTTGGTGACGGTGCGCGCGATGGTGCCCGTGACCGGCATGCCGCCGAAGAAGGGCACCACGAGGTTGGCCACGCCCTGGGCCATGAGCTCCTGGTTCGGGTCGTGCTTGGGCGTGGTGCTGAGCTGGTCGGCCACGCGCGCGCACAACAGCGACTCCACCGCGCCGAGCAGCGCGATGGTGAGCGTGGGCGTGACCAGCAGTCGCACGGTTTCCCACGAAAAATCGGGCAAGGCGAACGCGGGCAGGCCCTGGGGAATACCGCCGAAGCGCGTGCCGATGGTCTCCACCGGCAGCTCCAGCGCCCAGGCCAGCAGCGACAGCGTCACCAGCGCCACCACCGGGCCCGGAATGCGCGAGGTCGCGCGCAGCGCACCGGGCACGTCGAGCCGCTCGATGCGGCGGCGAAAGCGCGAGTCCATGGCCCACAGGCGCGGCCACAGCACCAGGCCCAGCACGCACAGCGTGCCCAGCGCGAGCGCCCAGGGGTTGATGCCGCCGGCGTGCGTGGCCAGCACGCGCATCTGCCCGAAAAAGCTCGCGGGCATCTTGTCGACCTGCAGGCCCAGCAGGTCGCGCAGCTGCGAGAACGCGATCAGCACCGCGATGCCGTTGGTGAAGCCGATCACCACGCTCACGGGCACGTAGCGCACCAGCGCGCCCAGGCGGAACAGGCCGAGCAGGAACAGCAACACGCCCGCGCTCGCGGTGGCGATCAGCAGGTTGGCCACGCCGTAGCGCTCGACGATGCCGTAGACGATGACGATGAACGCGCCCGCGGGCCCGGCGATCTGCACCGACGTGCCGCCGAGCATGGCCACCAGCAGGCCGCCGATGATGGCCGTCCACAGCCCGGCCTGGGGCGGCAGGCCGCTCGCGATGGCGAAGGCCATGGCCAGCGGCAGCGCCACGATGCCCACCGTGACCCCGGCGCCCAGGTCGCGGCCGAAGCGCGCCCTGTCGTAGCCGCGCAGCACGGCGAGCAGGCGCGGGCGGAACGGGGCGAGCGGTGGCAGGCCGGTCATGCCCCGCATGTTACCGATGGCAACGCGCAGCCCCGGTTGCCGGCCTACACTGGCCGCCCGAGACCATTGGAGACCGCATGAGCCGAGCCGACACGCGCAGCGCCTGGTGGCGCCTGGGCCGTTTGATCACCGCCACCCTGGCCGCGGTGGGTCTCGTGGGCGCCTGCGACCTGCAGAACATCGCCGAGCTCGAACCCGGCGTGTCCACCGAGGCCGACGTGCGCGAGAAATTCGGCCAGCCCGAAGCGGTGTGGGACGGCGCCGATGGCGCGCAGGTCTACGAGTACAACCGCCAGCCCGAGGGCGTGGTGAACTACATGATCACCATCGGCGCCGACGGCGTGCTGGTGAAGGTGGCGCAGGTGCTCAATGAAGAAACCTTCGCCCAGGTGCAACCGGGCATGGCCATGGAGCAGGTGCGCCGCCTGCTGGGCAAGCCGCGAAAGGTGCAGACCTACGCCCTGAGCGGCGAGACACACCAGGACTGGCGCTTCCAGCCCAAGGGCGGCACCGAGCCCATGCTCTTCAGCGTGGCCTTCAACCGCGACCTGCGGGTGATCAAGACCGGGACCATGCCCGACCCGGATCTGCAGAAGCGCTGATCAGCGCACCCGCATGCCCGGCTGCGCGCCCGGGCCGGGCTCGAGCACGTAGATGCCGGGCGCGGCTTTTTCGTCGGCGTGGCTCGCGGCCAGCACCATGCCTTCGCTCACGCCGAACTTCATCTTGCGCGGCGCCAGGTTGGCCACCAGCACGGTGAGCTTGCCCTTGAGCTGCTCGGGCTGGTAGGCGCTGGCGATGCCGCTGAAGACGTTGCGGGTCTTGCCCTCGCCCACGTCGAGCGTGAGGCGCAGCAGCTTGGTCGAACCTTCCACGCGCTCGCACTCGACGATCTGCGCGATGCGCAGGTCGATCTTGGCGAAGTCGTCGATGGTGATGGTGTCGGCGATCGGCTCGCCACCGGGCACGGGCGCGGCCTCCACGGGCGCGGGCGGCGGCTCGAACAGGGCGTCGAGCTGCTTCACGTCCACGCGCTGCATCAGGTGCTGGTAGGGCTGGATGGCGTGGCCCGCGCCGAGCAGGCGGGCGGCGTCGGCCCACTGCATGGGCGCCACCTGCAGGAAAGCCTCGACCTGCGCGGCCAGGGCGGGCAGCACCGGCTTGAGGTAGAGCGTGAGCAGGCGGAAGGCCTCGATGCAGGTGCTGCACACGTCGTGCAGCCGCGCGTCCTGGCCCTCCTGCTTGGCGAGCTCCCAGGGCTTGTTCTGGTCGACGTAGGCGTTGACCTGATCGGCCAGCGCCATGACCTCGCGCAGCGCCTTGCCGTACTCGCGCGTGTCGAACAGCGTGGCCACGGCCTCGGCGCGCGCCTGCAGCGCTTGCAGCAGCGCGGCACCGTCGGCCGAGGCCGCGCCGAGCCGGCCCTCGAAGCGCTTGGCGATGAAGCCCGCCGCGCGGCTCGCGATGTTGATGAACTTGCCGATCAGGTCGCTGTTGACGCGCAGCAGGAAATCTTCGCGGTTGAAGTCGATGTCTTCGTTGCGCGCGCTGAGCTTGGCAGCCAGGTAGTAGCGCAGCCACTCGGGGTTCATGCCGAGCTGCAGGTACTTGAGCGGGTCGAGCCCGGTGCCACGGCTCTTGCTCATCTTCTCGCCGTTGTTCACGGTGAGGAAGCCGTGCACGAACACCGCGTTGGGCGTCTTGCGGCCGCTGAAGTGCAGCATGGCCGGCCAGAACAGCGTGTGGAAGGTGATGATGTCCTTGCCGATGAAGTGGAACTGCTCGGTCGCCGGGTCGGCCATGAAGGCGGCGTAGTCCATGCCCTGCTTGCCCAGCCAGTTCTTGAGCGAGGCCAGGTAGCCCACGGGCGCATCGAGCCAGACGTAGAAGTACTTGCCCGGCGCGTCGGGGATTTCAATGCCGAAATAGGGCGCGTCGCGCGAAATGTCCCAGTCGCCGAGCTTGGTCTGGCCGTTCTCGTCGGGCGCGATCCACTCGCTGATTTTGTTGAGCACTTCGGGCTGCACCGCGCCGCTCGTGGTCCACTGCTTGAGGAAGGCCAGGCAGCGCGGGTCGGAGAGCTTGAAGAAGAAATGCTCGGAGTGCTTGAGCACCGGCTTGGCGCCCGAGAGCGCCGAGTAGGGGTTGATCAGGTCGGTCGGGCTGTAGACCTTGCCGCAGACCTCGCAGTTGTCGCCGTACTGGTCTTTGGCGTGGCAGTTGGGGCACTCGCCCTTGATGAAGCGGTCGGGCAGGAACATGTTCTTCTCGGGGTCGAAGAACTGTTCGATGGTGCGCGTCTCGATCAGGCCGGCGGCTTTCAGGTCTTTGTAGATCTGCTGCGCGAGCTCGTGGTTCTCGGGCGCGTCGGTGCTGTGCCAGTTGTCGAAGCCGATGTGAAAGCCGTCGAGGTAGGGCTTGCGGCCCGCGGCGATGTCGGCCACGAACTGCTGCGGCGTCTTGCCCGCCTTGTCGGCCGCGATCATGATCGGCGCGCCGTGCGCGTCGTCGGCGCAGACGAAATGCACCTGGTGGCCCTGCATGCGCTGGAACCGCACCCAGATGTCGGCCTGGATGTATTCCATGATGTGGCCGATGTGGAAGTGGCCGTTGGCGTAGGGCAGGGCGGTGGTGACGAACAGGCGGCGCGGGCTCATGGCGGGGCTTTCTTCAGGGGAACCGGCGATTTTAGGTGGGCCGATGACCGCACGCCGCTTGTGTGAATCCCGCCCCCCGCCCCCGGACGGTAGACTCTGCGCCGCCGCAGAGCACCGCCCCGCCACCGCACCCCGGCCCGGCGCAGACAACCCCACTTTCCCCTGGAGCCATTTCCCCATGTCCGTCGACCAACAAGCCCTGCTGCAAGCCTTGCAGGCCGTGCAGGACCCGAACACCGGGCGCGACTTCGTGACCACCAAGGCGCTCAAGAACCTGCAGGTCAACGACGGTGACGTGGCCTTCGACGTCGAGCTGGGCTATCCCGCCAAGAGCCAGATGCCCGCGCTGCGCAAGGCCCTGATCGCGGCCGCGCGCGGTGTGCCCGGCGTCGAGAACGTCTCGGTCAACCTGAGCACCAAGGTCATCGCGCACGCGGTGCAGCGCGGCGTGCAGCTCATGCCCAACGTCAAGAACATCATCGCCGTGGCCTCGGGCAAAGGCGGTGTGGGCAAGAGCACCACCGCGGTCAACCTCGCGCTGGCGCTGGCCGCCGAAGGCGCGCGCGTGGGCGTGCTCGACGCCGACATCTACGGCCCGAGCCAGCCCATGATGCTGGGCATCGAAGGCCGCCCCGAGAGCGCCGACGGCCAGACCATGGAGCCGCTCGAGAACTACGGCATCCAGTGCATCTCGATCGGCTTCCTGATCGACCGCGACGAGGCCATGATCTGGCGCGGGCCCATGGCCACGCAGGCGCTCGAGCAGCTGCTGCGCCAGACCAACTGGAAAGAGCTCGACTACCTGATCGTCGACATGCCGCCGGGCACCGGCGACATCCAGCTCACGCTGTCGCAGCGCGTGCCGCTCACGGGCGCGGTGATCGTGACCACGCCGCAGGACATCGCGCTGCTCGACGCCCGCAAGGGCATCAAGATGTTCGAGAAGGTGGGCGTGCCCATCCTGGGCATCGTCGAGAACATGGCCGTGCACGTGTGCGAGAAGTGCGGCCACGTCGAGCACATCTTCGGCGCCGACGGCGGCAAGAACATGGCGGCCGAGTACGGCATGGACTACCTCGGCGCGCTGCCGCTCAACATGAGCATCCGCGTGCAGGCCGACAGCGGCATGCCCACCGTGGTGGCCGACCCCGACGGCGAGATCGCCGGCCTCTACAAGGGCGTGGCGCGCCAGGTGGCCATCAAGATCGCGGCCAAGGCCAAGGACTTCTCGTCGAAGTTCCCGAGCATCAAGATCTCCAAGGACACCTGAGTCCGCGAAGGCCAACCCCGGGCCCGTCGGGCTCGGTGTTTCCACGGGGGTGCGAATACCTCCCGGGGGGTATGGAAGGCGCGGGGGGGACTGCGGTGTCATCGGGGCTTCCGACGCAGCAGGAGGCCCACCGTGAAGCACACGCCCCCCCACCAGATCCAGCGCATGAACCGCACCCAGCTCGGCACCGCCCTGCGCTGGGCCGAAGAAGAGGGCTGGAATCCCGGCCGCCACGACGGCGACATCTTCCACCCCATCGACGTGCGCGGCCATTTCATGGCCAGCCTCGACGGCCAGCCCGCGGCCACCATCAGCGGCCTGCGCTACGGCACCAGCTACGGTTTCGTGGGCCTGTACATCGTGCGGCCCGACCTGCGCGGCCGGGGGTTGGGCATGGCGGTCTGGAAGGCCGCACTCGAGCACCTGCGCGGCTGCATCGTGGGGCTCGACGGCGTGGTCGAGCAGCAGCACAACTACCGCCGCAGCGGCTTCGACCTGGCCTGGCACAACCGGCGCTACCAGGCCGTGGGCCGCAGCCCGCAGCCGCGCGACCCGCGCATCGTCAAGCTCACGGCGATCCCGTTCGAGGCGCTGGCCGTGTACGACCGCGCTTTCCACCCCGAACCGCGCCCGGTCTTCCTGCAGGCCTGGATCCAGCAGCGCTACGGCATGGCGCTGGGCTGGTGGCAGGACGGGCGGCTCAAGGGCTATGGCGTTGTGCGTGCCTGCGCCAATGGCCACAAGATCGGCCCGCTGTGCGCCGACACGCCCGCCATCGCCGAGGCCCTGCTCGATGCGCTGCTGGGCTGCGTGGTGCTGCGCGAGCCGGTCTACCTCGACATCCCCGAACCCAACCGCGAAGCGATCTCGCTGGCCGAGCGGCAGGGCATGGTGGCGGGCTTTCCCACCGCGCGCATGTACCGCGGGCCGGCGCCGCGCATCGACCTGCCGCGCCAGTACGCGCTCACCGCGCTGGAGATCGGCTGAGCGCGTTCAGCCCGCCGCCTTCTCGCGCTCGCGCAGCCGGAAGCGCTGGATCTTGCCGGTGGCGGTCTTGGGCAGTTCGTCGAGGAACTCGATGAAGCGCGGGTACTTGTAGGGCGCCAGGCGCTCCTTCACGAAGGCCTGCAGATCGGCGGAGCTGGCCTGCTGGCCCGGCTTGAGCACCACATAGGCCTTGGTCTTGGTCAGGCCGTCGCTGTCTTCCTTGCCGATCACCGCGGCCTCGAGCACCGCGGGGTGCTGCACCAGCGTGGCTTCCACCTCGAAGGGGCTCACGTAGATGCCGCTGACCTTGAGCATGTCGTCGTTGCGGCCCGCGTAGGTGTAGGTGCCATCGGCGTTGCGCAGGTACTTGTCGCCGCTCTTGGTCCAGCCGCCCTGGAAGGTGTCGCGGCTCTTGCTGCGGTTGTTCCAGTACATGAGCGCGGCGCTCGGGCCCTGGATGTAGAGGTCGCCGATCTCCGACGAGCCGTCGGGGTTCGTGGCCACGGGCTGGCCGTCTTCGCCGCGCAGCTCCACCGCATAGCCCGGCACCGGAAAGCCCGTGGTGCCGTAGCGCACCTGGCCGGGCACGTTGGACAGGAAGATGTGCAGCATCTCGGTGGAGCCGATGCCGTCGATGATCTCGACGCCGAAATGGCGCGTCCAGCGCTCGCCGATGTCCTGCGGCAGGGCCTCGCCGGCCGAGGAGCACAGGCGCAGCGCCACCGCGCTTTTCGCGGGCAGGTCGGGGCTGGCGAGCATGCCGCCGTAACCCGTGGGCGCGCCGCAGAACACGGTGGGCTGGTGCTGCGTCATGCGATGGAAGCAGGCCTGCGGCGTGGGCCGCTCGGCCATCAGCACCACGCTCGCGCCCACGCTGAGCGGAAAGCTCAGCGCATTGCCCAGGCCATAGGCGAAGAACAGTTTGGCGGCCGAGAACACCGTGTCGCTCTCGCGCAGCTGCAGCACGCCGCGGCCATAGAGCTCGGCGGTCCAGTAGAGGTTGGCCTGGCTGTGCACCGTGCCCTTGGGCGCGCCGGTGGAGCCGCTCGAGTAGAGCCAGAACGCGGGCTCGTCGGCGTGCGTGTCGGCGGGGGCCGCGGGTTGCGCGGCTTTCACGAGCGCGTCGAAGGCGCGTGCGCCGGCGGGCAGGGCGCTGCCGCGCGAGACGATCAGGTGCTGCACCTCATGGCCGCCCTGGGCCATGGCCTCTTGCAGCGTGGGCAGCAGCGCGCCCGAGACGATGGCCGCTTGCGCGCGGCTGTCGCCGAGCATGTAGGCGATGTCCTTGGCCGGCAGCAGGGTGTTGATGGCCACGGGCACCACACCCGCGTGCAGCGCGCCCAGGAAGGCCACCACCCAATCGCTGCTGTCGTGCGCGAGCAGCAGCACGCGTTCCTCGCGCCGCAGGCCGAGCTGGCGCAGCGCCGCGCCGAAGCGGGCCACGGCGTCGGCGAGTTCGCCGTAGCTCAGGCGGCCCTGGTCGTCGATGAGCGCGGTCTTGGCCGCGCGGGCTGCATTGCGCTCGATCAGGTGGCGGGCGAAGTTGAAGCGCGCCGGCGGCGCGGCCACGGTGGGGGCGGTCATGGCTTGTCTCCTCGGGTCTTGTGGGTGTGCGGGCGCGGGCTCAGAAGGCCAGCGGCGTGGCGCTGGCGGCGAGCGCGTCGAGCGCACCGGTGTGCGCCTGCACCGCGCTGCGGCGGTGGTAGAAGCCGAGCGCGCGCAGGCCGCCCAGCTCTTCGCCGCCGCCCGCGCGGCCCGGGCCGCCGTGCAGCGAGTGCGGCATCACGTTGCCATGGCCGGTCTGCGACTGCGCGACCTCCGGCGAGATCGCGTGCACGCGGCCGTGGCTGTCGGCGAGCTCGAGCGCGGCGCGCGCAGTGAAAGCCGGGTCGGCGCTGTAGACCGAAGCCACGAGCGAGCCCTGGCCACGGCGGATCAGCCCGTAGGCCTGGGTCTCGCTGTCGTAGGGCATCAGGGTGGCCACGGGGCCGAACACCTCCACATCGTGCAGCACGCGCGCGGCCACCGGGTCGCTGGTGCCCAGCAGCACGGGTTGGGCGCAGGCGGCCACGGCGGGGTCGGCGTCAACCAGGGCCTGGCTGCGGCCGTCGTACAGCGCCTGGGCTTCGGTGAGCAATTGCGCCAGGCCTTCGCGCACGCTGTCGAACTGCGCGCGGCTCACCAGCGCGCCCATGCGCACGGCTTCGTTGCGCGGGTTGCCCACGGTGGTCTTGGCGAGCTTGGCACCGATCGCGTCGGCGGCGGCTTGGTACAGCGCGCGCGGCACGAAGGCGCGGCGGATCGCGGTGCACTTCTGCCCGCTCTTGACCGTCATCTCGCGCGCGACCTCGTTGACGAACAGCTTGAAGGCTTCGCTGTCGGCGGTGGCCGCGGGGTCGAGCAGGGCGCTGTTGAGGCTGTCGGCCTCGATGTTCACGCGCACCGAGCGCTTGGCCACGGCGTCGTGGCCGCGGATCAGCGCGGCGGTGTCGGCCGAACCGGTGAAGGACAGCACGTCGAAGGGTTCGAGCGCGTCGAGCAGGCCGTGCGACGAGCCGCAGATCACCGACAGCGCGCCCGCGGGCAGCACACCGGCCTCGACCACGTCCTGCACCATGCGCTGCGTGAGCCAGGCCGTGGGCGTGCCGGGCTTGACCACCACGGGCACGCCCGACAGCAGCGCGGGCGCGGCTTTTTCCCACAGGCCCCAGCTCGGGAAGTTGAAGGCGTTGATGAACAGCGCCAGACCGCGCGTGGGGGTGAGGATGTGCTGGGCCTGGAAGCCTTCGTCCTTGCCCAGGCGGATGCGGCCGCCGTCGAGCAGGGCGCGCGCATCGCCCAGTTTCTCGCCCCACTTGGCGTACTGGCCGAGCGTGAAGATGCCGCCGTCGATGTCGACCGCGGAGTCGCGCGTGACCGTGCCCGAGTTGGCGGTGGCGATCGCGTAGTAGTCGTCGCGTTTGGCCTGCAGCACCTGCACCACAGCGGCCAGCAGGCCGGCGCGTTCGCGGTAGCTCAGGGCGCGCAGCGCGGCCCCGCCCTGTTCGCGCGCGAAGCGGAAGGCGCTCGCCACGTCCAGGCCGTCGCGGCTCACGCGCACGAGTTCGGTGCCGAGCACCGGGTCGAACAGGGGCGTGCCCGCGCCTTGGCCCGATTGGGCTTGACCGGCGACGATGTTGGGCAGGAGGGGGGTCTGGCTCATGGCGGGGCTGAAATCCGGGCTGGTGTTGGGGCCGTTGAAGCGATAAAGTGCACTATCTTGCGTGCTCGCGAACCTGCATTAAAGTGCATGTTCTGCCATTTGGCAAGCCCGGACATCCCCGAGTCCCTTACACCGCCTCCCCCCATGGACGCCGAAGCCGCCCCCAGCCCGACCGTGCCGGTCGAAGAAGACCGCCATCCGTTCCTGGTGTCGCTGGGCGAGCGCGTGCGCACGCTGCGCTCGCGCCGCGGCATGACGCGCAAGGCGGTGGCGATCGCGGCCGACGTGTCCGAGCGCCACCTCGCCAACCTCGAGTACGGCACGGGCAACGCGTCCATCCTGGTGCTGCTGCAGGTGGCCGAGGCGCTGCAGTGCCCGCTCGCCGAACTTATTGGCGATGTGAGCACAAGCTCACCGGAATGGCTGCTGATCCGCGAGATGCTGGCCGGCCGCCCCGAGGCCGACCTGCGCCGCGTGCGCATGGCCATCGGCAGCGCGCTGGGCCAGGGCCAGGCCGACACCGACGCCACGCGGCGCACGCGCATCGCGCTCATCGGCCTGCGCGGGGCGGGCAAGTCCACGCTGGGCCAGCGCCTGGCCGACGACCTGGGCTACGCCTTCATCGAGCTCAGCCGCGAGATCGAGAAGTTCGCCGGCTGCAGCATCGAGGAGATCCACGCGCTTTACGGCACGCCGGCCTACCGGCGCTACGAGCGCCGTGCGCTCGAGGAGGCGATCCAGATCTACCCCGAGGTGGTGATCGCCACGCCCGGCGGCCTGGTGTCGGACGCGGCCAACTTCAACCTGCTGCTCGCGCACTGCACCACCGTGTGGCTGCAGGCCGATCCGGCCGACCACATGGGCCGCGTGGCGGCGCAGGGCGACATGCGGCCCATGGCCGCGAGCCGCGAGGCCATGGAAGACCTCAAGCGCATCCTCGCGGGGCGCTCGGCTTTCTATTCCAAGGCAGAGTTGCACTTCAACACCAGCGCCTACGGCAGCGTGGACGCGGCCTTCCAGGCCCTGAGCGACGAGGTCCGCGCGCTGGTGTCGGGCTGAACAAAACCGACCGGCGGTCGAAACATGCACAAAAGTGCATTGACGCCGCTCAGAGACATGCAATATTATTCCGGTCACGTTCAAGGCAACGGCATTTCAGTGCCGCTGCCTTCCCAGCCCCCGAGGAGACCGTCATGAGCCAGCCCGCCCCCGTCGACTACCGCACCGAACCCGGCCAGTACCGCCACTGGAAACTCAGCGTCGATGGCGCCATCGCCACGCTGTCCATCAACATCGACGAAGACGGCGGCCTGCGCCCCGGCTACAAGCTCAAGCTCAACAGCTACGACCTGGGCGTGGACATCGAGCTGCACGACGCGCTCAACCGCATCCGCTTCGAGCACCCGCAGGTGCGCAGCGTGGTGGTCACCAGCCTCAAGGACCGCGTGTTCTGCTCGGGCGCCAACATCTTCATGCTCGGCCTCTCCAGCCACGCCTGGAAAGTGAACTTCTGCAAGTTCACCAACGAAACGCGCAACGGCATCGAAGACTCGTCCCAGCACAGCGGCCTGAAGTTCATCGCGGCCCTCAACGGCGCCTGCGCCGGCGGCGGCTACGAGCTGGCCCTGGCCTGCGACGAGATCGTGCTGGTCGACGACCGCAGCAGCGCCGTGAGCCTGCCCGAGGTGCCGCTGCTGGGCGTGCTGCCCGGCACCGGCGGCCTCACCCGCGTGACCGACAAGCGCCACGTGCGCCACGACCTCGCCGACATCTTCTGCACCACCAGCGAAGGGGTGCGCGGAAAGAAGGCGGTCGACTGGCGCCTGGTCGACTCGATCGCCAAGCCGCAGCAGTTCGCGGCCCATGTGAAAGAGCGCGCCGAGGCCCTGGCCGCGCAGAGCGACCGCCCCGCCAATGCCCAGGGCGTGGCCCTGCCGCGCGTGCAGCGCACCGACAGCGCCGACGGCATCGAATACGCGAACGTGAGCGTGGCCATCGACCGCGCCAAGCGCACCGCCACGCTGACCGTGAAGGCGCCCAAGACCGCGCAACCCACCGACATCGCCGGCATCGAAGCCGCCGGCGCCTCGTGGTGGCCGCTGCAGATGGCGCGTGAACTCGACGACGCGATCCTCAACCTGCGCACCAACGAGCTCGACGTCGGCACCTGGCTGATCAAGACCGAGGGCGACGCCGCCGCCGTGCTGGCCAGCGACGCCACGCTGCTGCGCCACCAGAACCACTGGTTCGTGCGCGAAACCATCGGCCTGCTGCGCCGCACCTTCGCGCGCCTGGACGTGTCCTCGCGCAGCCTGTTCGCGCTGATCGAGCAGGGCTCGTGCTTCGCGGGTTCGCTGGCCGAACTGGCCTTCTGCGCCGACCGCACCTACATGCTCGCGCTGCCCGACGACGAAGCCAAGGCGCCGCGCATCACGCTGGGCGAGTTCAACCTGGGTCTGCTGCCCATGGTGAACGGCCAGTCGCGCCTGCAGCGCCGCTTCTACGAAGAGAGCGCCGCGATGGAAGCCGTGCGCGCTGCGGTGGGCAAGGCGCTCGACGCCGACGCCGCGCTCGAACTCGGCCTGGTCACCTCCTCGCCCGACGACATCGACTGGGCCGACGAGGTGCGCATCGCGATCGAGGAACGCGCCGCCATGTCGCCCGACGCGCTCACCGGCCTCGAGGCCAACCTGCGTTTCGCGCAGAAGGAAAACATGCTCACGCGCATCTTCGGCCGCCTCACCGCCTGGCAGAACTGGATCTTCATCCGCCCCAACGCCGTCGGCGACAAGGGCGCGCTCAAGGTCTACGGCAAGGGCGACAAGGCCCAGTTCGATTTCAACCGCGTCTGATCAACCAACGTTGTGCGGTGGGTTCTCCGGTGGAGCCAGCCGCAACCGCAGGTCAGTCCACCGACAGGAAACCCGCAGGAGAACCGCGATGTCTGCCATCAACTACAGCGAGAAGATTCCCAACAACGTCAACCTTTCTGAAGACCGCACGCTGCAGCGCGCGCTAGAGCACTGGCAACCCAACTACCTGCAGTGGTGGCAGGACATGGGTCCCGAGGGCTCGCAGAACTTCGACGTCTACCTGCGCACCGCGGTCAGCGTGGACCCGCAGGGCTGGGCCCAGTTCGGCCACGTGAAGATGCCCGACTACCGCTGGGGCATCTTCCTCAACCCCGGTGACGCCGACCGCAAGATCCACTTCGGCGACCACATGGGCGAGGCCGCCTGGCAAGACGTGCCTGGCGAACACCGCGCCAACCTGCGCCGCATCATCGTGACGCAGGGCGACACCGAGCCCGCGTCAGTCGAACAGCAGCGCCACCTGGGCCTGACCGCGCCCAGCCAGTACGACCTGCGCAACCTGTTCCAGGTGAACGTGGAAGAAGGCCGCCACCTGTGGGCCATGGTCTACCTGCTGCACAAGTACTTCGGCCGCGACGGCCGCGAAGAAGCCGAGGCCCTGCTCGAGCGCAACAGCGGCGACGCCGACAACCCGCGCATCCTCGAGGCCTTCAACGAGAAGACGCCCGACTGGCTGAGCTTCTTCATGTTCACCTACTTCACCGACCGCGACGGCAAGTTCCAGCTCTGCGCGCTGGCCGAGTCCGCGTTCGATCCGCTGGCCCGCACGACCAAGTTCATGCTGACCGAAGAAGCGCACCACATGTTCGTGGGCGAGTCGGGCGTGGGCCGCGTGATCACGCGCACCTGCCAGGTGATGAACGAGCTCAAGACCGACGACCCCGCCAAGCTGCGCGCGGCCGGCGTGATCGACCTGCCCACCATCCAGCGCTACCTGAACTTCCACTACTCGGTCACCATCGACCTGTTTGGCGCCGACCAGTCGAGCAACGCCGCCATCTTCTACAGCTCGGGTCTCAAGGGCCGCTACGAAGAAGGCAAGCGCAGCGACGACCACAAGCTCAAGGGCCAGACCTACAAGGTGCTCGACGTGCAGGGCGGCCAGCTGGTGGAGAAGGAAGTCCCCATGCTCAACGCGCTCAACGAAGTGCTGCGCGACGACTACATCAAGGACTCGATGGCCGGCGTGGAGCGCTGGAACAAGCTGATCGAGAAAGCCGGTCTGCCGCACCGCCTGAAGGTGCCGCACAAGGCCTTCCACCGCAACATCGGCACGCTCGCGGGCGTGAAGGTGTCGCCCGAGGGCCGCGTGGTCAGCGAGTCGGAATGGAACGCCAAGGTGGACGAATGGCTGCCGACCGCGGAAGATCGCGCCTTCGTGGCCTCGCTCATGGGCCGCGTGGTCGAGCCGGGCAAGTTCGCCAACTGGATCGCACCGCCGGTCATGGGCATCAACCGCCAACCCGTCGACTTCGAATACGTCCGTTTCGGCTGATCTCCCATGAATGCGCCCGTTGAACTCGCTGTCATCCAGCAGCACCTGATCGATCCGGAGATCTGCATCCGGTGCAACACCTGCGAGGCGACCTGCCCCGTGGGTGCGATCACGCACGACGCGAACAACTACGTGGTCGATGCGGACAAGTGCAACCTGTGCATGGCCTGCGTGCCGCCGTGCCCCACGGGCTCGATCGACAACTGGCGCACCATGCCCAAGGCGCGCGCGTACTCCATCGAGGACCAGTTCGGCTGGGAGTCCCTGCCCGCCGAACTGCCCGCGGAGGAACTCGCGGCCGCGGGCGTGGCCGAGGCCGCGCCCGCCGCGGCGTCGGCCCCCGCGAGCCCTGCGCCCGCGGCCACGGAAGACAAGTTCATCAGCACCCGCTACGGTTCCACGCTGCCGCCCTGGTCGGCCGCCCACGCGTTCACCAACCTCTACGGCCCCAAGGCCGCGCAGAAGACCGTCACGGCCACCGTGGTGGGCAACCTGCGCGTGACGGAGGTCGGCACCGAGTACGACACGCACCACATCGTGCTCGATTTCGGCAGCATGCCCTTCCCCGTGCTCGAGGGGCAGAGCATCGGCGTGATCCCGCCCGGTGTCGATGAAAAAGGCCGGCCGCACCACGCGCGCCAGTACAGCATCGCGAGCCCGCGCAACGGCGAGCGCGCAGGCCACAACAACCTCTCGCTCACCATCAAGCGCGTGCTCGAGGACCACTCGGGCAAGCCGGTGCGCGGCGTGGCCAGCAACTACATGTGCGACTTGCAGGTGGGCGACAAGGTCGAGGTGATCGGGCCGTTCGGCGCGAGCTTCCTCATGCCCAACCACCCGCGCAGCCACATCGTGATGATCTGCACCGGCACCGGTTCGGCCCCCATGCGCGCCATGACCGAATGGCGCCGGCGCCTGCGCGCCTCGGGCAAGTTCGAGGGTGGCAAGCTCATGCTGTTCTTCGGCGCGCGCACGCAGCAGGAACTGCCGTACTTCGGTCCGCTGCAGAACCTGCCCAAGGACTTCATCGACATCAATCTGGCCTTCAGCCGCACGCCGGGCCAGCCCAAGAAGTACGTGCAGGACGCGCTGCGCGAGCGCGCGGCCGACGTTGCCGCCCTGCTCAAGGACCCGAACGCGCACTTCTACGTGTGCGGCTTGAAGAGCATGGAAGAGGGGGTGGTGCTCGCGCTGCGCGACATCGCCACCCAGGCCGGGCTCGATTGGGAAACCGTGGGCGCTGCACTGCAGCGCGAAGGCCGGCTGCACCTCGAGACCTACTGAGCCTTAGCGGGTCGTCGGGGCATGCGGCCCCGGCCCGGGGCAGGGGCGGGACGATGGCGTAAAGTCCCGCCTTCTTATGCACGCCAAGCACACGTCCCTGCCCGCACGACACCGGCCCGCGATCGAGGTCGATGTCGTGATGCGGCGCGAGCCCGTGGCCGGCGCCATGGCGCGCTGGCAGCCCTGGCGCTGGGTGCTGGCCGATGTGATGCTGCACGCCGGCCCCGATGAAACCGCGCTGCTCGCGCGCGACGAACACCACGAGCCGCAGGCCGTGGAGCCGATCGACGCCGCGCAGGCCCCCGAGGGCAGCAGCCACTGGCTGTACCCGCGCTTTCGGGTCGAGCTGTTCCGCGACGACGCCGAAGGCTACTACCTCAACCTCGAAAGCCCGCAGCCCTGCTTCTGGGTGCTGTGGCGGCCCGACGAATCCCGGCTGCTCGACGGCGAGCCCGTGGCCGTGCCGCAGGCCGCGTCGCTGAGCTACCACGACGCCGGCCGCTGGCTCGACGCCCAGGAGCGCGTGGACCAGGTGCCCGCGCCCGAGGAGGTGGTCGACTGGATGCGCGGCTTCGTCGACGCCACCTACGTGCCCGAGCCCAAGAAGCGCAAGCGCCCCGAGAGCTTTCGCCCGCTCACCGACCGCTTCGGCCAGCCGGTGCGCGTGTCCACCGACAAGCTGCGCCGTGGCGGCGCAGGCCAATGACCATGGCACAGGACGACGGCAACTTCTTCTCGCGCTGGTCGCGCCGCAAGGAAGCCGCGCGCAGCGGCCAGGCGCTGCCGCCCGAGCCTGTGGTCGCCAAGGCCGCGCCGGTGGCTGCGCCTGCGCCCCTGGCCGCACCGGCCCCGCTGACCGCGCCCGAGCCGCCGGCCGCGCGCGAGCCGGCCCCGCCCGCGCCCACGCTCGACGACGTGGCCCGGCTCACGCCCGAATCCGACTTCAGCCGCTTCGTCGCCAAGGACGTGAGCAGCGACGTGCGCAACGCCGCGGTGAAAAAGCTGTTCGCCGATCCGCACTTCAATGTGATGGACGGGCTGGACATCTACATCGACGACTACAGCAAGCCCAGCCCGCTGTCCAAGGCCGAGCTGGCCATGATGGTGGGCGCGAAATTCCTCAAGCTCGTCGACGACCCCGACGAAAAAAAGGCCGAGGCGCCCGCCGCCCCGACGGCCCCCACGGACGGCGGGCCCACCGCCGCCACCCCCAGCCCCCCCGAGGGCGACCCGACCCCGTCCCACGATGACCACGCTGATCTGCAATTGCAACCAGACCATGCCCCTGGACCCCAAGGCCCTGGGCGCGGCACTGGATGAAGACCTGAGCGCGCACACCACGCTGTGCCGGCGCGACGCGCCCGCCTTCCAGCGCGCCTGCCGCAGCAGCGACGACCTGGTGGTGGCCTGCACCCAGGAAAGCCGCCTCTTCAACGAACTGTCCGAACAGACCGAGGGCGCGGTGGCGCTGGACGTGCGGCCGATCCGCTTCGTGAACCTGCGCGAAACCGGTGGCTGGGGCCGCGAGGCCCGGGCCGCCACGCCCAAGATGGCCGCGCTGCTGGCGGCGGCGCGCCTGCCCGATCCCGAGCCGGTGCCCACCGTCACCTACACCAGCGCGGGCCGCGCGCTGATCATCGGCGCGCTCGATGCCGCCGAGGCCCTGGCTGCGCGCGTGGCCGACGTGCTCGACGTGACCGTGCTGGCCCAGGGCGGTCGCGGCCAGCAGGCCCACACCTGGCCGGTGCAGAGCGGCGAACTGGTTTCGCTCGGCGGCTGGCTCGGTGCCTTCGACGCGGTCTGGCGCAAGGCCAACCCGATCGACCTCGACCTGTGCACGCGCTGCAACGCCTGCGTCGCGGCCTGCCCCGAAGGCGCGATCGGGCTCGACTACCAGATCGACCTGGACAAGTGCCAGAGCCACCGCGCCTGCGTGCAGGCCTGCGAGGCCGTGGGCGCGATCAACTTCCAGCGTGAGGCGAGCGAGCAGCGCGAGCGTTTCGACATCGTGGTCGACCTCCGCGCGCAACCGGCCTTCGCGCAGCACGCGCCGCCGCAGGGCTACTTCCACCTGCCGCAAGGCCTGCACAGCGAGGCCGGCCTTGCGGCCGTGCTGCGCCTGCGCGAGCTGGTGGGTGAATTCGAGAAACCCAAGTTCTTCCAGTACAAGCAGAAGCTGTGCGCACACGGACGCAACGAGACCGTGGGTTGCGACGCCTGCGTGCAGGTGTGCTCGGCGCTCGCCATCCGCAGCGAGGTCGAGCGCCAGCAGATCGCGGTCAACCCCAACCTGTGCGTGGGCTGCGGCGCCTGCACCACCGTGTGCCCCACGGGTGCACTGAGCTACGCCTACCCGCGCGCGGCGGAGCAGGGCGCCAAGCTGCGCACCGTGCTCGCCACCTACGCCAAGGCCGGCGGCCAGGACGCGGCGCTGCTGCTGCACAGCCAGGCCGCGGGCAGCGCACTCATCGACGCGCTGGGCCGCGAGGCGCAGCTGCGGCCCAAGGCCGTCAAGGGCGTGCCCGCGCGTGTGATCCCGCTGCCGCTGTGGCACACCGCTTCGGTGGGCCTCGATCTGTGGCTCAGCGCCTTTGCCTACGGCGCATCGCAGGTGTGGGTGCTGGTCACCGACGAAGAAGCGCCGCAGTACCTCGACGCGCTCAGCGCGCAGATGGCCGTGGCGCAGGCGCTGGTGAACGGCCTGGGTTACAGCGGCACCCATTTCCGCCTGGTGCGCGCGCGCGATGCGGCCACGCTCGACGTGCAGCTCGCCTCGCCGCCCGCGCAGGGCGTGAAGCGCCGCGCGGGCTTCGCGGTGCAGGCCGACAAACGCGCCACGCTCGAACTCGCGCTCGATCACCTGCTGCAGGACAGCGCGGCGCTCGCGCGCAGCGCCGAGGCCGTCGCGCTGCCCGCGGCCTCGCCGTTCGGCGCGGTGAACGTGGACAAGGACCGCTGCACGCTGTGCCTGAGCTGCGTGAGCGCCTGCCCCGCGAGCGCGCTGCTCGACAACGCCGAGCGCCCGCAGCTGCGCTTCGTCGAGAAGAACTGCGTGCAGTGCGGCCTGTGCGCCACCACCTGCCCCGAAGACGCGATCACGCTCGCGCCGCGCCTGCTGCTCAGCGAGCAGCGCAAGCAGCCGCGCGTGCTCAACGAAGCCCAGCCCTATGGCTGCGTGCGCTGCGGCAAACCGTTCGGCACGCTCAAGGGCGTGGAGCTCATGCTGTCCAAGCTCTCGGGCCACGCCATGTTCCAGGGCGAAGCGCTCGAGCGCCTCAAGATGTGCGGCGACTGCCGCGTCGTGGACATCTATTCCAACCCGGGCGAAACCCGCATCAACGACCTCTGAAAGCCCCCGCCATGATGGAGCGCATCCCCGTTTCCTCCACGCTCGACGAAGAGACCGCGCGGGCCGAGGTCTATGGCCTGCTGGCCGCGCTGTATTACGCGCCGCCCTCGGCCGAGCTGATGTCGCAGCTGCGCGTGGCCGTCACCGAAGCGCCCGCGGCCGGCGCCTTCCTTGAAGAATCGTGGCGCGGCGTGGTGGCCGCGGCGCGCGAGCTCACCGACGCGCAGGTGGTCAGCGAGTTCGACGAGCTCTTCGGCGGCGTGGGCAAGCCCGAGGTGATGCTGTTCGGCTCGCACTACCTGAGCGGCTTCCTCAACGAGAAACCGCTGGCGCAACTGCGCAGCGACCTCGCCGAACTCGGCCTGGCGCGCGACGAGTCCATGCCCGAGACCGAGGACCACGTGGCCTACGTGTGCGAGGTCATGCGCTACCTGATCGCGGGCGACGACGTGGCCGTGGCCAACCTCACGCGCCAGCGCGCCTTCTTCGCGGCCCACGTGCAGACCTGGGTGCCGCAGCTGTGCGACGCGCTGGCCGCCCACCCGAAGGCGCGCTTCTATGCGGCGCTCGCGGGCTTCACCAACGCATTCATCGGCGTCGAGGCCCAGGGCTTCGACATGCTGGTCTGATCCCGGGAGGAACGACATGCCCAAGGCTTACTGGGTGGCGCGCGTGGACGTGGACGACGTCGAACGCTACAAGGCCTACATCGCGGCCAACGCCGAGCCGCTCCATGCCTACGGGGCGAAGTTTCTCGTGCGCGGCGGCCGCTTCGAGTGCCCCGAAGGCAGCAGCCGCAGCCGCAACGTGGTGATCGAGTTTCCCTCGTTCGAACAGGCCAAGGCCTGCTACGAATCGCCCGGCTACCAGGCCGCGGTGGCGCTGCGCGCGCCGGTGTCGGTGATCGACCTGGTGATCGTCGAAGGCTACGACGGCCCGCAGCCCTGATCGGAGCGCCCGGGGCCGCCAGTGCGGCCCTTGCGGACTTCAGTACAGGTAGACCGCGCCGCTGTTGGGGGCGTCGCTCAGGCTCTGGTCGCCGCCCACGCCGGTGGCGCTGCTGCTGTCCCCGATCGCGCCGACGGCCAGGGTGAGCAGGCCCTCGCTGTTCTGCGCCAGCGCCAGGCTGTTGCCGAAACGGCCGCCGTTTTCGATGGCGTTGCTCGGTTTCACCTGCGCCCGCTCGCGCCAGGCCACTCCGTCGCGCTCGAAGACGTAGACCGCGCCCGTGCCGGGGGCGTTGTCGTTGTCGACCGCCGGATCCGCCAGGCCCAGCGCATCGCTGTCTTCACCGCGCGCGCCCACCGCCAGCGTGCGGCCGTCGGCCGACAGCGCCACGGCGACGCCGAAGAAGTCCGAGTCACCGGCGTTGGACGCCTTCACGAGCGCCACCTGGCTCCACGCGTTGGCGGCGCGCACGAAGACATAGGCGGCGCCGCTGTTCGGCACGTTGCTGGATTCACCCGGCGCACCCACGGCCAGCGCGGTGCCATCGAGCGAGAGCGACACGCTGGTGCCGAAGGTGTTGGCGGTGTGGGCATTGGACGCCTTGATGTAGGCGGTCTGCACCGTGCCCAGGGGGGAGCCCGATGGGTTGGTGCCGCCGTCGCCAAAGAGGTAGACGGCGCCGCTGTCCAGCGCCGATTCATCGGCTTGCGTGCCGTTGATGCCGCTCGCGCCGCTGTCTTCGCCCGGTGCGCCGACGGCCAGGCCCAGGCCATCGGCGCTCAAGGCCACGCTGGTGCCGAAGCGGTCGTTGGCGCCCGTGTTCGAGGCCTTGATGTAGAGAGCCGGGTCCCAGTGACTGTCCAGGTACGCGAAGGTGTAGACCGCGCCACTCTGAGGCGCGCCGAGGTTCGGGTCGGGGCCCAGGTGCGCGTCGAAGATGCCGGCGTGGTTGCTGCTTTCGCCCGGGGCGCCCGCGGCCAGGGTGTTGCCGTCGGCCGAGAGCGCCACGCTGCTGCCGAAGGCGTTGCCGGTTTCGTTGTTGTAGGTCTTGATGAAGGCGTCCTGCGTCCAGGCGCCGGCGCTGCGCGAGAACACGTACACCGCGCCGCTGTTGCGCGTGCCGGACTCGGTGTCGGTCTGGTTGATGCCCAGGCGCGAACTGGACTCGCCAACCGATCCCACCGCGAGCCGGCTGCCATCGCCCGAGAGCGCCACGCTGGTGCCGAAGAGGTCGAAGGCCTCCGTGACCGCGGCCTTCACATAGGCCTGTTGCGTCCAGGCCGTGCCATCGCGCACGTACACATAGACGGCGCCGCTGAACGGGGCGTTGCTGTCGTGGTTCGGCTGGTTGATGCCCGAGCCGCTGTCGCTTTCGTAGGGTGCGCCCACGGCCAGGGTGCCGCCATCGGCCGACAAGGCCACGCTGAAGCCGAACACCTGGTTCGCGGCCGTGTTCGACGCCTTCACGTACCCGATGGCGGTGTTGAGCGAATCCGAGGCCGCCACCGGGACCGAATCGGTACAGCCGCCGCGGTTGCAGGCCCTGAGGATGTAGCGCGCGTTGATGTGGGTGGGCAGGAACACCAGCCGGTCGTGCTGCGTGGTGTCCGTGGCCAGGTTGCTCGCCAGCGCGGTGTACTGGCCGTCGCCCCGGGGCGACTCGAGCAGGGTGTAGCGGGGCTCGCCGCTCACCGCGGTCCAGCTGAAGTGCAGGCCCTTGATGCCTTGCAAGCCGAGCGCGAGCACCGGCTTGCCCGGCGGGGGACCGAGGTCGGGGCCCTCGAACCCGCCGCCGCCACCGCCTCCGCAAGCGCTGAGGCCGACGGCAACGGCGGTTGTGAGCGCCGCGCACCAGAACATCCCGGACAGGTTCATGACAAGTTCCTCGATTCGGGCCGGTGCGCTGGCCGCGATGCCTTCAGTACAGGTAGACCGCGCCGCTCGTGAGGGCGTCGGTTCGGCTTTGGTCCCCGCCCACGCCCGTCGCACCGCTGCTGTCACCGGTGGCGCCCACGGCCAGGGTGGGCATGCCGTCGCTGTTCTGCGCCAGCGCCAGGCTGCGGCCGAACCGGCTGCCGGCGCTGGCGTTGGAAGCCTTCACGTAGGCCTGCTGGGCCCAACCCGTGTTCCCGCGGGCGAAGACATAGGCGGCACCCGATCCGGAGGCGTTGTCGTTGTCCACGGGCGGGTCCGTGAGACCGATCGCATCGCCGTCTTCCAGCAGCGCGCCCACGGCCAGCGTGTTGCCGTCGGGCGAGAGCGCGAGGCTGATGCCGAACAGGTCCTGCGGGCCGGGGTTGAACGCCTTGAGGTAGGCGCCCTGGCTCCAGCTGTTGCCTGCGCCGCGCGCGAAGACATAGGCCGCGCCGCTCGCGTCGCCGCCGGCGTCTTCCTGCGGGGCGCTGACGGCCAGTGTCGCGCCATCGTGCGAGAGCGCGACCACCGTGCCGAAGGCGTCGCCCGCGGTGGTGGCGGACGCCTTCACGTAGGCCGTCTGCTGCATGTCCGGGGTGACGGGCGACACGGCATCGACGTGCGTGAAGACATAGGCCGCACCGCTGTTCGGCGCCGCGTTGTCGCCCTGCGCGCCGTTGAGGCCTTGCGCGCTGCTGGCCTCGCCCGGGGCACCGACCGCCAGGGTCTGGCCGTCGCCGCTCAGGGCGAGGTGGGTACCGAAGCGGTCGTTGGCGCCGGTGTTGGAGGCCTTGATGTATAGGCCTGTGGACCAGACGGCATCGATGGAACGGTAGGTGTAGACCGCGCCGCTCGATGGCGCGCCGACGTTGCCGGCGGGCGCGACGCTGATGGTGAACACGCCCGTGAAGTTGCTGCTTTCACCCGGTGCGCCGGTGGCCACCGTGCTGCCATCGGCCGAGACCGCGACGCTGCTGCCGAAGAAGTGGTTGGCGTCGCCGTTGAATGCCTTGATGAAGGCTTGCTGCGTCCAGCTGCCGCTGCTGCGGGCGAACACGTACACCGCGCCGCTGTTGGGTTGGCCGGCCTCGGTATCGGGTTGGTTGATGCCCGGGCGCGAACTGGATTCGCCCGGCGCCCCCACCACCAGCACATGGCCATCCGCCGAGAGGGCCACGCTGTTGCCGAACTGATCGCCGGCCTCGGACTTGCCGGCCTTCACGTAGGCCTGCTGCACCCACGAAAGGCCGTCACGCGCGTACACGTACACCGCGCCGCTGCTGGGGGCGGCGCTGTCGTTGTTGGCCTGGTTGATGCCCGAGGCGCTGTCGTCCTCGAGCGGCGTGCCCACCGCCAGCGTGTTGCCGTCGGCCGACAGCGCCACCGAGGTGCCGAACTCGTCGTTGGTGCGCGTGTTCGAGGCCTTCACGTAACCGATGGCGCCGTTGAGCGGCAGCAGGAGCGCCACCGGCTGCGAATCGGTGCAACCCCCGCTGTTGCAGGCCTGCAGGATGTAGCGCGCGTTCACGCGCGGGGGCAGGAAGGCCTGGAACGTGTACTCGGTGCTGTTGGCGGGCAGGTTGTCGGCCACCACGGTGTAGTTGCCGTCGCCCTTGATCGATTCGAGCAGCTTGTAGGTGACGAGGCTGTCCACAGGCGCCCAGCTGAAGTGCAGGCTTTTGATGCTGTAGGCGCCCGCCGCCAGCATCAGCGCTGCTGGCGGGTCGACGGTCGTGCCGCCGCCAACGTTGCCCGCCCCCGGGCCGCCTGCACCGCCCGTGCCGCCGCACGCCGTGAGGGCGGCGGCCACAAGGAACGCAAGCGCGCCACTGCAGATCGAACGCAGGAATTTCATGGTGGGGTCCTTGAAGAATTCGGGTGATTCATTCAAGAACAAGCCACCGCCATCCACCATTCGCCTCATGCCTTAAGCCCTGGCATGCATCGGGCGGCCGGGGCCTAACACCGGCGTAGGCCGTGGCCCCTGGCCGTTCGTTCGTTCAGCGCGCGCCGGGTCGGCCGTCGTGGGTCGATGGTGCGGCCGGCGCCTGCGGTTCCGTGAACAGGGTCACGGTGAAGACCGCGCCCTGCGCGCCGTCGCTGCGGTTGGCCGCGGCGATGTGGCCGCCGTAGCGCTCGACCAGGCCCTGGCTGATCCAGAGGCCGAGACCGTTGCCGTCGTTCTTCGTGGTGAAGAAGGGCCTGAACAGACGTTCGAGCGTGACCGGCGTCAGGCCGCTGCCGCTGTCGATCACCTGCAACTCGGCGCCGTTGCCGGTGTCGCGTGTGCGCAGGCGCAACACGCCGCCCTCGGGCATGGCCTGGATGGCGTTGATCAGCAGGTTGATGATGACCTGCTGCAGCTCCTGCCGGTTGATGCCCACGCGCTGCGTGGCCTGCGCATCGCGTTCGATGGCGATGCGGGTCTTGGCGAGCAGGTGGCCCACCAGCACCAGGCAATCGTCCACCGTGCGGTTGAGGTCGAGCGTGTCCACGTAGCCCGCGTACTCGGTGGGCCGCGCGTACTGCAGCAGCTGCGTGACGATGATGCGCATGCGCTCGATCTGCTGGTCGATCAGCGCGAGTTCGCCACGCACGGCCTCGCTCTGCGGGCCCAGCATGTCGCGCATCAGATCGAGGTTGCCCTGCATCACCGCGATCGGGTTGTTGATCTCGTGCGCGATGCTGGCCGTGAGCTGGCCGATGGCGGCGAGCTTTTCGCTCTTGACCAGCTGCTGCTGCGCCTGGCGCAGCGAGGCGTTGCTGGCCTGCAGCTCCTGCGTGCGCTCGGCCACCTTGTGGTCGAGCTCGTTGGCCCAGCGCTGCAGCGCGGCGGTCTTGTCGTCGATGGCGTCGAGCAGCTGATCGAGGTGGCCCGCGAGCGCGCCGAGTTCGTCGCGCGCGCGCAGCGCGCCCACGCGCGCCTGCCCATCGCCGAGCTCCACGCGCTGCATGGTGAGGTTCATCTGCTGCACCGGCTCGAAGATGCTGCGCGCCCAGCGCAGCGAGAACCAGGCCGAGGCCGCCATCACCGCACCGAAGATCAGGCCGATGAGCGCGAGCATGGCGTAGCGCATGAAGCGAAAGGGCGCCTCCGTGAAGCCCACGTAGAGCATGCCGATGCGCTCGCCGCCCGCGTCCAGCAGCGGCTGGTAGGCCGAGACGTACCAGTCGTTGACCACGAAGGCCAGGTCGAGCCAGGTGCGGCCTTCGCCGAGCACGGTCTCGCGCACCGCCTGCGACACGCGCGTGCCGATCGCGCGCCGGTCCTGGAACAGGCGCACGTTGGTGGTGATGCGCACGTCGTCGAGGAACAGCGTGGCCGTGCCCTGGCTGTCGAAGGGCAGCGAGCCTGCGGGGTAGACGATGCGGTTGATGTGGTCGATGAAGTCGAGGTTCTGGTTGAGCAGCAGGCCGCCGCTGAGCACGCCCAGCGTGCGGCCCTGGCCGTCGAGCACGGGCTGCGTGGCCAGCGCCACCATGGCGCGGTCTTCGGTGCGGCGCTCGCTGGGCGCGGCGTTGCGCGTGGCCACGAGCGGAATGTCCAGGCGCTGCGCCAGGTGCGGCGCGAGGCTGCGCAGCTCGGTGTTGGAGAGCACGCGCAGCGCGGCCTTGGCGCGATCGCGCGGCGCGGCGCGCTCGCCCGCGAGGCGACCGAGCAAGGGCGTGCCGGCCGCGGTCGCGGCGCCGGGCGCCTGGGGCTGGGCGCCGCGCGCGATCACGCGGCCTTCGCGGTCGTAGAGCACCAGGAAGTCGAGGTTGAGCCGCTCGCGCTCGGCGCGCAGATGCGCATCGAGCAGGGCCGCCGCGCCGCTGCCCTGGTCGCGCAGCGCGTCGGCGAGCGCGCGCGAGTCGGCCACGCCCAGCGTGCCCGATCCCACCTCGATCAGCACCTGGTCGAAATAGCCCTGGGCCACCGCGAGGTCGCTGCGCACCTTGGTGATGAGCAGGCGGTCGTAGGCCTGGTTGCTCCAGATGGCGAGCGCGGCCACGAGCAAGGGGAACGCCACCAGCAGCGGCAGCAAGGCCATGGCCAGCAGCTTGTTGCGCACCGAGGTGGCGAGCCACCGGGGCGTGCGCAGCAGCCTCAAGCCTGGCCCCACTCGGCCACGCGGCGCTCGAGCGTGCGGCGCGACACGCCGAGCAGTTGCGCGGCGCGGGTCTTGTCGCCGTGCACCGATTCGAGCACCGAGAGGATGTGCATCTTCTCGAGCGAGTGCAGGTCGATCGGCCGGCCTTCGGGCAGCGCGGCGGGCGTGCCCGGGTAGAGCGCCGACACGTTGAGGTTGCCCAGGATCAGCGAGCGTTCGATGAGGTTGCGCAACTCGCGTACGTTGCCGGGCCAGTCGTACTGCGCGAGGAAGTCCATTTCCTGGTCGCTGATGCGCAGCGGTTCGGCGCCCAGCGCGGGCGCGAGCTGCGCCATGAAGTGCGCGACCAGCGCGGGGATGTCCTGCTTGTGTTCGCGCAGCGGCGGCAGCGTGAGCTCGACCACCTGCAGGCGGAAGTAGAGGTCTTTGCGGAAACGGCCCGCGGCCACCTCGGCGCTGAGCGAGCGGTGCGTGGCCGCGACGATGCGCAGGTTCACCGGCACCAATTGCTCGCTGCCCACGGGGCGGATCTTCAGGTCTTCGATCGCGCGCAGCAGCGTGGCCTGGATCGGCAGGGGCAGCTCGGCGATTTCGTCGAGAAAGAGCGTGCCGCCGCGCGCGTAGTGGAACAGGCCGTCGCGCGCGCGGGTGGCGCCCGTGAACGCACCGCGCGCGTGGCCGAACAGCTCGCTCTCGATCAGCTCGGGCGACACGGCCGCGCAGTTCACCGGCACGAAGGGGCCGCTGGCGCGCGCGCTGCGCGCATGCAGCTCGCGCGCCACCAGTTCCTTGCCGGTGCCCGATTCGCCCTGCAGCAGCACCGTGCTGTCCACCGCGGCCACGCGCTCGAGCGAAGCGCGCAGCGCGCGGATCGCGGGCGACTCGCCCACCAGCGCGGCGCGGTGGATGGGCGCGCCCGCGATGGCGCGGCGCAGCACGAAGTTCTCGCGCCGCAGCAGGGCGCGCTCGTGGCACTGCTTGATGGCGTTGAGGATCTGCGGCACGCGAAACGGCTTGAGGATGAAGTCCGACGCGCCCGCGCGCAGCGCCTCGATCGCGGTGTCCAGGTCGGCGAAGGCGGTGATGAGGATGACCTCGCCCGTGAAGCCCTGCTCGCGCAGCTCCTTGAGCCATTCCACGCCGCTCTTGCCGGGCAGCGAGATGTCGAGCACCACCAGGTCGACGCGGTGGCCGCGCAGCCACTCGGCGCCTTCTTCGGCGCTGGTCGCGCTCATCACGAAGTGGCAGCGCGGGGCCAGCGTCTTGACCAGGAAATTGAGCATGCCCTGCTCGTCGTCCACCACCAGGATGGACCAGTCGGGCCAGCCTTCGAGCTGTCGTTCGGGGGCGGCAGGGGTTGTTGTTGTCGTGTCCACCGGCGGCATTCTAGGAACGAGGCCGAGCGAATCACTCAGGCATTGGCGCAAACCCGACGGCCCCGGTGGGCCGCGCGCGCCGCGCACCGTGTCGCGCGGTGCGACAAGTTGTCGCAAGGCGGTGCGACAGACTGACCCACCGGCCCCGTATCGAAGTCCAAAGTTTTGCGGGTAAGCCCGGGCCCGCGGCCCGATTCGGCCCTTGCCTGAGAGCGGTTCTCAAGCACGCGGCTGGCACGCTTCTGGCTATGAAATGCAGAGCAGCGGTGCGGCGTGCGGGAGGCTTTTGTCAAGCGACGCCATGCTGCTCTGCAACGAAGGCGCGCGGTGGTGACAAACGGTTGCACCACCCGGGGGCGCGCAGTAGATTCCGGGTATGCAAAGCGCCCACACGTGGTGTGCGGGCCTGCGCGTTTTCCGGAGACATGCATGAAAAACACCCCCCGCGACGCTCAGCCCCAGAGCCGTCTGAGCCGCCGAACCGTGTTCGCCGGCGCCACCACGGTGGGTGCGCTGGCCGCTGCAGCCACGGTGCTGCCCCGCGGTGCCGCGCCCGAAGCCACCGCCGCCGCCGAGCCCAAGCCCGCGCCCGAGCGTGGCGGTGGTTACGCGCTGAGCGACCACATCAAGCATTACTACCAGACCGCCCGTCTCTGATCGCGCCACGACCGCGGAGCTCCCCATGCTGCTGACCAAAAAGACCCCGACCGCCGGTGGTGCCGTTTCGCGCGCGCACTCCACCTTCGTGCACAACCTGCAGCGCGGCCTGGCCGCCGCGCTGCCCACCATGGACCGGCGCGCCTTCCTGCGCCGCTCGGGCCTGGGCCTGGGCGTGGGCCTGGCCGCCACCCAGCTCACGCTGGTGAAGAAGGCCAGGGCCGCCACCGGTGGCTCCATCGACGGCACCGGCAAGATCGAAGTCAAGCGCACGGTGTGCACCCACTGCTCGGTGGGCTGCGCGTCCGACGCCATCGTCGAGAACGGTGTGTGGGTGCGCCAGGAGCCGGTGTTCGACTCGCCGATCAACCTGGGCGCGCACTGCGCCAAGGGCGCGGCCCTGCGCGAGCACGGCCACGGCGAGTACCGCCTGCGCTACCCGATGAAGCTCGTGAACGGCAAGTACCAGCGCATCAGCTGGGACGAGGCCTACGACGCCATCGTGAAGAAGATGAAGGCCCTGCGCGAAGCCAGCGGCCCGGACTCGGTCTACTTCGTGGGCTCGTCCAAGCACAACAACGAACAGGCCTACCTGCTGCGCAAGTTCGTGAGCTTCTGGGGCACCAACAACTGCGACCACCAGGCGCGCATCTGCCACTCCACCACGGTGGCCGGCGTGGCGAACACCTGGGGCTACGGTGCGATGACCAACTCGTACAACGACATGCAGAACAGCAAGGTCGCTCTGTACATCGGCTCGAACGCGGCCGAAGCGCACCCGGTGTCCATGCTGCACATGCTGCACGCCAAGGAAACCGGCTGCAAGATGATCGTGGTCGACCCGCGCTTCACGCGCACCGCGGCCAAGGCCGACGAATACGTGCGCATCCGCTCGGGCTCGGACATCCCGTTCCTGTTCGGCGTGCTGTACCACATCTTCAAGAACGGCTGGGAAGACAAGAAGTACATCGCCGACCGCGTGTACGGCATGGAGGCCGTGAAGGCCGACGTGATGGCCAAGTGGACGCCCGAGAAGGTTGAAGAGGCCTGCGGCGTGAAAGAGGCGCAGGTCTTCAAGGTCGCGAAGATGCTGCACGAGAACAGCCCCGGCACCATCGTGTGGTGCATGGGCCAGACGCAGCACACCATCGGCAACGCCATGGTGCGCGCCTCGTGCATCCTGCAGCTCGCGCTCGGCAACGTGGGCAAGAGCGGCGGCGGCACCAACATCTTCCGCGGCCACGACAACGTGCAGGGCGCGACCGACGTCGGCCCCAACCCCGACTCGCTGCCCGGCTACTACGGCATTGCGGCCGGTTCGTGGAAGCACTTCGCCAACGTCTGGGGCGTGGACTACGACTGGATCAAGTCGCAGTACGCCGAAGGCCAGATGGAGAAATCGGGCATCACCGTGTCGCGCTGGATCGACGGCGTGCTCGAGAAGAACGAGCTGATCGACCAGGGCCCGAACATCCGCGGCGTGTTCTTCTGGGGCCATGCGCCGAACTCGCAGACGCGCGGCCTGGAAATGAAGAAGGCCATGGACGCGCTCGACCTGCTGGTCGTGATCGATCCCTATCCCTCGGCCACCGCCTCGATGGCGGCCATGCCCAGCGACAGTGTCAACCCCAACCGCGAGGTCTACCTGCTGCCCGCGGCCACGCAGTTCGAGACCAGCGGCTCGTGCACCGCGTCCAACCGCTCGCTCCAGTGGCGCGAGAAGGTGATCGATCCGCTGTGGGACAGCCGCAGCGACCACATGATCATGTACGAGTTCGCGCAGAAGCTCGGCTTCGCGGAACAGCTCGTCAAGAACTACAAGATGCAGAAGGTCAAGGGCCGCGACGAGCCCGTGCCCGAGGACATCCTGCGCGAGATCAACAAGTCGGTCTGGACCATCGGCTACACCGGCCAGAGCCCCGAGCGCCTCAAGGCCCACATGCGCAACATGGGCGCCTTCGACGTCAAGACGCTCAAGGCCAAGGGCAAGGTGGTCGACAAGGAAACCGGCTACGACATGAGCGGTGACTACTTCGGTCTGCCCTGGCCCTGCTACGGCACGCCCGAGATCAAGCACCCGGGTTCGCCCAACCTGTACGACACCTCCAAGCACGTCATGGACGGCGGCGGCAACTTCCGCGCGAACTTCGGCGTCGAGCGCGAGGGCGTGAGCCTGCTGGCCGAAGACGGCTCGCACTCGCTGGGCGCCGAGATCACCACCGGCTACCCCGAGTTCGACCACGTGCTGCTCAAGAAGCTCGGCTGGTGGGGCGACCTGAGCGAGGCCGAGCAGAAGGCCGCCGAAGGCAAGAACTGGAAGACCGACCCCACGGGCGCGATCATCCGCGTGGCCATGAAGCACGGCTGCCACCCCTTCGGCAACGCCAAGGCGCGCGCCGTGGTGTGGAACTTCCCCGACGCGATCCCGCAGCACCGCGAGCCGGTCTACGGCACGCGCCCCGACCTCATCGCCAAGTACCCGAGCCACGACGACCAGAAGAACCGCTGGCGTCTGCCCATCCTCTACAAGTCGCTGCAGGCGAAGAACGTGGAGGAGAAGATGCACGAGAAGTACCCGCTCATCATGACCTCGGGCCGCCTGGTCGAGTACGAGGGCGGTGGCGAGGAAACGCGCTCGAACCCCTGGCTGGCCGAGCTGCAGCAGAACATGTTCGTCGAGATCAACCCCAAGACCGCCACCGAGCGCGGCGTGCGCCAGGGCGAGCAGGTGTGGGTGACCACGCCGACCGGCGCGCGCATCAAGGTGATGGCGCTGGTGACCGAGCGCGTGGGTCCCGACACCGTGTGGCTGCCGTTCCACTTCTCGGGCCACTGGCAGGGCGCCGACATGAAGCCCTACTACCCCGACGGCGCGTACCCGGTGGTGCGCGGTGAAGCCGTGAACACGGCCACGACCTACGGCTACGACATCGTGACGATGATGCAGGAAACCAAGACCACGATCTGCAACGTCGAGAAGGCATAAGGCAGGAGAACACCATGGCCCGAATGAAATTCATCTGCGACGCCGAGCGTTGCATCGAGTGCAACGGCTGCGTGACCGCCTGCAAGAACGAACACGAAGTGCCCTGGGGCGTGAACCGCCGCCGCGTGATCACGCTCAACGACGGCGTGCCCGGCGAGAAGTCGATCTCGGTGGCCTGCATGCACTGCAGCGACGCGCCCTGCATGGCGGTGTGCCCCGTGAACTGCTTCTACCGCACCGAAGAAGGTGTGGTGCTGCACGACAAGGACGTGTGCATCGGCTGCGGCTACTGCTCCTACGCCTGCCCGTTCGGCGCGCCGCAGTTCCCCTCGCAGGGCACCTTCGGCGTGCGCGGCAAGATGGACAAGTGCACCTTCTGCGCCGGCGGCCCCGAGGCCCACGGCAGCCAGAACGAGTTCGTGAAGTACGGCCGCAACCGCCTGGCCGAAGGCAAGCTGCCGGCCTGCGCCGAGATGTGCTCGACCAAGGCCCTGCTCGCCGGCGACGGCGACGTGGTGGCCGACATCTTCCGCAACCGGGTCCTCACGCGCGGCAAAGGCGCCGAAGTGTGGGGTTGGGGCACCGCCTACGGCACCGCACAAGGACAGAAATCGTGATCAAGCGCCTGACCCTCACCTCCCTCGCGATCGCGGCCGTGCTGGGCCTGGCGGCCTGCGGTGAAAAGCCGCAGGCGCTCAACGCCAACGGCGTCAAGCAAGACCCCGCGCCCTACACCGGCGTGACGATCAAGAGCCAGTACGTGCAGTCCGGCTGGACCGCGGGCGACAAGAACAGCTGGGAACAGCAGCTCAAGGCGCGCGCGCAGTACGGCCAGAACGACTACACGCGCGTCGGCGCGCAGCAGAAGTAAAGGCCCGCCATGCACACCCAAGCGACTTCGCGCGGGCGCTCCGGCCTTCGGGCCTGGGCGCTGGCTGCGGTGCTCGGCCTGGCAGCGGGCTGGGCTTCGGCCCAGACGCTCAAGGTCGATCCCGCCGACGACCCGGCCCCGCAACAGGCCGCGCCCGCCCAGGGCGGCGGCATCAAGGGCCAGAACATCTTCGAGGTCCGGCCCGACGCCGACAAGGACCCGAACTACGCCAACCAGACCAACGCCGAGCGCCGCCAGGTGCAACCCGGCAACAACGCGCCCGTGTGGCGCGAGGTGCAGGGCGGCGTCACGGGCTCGACCATGCTGCCGTACCCCGAGTTCGGCAACCTGATCCAGGGCTTCGTGAAGTACCCGGGTTCCAACCTCACCACCGCGGGCGAGGCCTGGCGCCAGGTGCGCAACAACTGGATCATTCCCTACGGCGGCTCGCTGCTGCTGATCGCCTTGGTGGCACTGGCCCTGTTCTATTTCACCAAGGGCACCATCGAACTGCACGGCGCCGAAACCGGCCGCAAGATCGAGCGCTTCACCTACTTCGAGCGCGCGGCGCACTGGGTGAACGCCATTGCCTTCGTGGCACTGGGCATCTCGGGCGTCGTGATGGCCTTCGGCAAGTTCTTCCTGTTGCCCATCATCGGCAGCACGTTGTTCGGCTGGCTCACCTACGCGCTCAAGAACGTGCACAACTTCGTGGGCCCGCTGTTCGTGGTCTCGCTGATCGTGGTGTTCCTGGTGTTCGTGCGCGACAACCTGCCGAGCAAGGAAGACCTGCAGTGGCTGCTCAAGGCCGGTGGCCTGTTCGGTGGCGCCGAGGTGCCCTCGCACCGCTTCAACGCCGGCGAGAAGGTGCTGTTCTGGGGCGGCGTGTTCCTGCTCGGCCTCATCGTGGCCGGCTCGGGCCTGTTCCTCGACAAGCTCGTGCCCTCGGTGGAGTTCACCCGCGCCAACATGCAGGTGGCCCACATGATCCACGCGAGCGCGGCCGTGCTCATGATGGCCATGTTCCTCGGCCACATCTACATGGGCACGCTGGGCATGCGTGGCGCCTACAGCGCCATGAAGACCGGCTATGTCGACGAGACCTGGGCCAAGGAGCACCACGAACTCTGGTACGACGACATCAAGGCCGGCAAGATCCCCGCGCAGCGCTCGGCCGCCAAGCCCGAAGCCGCGGGCCAGCCCGCCAAGGCCTGATCCATTGGAGACGAACCGCATGTTCCCGAAGAAACACCTCCTGATCGCCGCCGCCCTCACGGGCCTGGCCTTCGGCGCGCAGGCCAAGCTGCCCGCGCCGGCGCCGCTCACGCCCGAAGCCGCGGCCAAGGCCGACGAGGCCAAGGCCAAGGCCGCGCACACCGCCAAGGTCGACGCCTTCAAGCTGTGCAAGTCCATGGACAAGGCCGCGGCCAATTACTTCAAGACCACCGCGGGCGCGGGCAAGCAGCCCTCGGCCAACGCGCCGGCCTGCACCGACCCGGGCCCCTTCGCCTACGTGCCGCCCAAGCCCGCCGAGGCCGCGGGCGCGCATTCGCCCGCCGCGCCGGCCGTCTCCCCGCCGAGCCAGCAGGCCCCCGCGGGCGCGCCCACGCCCAAGAAGCCCTGATCCGGCTGCGCCCGGCGCGCCGGGTGAGCCAGGGCCGCACCCTTCGGGGTGGCGGCCCTTTCTTTTTGCATTAGTCTCGATCCATGCGATTGCCCCAACTGACCGCGGCGCAGGCCCCGCTGACCGAGTCGATCGACGCCGTGGACGAACACGGCCAGACCCGCCGCATCCACATTCCCGCCGAGCGCGACCTCACGGTCTACGTGGACAAGCGCGAACTCGTGACGCTCATGACCCTGGGCGCACACCCCGAATGGCTCACGCTGGGCTACCTGCTGAACCAGCGGCTGGTGGCGTCGGTGGACGAGATCGAATCGGTCACTGTCGACTGGGACGTGAACGCCGTGAGCGTGAAAACGCGCGAGGGCATAGACCGCATCGAGGAGCGCACCGCGCGCCGCGTGGTCACCACCGGCTGTGGCCAGGGCAGCGTGTTCGGCGGGCTCATGGACGACCTCGACCGCGTCGAACTGCCGTCCGGCGTGCTGCGCCAGTCGCAGCTCTATGCCATCGTCGATGCGATCCGCCTCAAAGAGAGCACCTACAAGTCGGCCGGTTCGGTGCACGCCTGCGCGCTGTTCCGCGGCACCGAGCTGGCACTGTTCGTGGAAGACGTGGGCCGCCACAACGCGGTCGACACCATCGCCGGCTGGATGGCCCTGCAGACCGATGCGCCGCGCGATCACGGCGACATGCTCGACAAAGTCTTCTACACCACCGGCCGCCTCACGAGCGAGATGGTCATCAAGAGCGCGCAGATGGGCGTGGCCGCGGTGGTCTCGCGCAGCGGCATCACGCAGATGGGCCTGCAGGTGGCGCGCCGCGTGGGCTTGTGCGCCGTGGGCCGGGCCACCAACAAGCACTTCCTCTGCTACGCGAACCCGCAGCGCCTGCTGTGGGACACGGTGCCGCCGCCCGCGCCCGAACGGCGGTGATGCCCCGGGGCCGGCGCGGCCCCGCACAACACCCCCTAAACTCGGGCCAACCCGGTACTGGCCGGGGTGTTTCACTTTTCCGATTCCGCCATGGCCCGCGACGTCCACGTCATCTCCCACCCCCTGGTCCAGCACAAGCTCACGCTGATGCGCCGCAAGGACACCAGCACCAAGAGCTTCCGCGAGCTGGTGCACGAACTCAGCGCCTTGCTCGCCTACGAGCTCACGCGAGACATGCCCATGCAGGAGATCGACATCGAGACCCCGCTGGAGCCCATGAAGTCGCGCGTGATCGACGGCAAGAAGATCGTGCTGGCGTCCATCCTGCGCGCGGGCAACGGTTTCCTCGACGGCATGCTGCAGGTGATTCCGGGGGCGCGCGTGGGCCACATCGGCCTGTACCGCGACCCGGCCACGCTGCAGGCGGTGGAGTACTACTTCAAGATGCCGCAGGACATGCACGAGCGCGACGTGATCGTGCTCGACCCCATGCTGGCCACCGGCAATTCGGCCGTGGCCGCGGTGGACCGGCTCAAGAAAACGAACCCGCGCTCGATCCGCTTCGTCTGCCTGGTGACCTGCCCCGAAGGCCTCAAGACCTTCCACGACGCCCACCCCGACGTGCCGGTCTACACCCCGGCGATCGACCGCGGCCTCAACGACCACGGCTACATCGTGCCGGGCCTGGGCGACGCGGGCGACCGCATCTTCGGCACCAAGTGAACCCGGCGCGCGCCGCGCGCTCCAAGCCCTCCATGACCGCCACCCCCGCCCCGCTGCCCGTGCGTTCCTGGTCCCTGGGCTGGACCTCGCTGCGCCGCGACTGGCGCGCCGGCGAGCTGCGGCTGCTGGTGATCGCGGTGACGCTGGCGGTGGCCGCGCTCACGGCCGTGGGCTTTTTCGCCGACCGCCTGCAGGGCGGCCTGGCGCGCGACGCGCGCGCGCTCATCGGCGGCGACGCCGTGGTGGTGGCCGACAAGGCGCCCGACGCGCGCTTTGACGCCCGCGCGCGCGAGCTCGGCCTGGACACCACGCTCTCGCTCAACTTCCCCACCATGGGCCGCGCGCGCGCCGAAGAGGGCGGCAGCGCCCGGCTGGTGGCGCTCAAGGCCGTGGGCGCGGGCTATCCCCTGCGCGGCAGCCTGCGCGTGGCCGACGCCCCGGGCGCGCCCGATGCGCCCACGCGCGACATCCCCGCGCGCGGCACCGCCTGGGTCGACGCCGCGCTGCTCGCGCAACTGGGCCTGCAGATGGGCCAGCCGCTGCTGCTCGGCGATGCGAGCTTCACCATCGGCCGGTTGCTCACGGCCGAGCCCGACCGCGGCGCGGGCTTTCTCACCTTCGCGCCGCGCGTGATGATCCACGCCGACGACCTGCCCGCCACCGGCCTGGTGCAGCCCGCGAGCCGCATCGTTTACCGCCTCGCGGTGGCCGGGCCCGATGCGCGCGTGGCCGACTTCAGCCGCTGGGTGCAGCGCACGATCGAAGACCCCGCCGTGCGCGGCGTGCGGCTCGAATCGCTGCAGGGCGGGCAGCCGCAGATGGAGCAGACGCTCGCGCGCGCCGAGAAATTCCTCAACCTCGTGGCCCTGCTGGCCGCGCTGCTGTGCGCGGTGGCGGTGGCGATCGCGGCGCGCGGCTTCGCGCAGCGCCACCTGGACGATTGCGCCATGCTGCGCGTGCTGGGCCTGTCGCAGGCCACCATGGCCCGCGCCTACAGCGTCGAGTTCGCGCTCACCGGCCTGTTCGCGAGCGCGCTCGGCGTGCTGCTGGGCTGGGCCGTGCACCACGTGTTCGTGCTGCTGCTCGCGGGGCTGGTCGAGTCCAGCCTGCCCGCGCCCACGCTCGCGCCCGTGCTGCTGGGCCTGGGCATGGGCCTCACGCTCATGATGGCCTTCGGCCTGCCGCCGGTGCTGCAACTGGCCAAGGTGCCGCCGCTGCGCGTGATCCGCCGCGACGTGGGCCAGCCCAAGGCGGCCACGCTCGCGGTGCTGGGCCTGGGCGTGGCGGGTTTTGCGGCGCTGCTGCTCGCGGCCAGCCGCGACCTGGTGCTCGGCGGCATCGCGGTGGGCGGCTTCGCGGCCGCGGTCGCGGTGTTCGCCGCCATCGGCTACGGCGCGGTGCGGCTGCTGCGCGCCAGCGTCAACGAAAGCACCGCGCCGCGCGCGCTCGTGATGGCCACGCGCCAGGTGTCGGCGCGCCCGGTGTTCGCGGTGGTGCAGATCAGTGCGCTTTCGGTCGGCCTGCTCGCACTGGTGCTGCTGGTGCTGCTGCGCACCGACCTGATCCAGAGCTGGCGCGCGGCCACGCCGCCCGATGCGCCCAACCGCTTCGTCATCAACGTGCAGCCCGAGCAGGCCGAACCCTTTCAGGCCGCGCTGCGCCAGGCCGGCGTGAACCGCTACGACTGGTACCCCATGATCCGCGGCCGCCTGGTGAGCGTGAACGGCCGCAGCGTGGTGCCCGAAGACTTCGCCACCGACCGTGCGCAGCGCCTGGTGGACCGCGAGTTCAATCTCTCGAACGCGGCCGAACCGCCCGACCACAACCCCGTGATCGCGGGCCGCTGGACGCCCGAAGAGGCCGACGGACTGAGCGTGGAAGAGGGCCTGGCCAAGGAGCTGGGCCTGAAGCTCGGCGACCGGCTGGGCTTCGACATCGCGGGCCAGGCCGTGGAGCGGCGCATCACCAGCCTGCGCAAGGTCGACTGGGCTTCGATGCGCGTGAACTTCTTCGTCATCTTCCCGGTGGCGCAGCTGCCCGACGTGCCGCTGACCTACATCAGCGCCTACCGCGCGCCCGAGGCCGCGGGCTTCGACAACGCGCTGGTGCGCGCATTCCCCAACATCACCAATGTCGACCTCACGCAGACCATCGCGCAGGTGCAGCGCGTGCTGGGCCAGGTGATCGCGGCGGTCGAGTTCCTGTTCGCCTTCACGCTCGCGGCCGGTTTGGTGGTGCTGCTCGCGGCCGTCACGGCCACCCGCACCGAGCGCGAGCGCGAGTTCGCGATCCTGCGCGCGGTGGGTGCGAGCTCTCGGCTGCTGCGCCAGGTGCAGCGCATCGAACTGCTGGGCGTGGGCCTGCTCGCGGGCTTCCTCGCGTCGGTGGTCGCCGCGGTGGTGGGCTGGGCGCTCGCGCGCTACGCCTTCGAGTTCGACTGGACCGCTTCGCCGCTGGTGCCGCTGGCCGGCGCGGCCGCGGGCGCGGTGCTCGCGCTGGCCGCTGGCTGGTGGGGGTTGCGCAGCGTCTTGCGCACCCCCGTGATCGAAACCCTGCGCAAGGCAAGCGTTTGAACATCGAAGAAAAACCCCCGTTCGACACCCCGTTCGAGTGGATCGGCGGCGAGGCACGCGTGCGCGCCCTGGTCGACCGCTTCTACGACCTCATGGACCTCGAGCCCGGCTACCGAGAGCTGCGCGCGGCCCACGGCAGCACACTCGACGGCGCGCGCGACAAGCTGTTCTGGTTCCTGTGCGGCTGGCTCGGCGGGCCCGACCACTACCAGTCGCGCTTCGGCCACCCGCGCCTGCGCATGCGCCACATGCCCTTCGCCATCGGCATCCAGGAGCGCGACCAGTGGCTGGCCTGCATGGACCAGGCCATGGGCGAAACCGGCGTCGATGCGGCGCTGCGCGCGCGGCTGAAGAACAGCTTCTTCCAGACCGCCGACTGGATGCGCAACAGCCCGGGCTGAACGCCCGCGCCCTGCGTGTCAGCGCGCGGCCGCGGTGAGGCCGCCGCGCAGCGCGAGCGGGCCGTACCAGGCCTCGGTGTCCACGCGCGTGTTGTTGCTGTCGGTCATCAGGCCGAGGCCGGTGAGCGCGCCGGGCGCATGGCCGAAGGCGAGCCGGAAATCGTCGTGCACGTCGCGGTCGTGGTCCACCCAACGGCCCAGCCGCTCGGCGCCGCTTTGCACCACCAGCTTGCGGATGCGCCGCGTGTGCGGGTTGTCGATCACGCTGCCCACGGGGTAGCGGTCGTCCCACACGTAGATCAGCGTGGCGTAGGGCATGGGTTCGCCCGTGACGAGCTGCGCGAGCTCGGACAGCATGTGGTCGCGGCGCGACCAGCTCGCGCGGTCGCCGTCGAAGGTGAGGATGATGCGCGCCACCGCGTCGTCGGCCTCGGCGCTCCTGAGGTCGGCGTGCGGCAGCAGCGCCGGCACCCACCACGAGAACTGCAGCCGCGCGCCCGGCGCCAGCGCCGCGGGCTGCAGAGGCAGGCGCAGCGTGCTGTTGCCCGACACGCTGCGCGCATGCAGGGCGGGGCGGCCTTCGCGCTCGCTGGCTTCGTAGAGCGTGGGCTGGCGGTTGCCGTAGCGCCGGTGCACCCAGGGGCCGCTGGCCTGCACGCCGTCGAGCGTGGTGGCACGCGCCCAGGCGGACTGCGCGAGCCGCTCGGGCTCGTCGGCTGTCGGCGCGCTGGCGCAGCCGCCCAGGGCGAGCGCGCCCATGCCGAGCAGCCAGCGCCGGCGCGGCCAGTCGGTGGGGTGGGGGGTATCGAACATGGGCGCGAATCATGCCCGTTTCACGTGACGGCTGTCTGACCTGTTGGCGGCTGGCCGGGCCGCGCGTGGCCGCCGTCACACGGGGCGCAGCAGCACGACCAGCGCGCCCGCGCCGCCCTCGGCCGGACGCGCCTGCACGAAGGCCATCACTTCCTTCTTCTGCACCAGCCAGCGCAGCACCCGGCCCTTGAGCACCGGCGTGCGCCCGGGCGAGCCCAGGCCCTTGCCGTGCACCACGCGCACGCAGCGCAGGCCCAGGCGGTGGCTGTCGTGCACGAAGCGGCCCAGCGCCTCGCGCGCCTCGTCGGTGCGCAGGCCGTGCAGGTCGACCGCGGCCTGGATCGCCCAGCGGCCCTCTCGCAGCTTGCGCACCACGTCGGCGCCCAGGCCGGGGCGGCGGTAGCTCAGTTGCTCGTCGGTGTGCAGCAGGGTTTCCACGTCGAACTCGTCCGACAGCGCCTCGCGCATCACCGCGGCTTCGTCGCGTTCGCGCTGCACCGGCCTGGGCTCGGGCAGCGGGCGGCGCTGCTCGCTGCGGCCGTGGGCACGCAGGCGCTGCACCGGGCCCACCGCGATCTCGAACAGCCGGCGCTCGCGTTCGCGCCGCGCCGCAGCCTGCCGCTCGGCCTCGCGTTCGGCGATCTCGCGCGCGCGGCGCTCGGCCAGGGCGTTGCGGATCGACTTCAGTTCGCTGAGCGCGTTGACCTTCATGCCCGGCATTGTCGGGCCGGGCGGGCATCCCAGTGGGACGCTCGGAGCAGGGGCTCAGAGCAGGCCCAGCTCGGCGAAGGACGCGCCGCGCTCGCGCGTGACCACGATGTGGTCGAGCACGCGCACGCCCACCAGCGCCAGCGCGTCGCGCAGGTTGCGCGTGAGCGCGATGTCGGCCGGCGAGGGCTCGGCCAGGCCGCTCGGGTGGTTGTGCGCCAGCAGCACGGCCGCGGCCTGGTGGTGCAGGGCACGCAGCACCACCTCGCGCGGGTAGACGCTGGCCTGGTTCACCGTGCCGCGGAACAGTTCCTCGAAGGCGATCAGCCGGTGCTGGCTGTCGAGCAGCATGAGCGCGAACACCTCGTGCGGCCGGTCGCCGATCTGCAGGCGCAGGAAATCGGTGGCGGCCTTGGGGTCGTTGAGCACCGAGCGCGTCTTGAGCGGTTGCGCCAGCGCGCGGCGGGCCAGCTCCATCACCGCCATGATCAGGGCGCGCTTGGAAGGCCCCAGGCCCTTCACCGGCTTGAGCGCCGCCGCGTCGGCGTGCAGCAGGCCGGCCACCCCGCCGAGTGCATCGAGCAGTTCCTGGGCGAGCTGCAGCACGTGCTTGCCCGGCAGCCCGGTGCGCAGCAGCACCGCGATCAGCTCGGCATCGCTCAGCGCTGGCGCGCCCAGGCCGAGCAGCTTCTCGCGCGGGCGGCACGCGGCGGGCAGACATTTGAGACCGACCGGCGGGGGGCTTTGCATGGGTTTTCTCCCTGAACCGGCCAGTTTCTACAATACGCGGTTCACGCATCCCCCGGGGTGCATTCCCCCGCGCCGCCCGCCGGCCCGGGGCGCCACCGCCTCACCATGCCCCAAGTCCAGCCCGGCTCCTTCCTCACCCTGCACTACCGCATGAGCGATGCGCAGGGCCAGGTCATCATCGACACCTTCAGCGGCCAGCCCGCCACGCTCAGCCTGGGCCAGGGCGAGCTCTCGCCCGCCATCGAGCAGCGCCTGCTCGGGCTCGAGGAAGGCACGCGCACCGTGATCGAGCTTGCCGCGGGCGAGGCCTTCGGCGAGCGCCAGCCCGAGATGCAGCAATGGGTGGCGCGCAAGCTGCTCAACGAACTGGGCGACCCGCACGAGCAGTACGCCGTGGGCGACGTGGTGCAGTTCCCCACGCCCGACGGCACCGGCCAGTACGCCGGCGCGGTGCGCGAGGTGCGCGCCGACGGCGCGGTGCTGTTCGACTTCAACCACCCGCTCGCCGGCCAGCCCGTGCGCTTCGAGGTGCAACTCATCGGGGTGCTGTGATGGCGCTCAACGAAGTCGTCCTCGCCGAGCCGCGCGGCTTCTGCGCCGGCGTCGACCGCGCCATCGACATCGTCGAACACGCGCTCGCCAAGTTCGGCGCGCCCATCTACGTGCGCCACGAGATCGTGCACAACACCTACGTGGTCAACGACCTCAAGGGCAAGGGCGCGGTGTTCATCGAAGACCTTGCCGACGTGCCGCCCGGCGCCACGCTGGTGTTCTCGGCGCACGGCGTGAGCAAGGCGGTGCAGAACGAGGCCGAGCGGCGCGGCTTCCGCATCTTCGACGCCACCTGCCCGCTGGTGACCAAGGTGCACGTGGAGGTGGCCAAGCTGCACCGCGAGGGCTACGAGTTCATCATGATCGGCCACAAGGGCCACCCCGAGGTCGAAGGCACCATGGGCCAGCTCGACAGCGGCATCCACCTGGTCGAAGACGTGGCCGACGTGGCACGTGTGACGCCGGGGCAGACCGAGCGGCTGGCGGTGGTCACGCAGACCACGCTCTCGGTGGACGACGCGGCCGAGATCCTGGCCGCGGTGAAGGCGCGATTCCCCAAGGTGCGCGAGCCCAAGCAGCAGGACATCTGCTACGCCACGCAGAACCGCCAGGACGCGGTCAAGCTGCTGAGCGCGCAGGTCGATGTGGTGATCGTGGTGGGCAGCCCCACGAGCTCCAACAGCAACCGCCTGCGCGAGCTCGCGGCCAAGCTCGGCACGCCGGGCCACATGGTCGACAGCGCCGACGAACTGCGCCCCGAGTGGTTCGAGGGCAAGGCCCGCGTGGGGCTCACGGCGGGCGCCTCGGCGCCCGAGGTGCTGGTGCAGCAGGTGATCGACCGCCTGCGGGCCCTGGGCGCGATCTCGGTGCGCTCCATGGACGGCCTGACCGAGACCGTGAAGTTCCCGCTGCCCAAGGGCCTCAAGCTCGACACGCCCGACGCACCCGCCGCCTGATTCTTTTTCTGCACACCCCATGCTCGACATCGTCCAACTGCGCAAAGACCTCGACGCCGTCGTCGCGCGCCTGAACACCCGCAAGAACCCGCAGCCTTTCCTCGACGAAGCCGCCTACCGCGCGCTCGAGGCCGAGCGCAAGGCGCTGCAGACGCGCACCGAAGTACTGCAGTCGCAGCGCAACAGCCTATCCAAGCAGATCGGCATGCTCAAGGGCAAGGGCCAGCACGCCGAGGCCGACGCCGTGATGGCGCAGGTGGGTGCGATCAAGACCGAGCTCGACGCTGGCGCCGCGCGGCTCGACGTGATCCAGGCCGAGCTGCAGGCCCTGCTCATGGCCGTGCCCAACCTGCCGCACGAGAGCGTGCCCGTGGGCGCCGACGAGAGCGGCAACGTCGAGGTGCGGCGCTGGAGTCCGGACGGCAAGGGCCCGCGCGCCTTCGATTTCCCGGTGCGCGACCACGTGGACATCGGCGCGCCGCTGGGCCTCGATTTCGACACCGGCGCGCTGCTCTCGGGCTCGCGTTTTTCCTTCCTGCGCGGCCCGGTGGCGCGGCTGCACCGCGCGCTCGCGCAGTTCATGCTCGACCTGCAGACCGAGGCGCACGGCTACACCGAGTGCTACACGCCCTACATCGTCAACCGCGAGGTGCTCGAGGGCACCGGGCAGCTGCCCAAGTTCAAGGAAGACATGTTCTGGGTGCTGCGTGGTGGCGATGAAAGCGCCGCCGAGCAGTACCTGATCTCTACCTCGGAGATCTCGCTCACCAACACCGTGCGCGAGCGCGTGCTCGCCGAGAGCGATCTGCCGATCAAGCTCACCGCGCACAGCCCCTGCTTCCGCTCGGAAGCCGGCAGCGCGGGCCGCGACACGCGCGGCCTGATCCGCCAGCACCAGTTCGACAAGGTCGAGATGGTGCAGATCACGCACCCGGAGAAGAGCTACGAAGCGCTCGAGCAGATGGTGGGCCATGCCGAGGCGGTGCTGCAGAAACTGGAGCTGCCCTACCGCGTGATCGCGCTGTGCACGGGCGACATGGGTTTCGGCGCGGCCAAGACCTACGACCTCGAGGTGTGGGTGCCGGCGCAGAACACCTACCGCGAGATTTCGAGCTGCTCGAACTGCGAGGCCTTCCAGGCGCGGCGCATGCAGGCGCGGTTCAAAAACGCGCAGGGCAAGAACGAGCTCGTGCACACGCTCAACGGCTCGGGGCTGGCGGTGGGGCGGGCGCTGGTGGCGGTGCTGGAGAACCACCAGAACGCCGACGGCAGCGTGAATGTGCCGGTGGCGTTGCGGCCGTATCTCGGCGGCCTGGAAAAACTGCAGGCGGCTTGAGGGTTCGTCTTTTCGCCGACCGAGCCGGTTGTCGCCGACCGGTGTCCGGCTCCGCGAATGTCCTCCGGACGGCTGTGCCGTCCTCCCCCTTTATTTCGCTGCGCCGGACACCGATCACCGCCAACCTCATGGGTCATCAATGCGTTGGCGCGCAACCGTCACTTCACGCGCGCGGGTGTGGGGTGCTCCCCGCAGCGGCATAAAGGAGGAGCCCGGGGCGCAGCCCCGGGCGGGGGACAGCCGCGGAGGGGAGTACCCCGCGACCGCGCGCGTGCGCGAGGTGCCCCGAGTGAACCCCCCCGAGCCCCAAGACCCCGTATCAGTGCTGCCGCAACACGTCCAGCAGTGCCTCGCACACCCGGTCGCACTGCGCGTCGCTCATCTCGACATACATCGGCAAACGCACCAGACAATTCGCAAAGCGATCGCAATGCGGCAGCGCACGCCCATCGTGGCGGTCGTGGAAGTAGGCGCTGCTGTGCAGCGACTGGTAGTGGAACACCGCATGAATGCCCGCCTGGCGCAGCGCCGCGATCACCGTGTCGCGGTGCTCCAGTGAACGGCACACCACGTAGAACAGGTGGCCGTTGTTGGTCGCCCAGCGCGGCACGTACGGCACCTCCACCCCGTGGTGCGGCAACACCCCGGCCAGCTGGTCCCAGTAGCGCTGCCACAGCGCCTTGCGCCGCAGCTGGATCTGGTCGAGCACCTCGAGCTGCGCATAGAGGTAGGCCGACACGATGTCGGAAGGCAGGAAGGACGAGCCCACGTCGACCCAGCCGTACTTGTCGATCTCGCCGCGGAAGAAGGCGCTGCGGTTGGTGCCCTTCTCGCGCAGGATCTCGGCGCGCGCCACCAGCGCCGGGTCGTTGATGGCCAGCAGCCCGCCTTCGCCCGCGATCACGTTCTTGGTCTCGTGGAACGAGAACGCGCCCAGGCTGCCGATGCCGCCCAGCGCGCGGCCCTTGTAGAACGAATCGATGGCCTGCGCGGCGTCTTCCACCAGTGCGATGCCATGGCGCGCACAGAGCTCGAGCAGCGGGTCCATGTCGCAGGCCATGCCCGCGTAGTGCACCGGCACGATGGCGCGCGTGCGCGGCGTGATCAGCGCCTCGACGCGCGAGACGTCGAGGTTGGGGTTGTGGGCCTCGCTGTCGGCAAACACGATACGCGCGCCGCGCAGCGCGAAGGCGTTGGCGGTGGAGACGAAGGTGAACGAGGGCACGATCACCTCATCGCCCTCGCGGATGTCGAGCAGCAGCGCCGCGAGCTCCAGGGCGTCGGTGCACGAGGTCGTCATCAGCGCCTTGTGAAAGCCGTAGCGCTGCTCGAAGAAGGCGTGGCAGCGCTGGGTGAACAGGCCGTCGCCCGAGATCTTGCCCGAGGCCACGGCCTCGGCGATGTAGACCAGCTCGCGGCCGTGCAGGTAGGGCTTGTTGAAGGGGATGGGCGCGGGGTTGGCCATGCCGGGCACCGCGAGCGGCGCGGGCATGGCCGGGGGCGCGGCGGCGCGGTGCGGGTGCGGGCCGATGTTCTGCGGCGTGATCATGCGGTGCTCCTCGGGGCGAACAGCGCGGCCAGGCCTTGCACCAGGCGCGCCTCGCTGTGGTGCTCGCGCAGCAGCGCGGCGTTGTGCGCGCGCGTGGCCTCGTCGAGCGGTTCGGCGTTGAATTCGGCCAGGGTGAACAGGCGCACGCCCAGGCTGGCGAGCTGGCGGCTGTGGCTTTGCTCGGGCCGCGCATACACCTTCTTGCCCAGGCTCAGCAATGTCACCGCGTTGCCCAGGCCCTGTTGCCGGTTGTGGTGCAGCACGGCGGCGTCGATGCGGCCGAGGAAGGCGTTGTAGTCGGCCAGCGGCATCAGCGTGGTGATGGCGTGGAAGTCGGCGCCGAACTGGCCGCGGCCGTTGGCGATCACGAGGTCGCGGTAGGCCGGGTCGCCGTAGGCGAGCGGGCAGTGCACCTCCATGCCCGGTTGCCAGTGGCGCGTGAGGCGCGCGAACACCTCGAGGTGGCAGTTGCTCTCGGTGGCCGAGTTGCCCACCAGGATGCGCAGCGGCCCGGGCTCGCGCGGCGCCAGCGGCGCGCTGCTCGCGAGGTTGGACGGGTAGGTGAAGCAGACCAGGCGCTCGCCGCGAAAGCCGTAGCGCTCGTGCGCCACGTCCATGTCGCCGGGCAGGCCCACCGCGCCGCCGAGCTGGGTGATGACGGCGCGGCGCAGCGCCTCGTTCTGTTCGTGGCCCGGCGTGCGGGCCTGCCACTGCGCGTCGTAGAGGTCGCCGCCCCAGATCACCCAGTGGCTCTTGCGCGCCAGCGAGGGCAGGGCGTAGAGCAGGCGCAGCACGCGCTCGGACCACAGGCCGTGGATCACGATGCGCTCGGCCGCGAACAGCGCCTGCAGCAGGCGCGGCTCGTCGTGTTCGCCGGCGATCCAGTCGAGCGGCTGGTCGGCGCGCAGGCCGAAGTCGCTGCGCGGCGCGCCGAGCAGGCAGAAGCGGTGTTCGTTCGCGTCGAAGTGGCGCAGCACGAAGTCGACGAAGGGCGCAATGAATTTGTCGGGCACCATCAGGTGCACCGTGCGCGCGGCGCGGGTCTCGACGGCGGCGCTCATCCCGTCGCCTCCGCGGGGGCGGCGCAGGCCTCGACCACCAGCGCGTCGGCGCCCGCACCCGCGGCGCGCGCGGGCAGTTCGGGCACCAGGGCCGCGATCTGCGCGGCGACGGCGTCGAGCCGGGCCGGGTGCAGGCCCGCGAACACCAGGCGCGGTTGATCGAGCCGCAGCTGCGGCGCGAGCGCGGCCAGCGCCACCACGGGCGCACGCGGGCCGTCCCAGGCGTTGGGGGCCAGGTGCACGGCGTCGAAGAGCGCACCGCCCAGGCCGTCGAGCGCGGGCAGGCGCGTGTGGTGGGCGTCGAAGGCCACGTCGGTCCAGGGCGCGTGGCCGGGGCCGTCGCCGCCGCGCAGCGCCAGCGCCTCGCCGTCCGCGGCCTGCACCAGCAGCGCCAGCGCCTGCGTGTGGGCGTCGTCGCCCAGCGCGAGCACACGCGCGCCGCGGTGCGTGTCCAGCCACTGCCACCAGTCCCAGAGCAGTTCGGGGTCGAGCGCCTCCAGCGTGCTGGCCGGCAGTTCGCGCAGCAGCGCGGGCACGGCCAGCGCCAGGCGCGCGGCGGTCCAGGGCGAGGCGGCGGCCTCGGCCGGCGCGGGGACCGCGGGCGTGGCGTGCAGGCCGTCGGCCTCGGGCTCGTCGATGCGCGGCAGCGGCCGCTTGGCGAGCACGATGCGCGCGCATTCGCGCTGCCTGGGCGACGACAGGCTCTGCGCCTCGCCCGCGAGCCGGTGGTGCGAGCCCGGGTTGCTCTCGGTGTAGCAGTAGGCGCGCACCGGCAGGTAGCGCCAGCGCCGCGTCTGGTCGAGCATGGGGTAGGCGATGGCCAGGTCGCAGGCGGCGTCGAGCCAGCGGCCGTCGGGGTACTGGAAATGGCCGTGCGGCACGCGCGCGAGCAGCGCGGCGCGGAAGCTGAAGAGGTGGCTGCTGAGCCAGGGCTGCTGGCGCGGCGGCACGTAGCGGTTGAGCGGGCCGTTCTCGCCGAAGCGGCCCTGGTCGCTCAGGTAGTTGGTCCACACCACGTCCTCGCCCTGCTGGTAGGCGCGCACGAGCTGTTCGAGCACGGTGATGTCGATCAGCAGGTCGTCGGCGTCGACCACGGCCACGGCCTCGTAGCCGGGCGCGAGCGCGCGCAGGTGCACGCTGGCGTTGTGGGCCTTGCCCATGCGTTCGGGGTTGCGCACGAAGTGGTGGCGCCCGGGCAGCCAGCGCTGCAGCGCGGCCTGCGCGAGGCGGTCGGTGCCGTCGTCGGAGGCGTCGTCCACGAACAGCACGTGCGCGTTCGCGAGCGTCTGGCGCGCGATCGAGCGGATGTTGTCCTCCACGTAGGCCGCGCAGTTGCGGCCGGTGGTGAAGACGAGCAGGGGGGAGCGGTCCATGGGTTGCCGGGTGCCACGGGTGGACAAAGCACTGGCAGGCAGTGTAGGCAGCGCCCCCGCGGCGCAGGCGCGGAGAAACGGGGCGGAAACCCGTCAGTTCGGCGGTTCGGCGGGCGGCGGTGCGGCCTCGTCCTCGAGCTCGAGGCGCAGGTACACGCGGCGGCCGGTGGCCGGGTCGGTGAGGTGCAGCAGGCGGCTGTCGGGCAGGAAGCTGCGGCCGCGCAGCAGGTTGATCAGGTCGCCCGCGCGCCAGGTGCTGTCGGGGTCGAGTGCGGCGCCGGCCGCGAAATCGGCCGCGCTGTGGTAGCTGGCCGGTGCGTCGGCCGTGGCCGTGGGCGCGGGCTGCGCCGGGTCGCGCAGCCAGGGCAGCAGCTCGTCGAAGGCGCTCGCGGCGAGGTCGTCGAGCCGGCGCTGCAGGCTGCGCGCGGTGTCGCCGGGCGCGATGTCGAGGGCGCGCTGCAGCAGCAGGGGGCCGTGGTCCACGCGTTCGTCCACCCAGTGCAGGCTCACGCCGGTGCGGCGGTCGCCCTGGATCAGGGCCCAGTTCACCGGGTAGGCGCCGCGGTGCGCGGGCAGCAGGCTGTAGTGCAGGTTGAGGGTGCCGCGCCGCGGCCGCGCGAGCCAGGGCGCGGGCATCAGGTGCTTCCAGCTCAGCAGCAGGTGCAGCTCGGCCTCGGGCAGATCGTGCGGTTGCAGGCCGGGGCCGAAGCGGTGCAGCGGCAGGCCCGCGGCCTTGCACAGCCCGGCCACGCCGGGCCACCAGCGCTGGCCGTTGTCCTGCGTGGTCACCACGGCCACCAGCGCAATGCCGCCCCGCGCGTGCTCGTCGATCAGCCGCTGCAGCAGGCGGTGGCCAATTTCGTGGTCGACGAAGGCAATGAGGGGGGTGGGCTTCATTGGCGCACGATGAGGGTGAACTCCCACAGCCCGTAGTCGTGCAGCAGCGCGACCTGGCGCGAATAGCGGCGCTTGCAGAGGTCGAACAGGCGGCAGGGGTCGGCGTAGTAAAGGTCGGGCCGCATCTTGTCGGCGTCGGAATAGCTGGTGAGGCAGTTGAAGGCGAAGCCCGCGCGGCTGGTTTCGTGCAGCACGTCGAGCGTGGCCACGATGTGCTCGAACCAGGCCTCGTCGGGCGTGTTCAGGCGCACGCTGAAGATGCCGCTGGCCAGGCCCACGTCGGCCACGCGGTCGGGCCGCGCGGCCTCGATGAAGCGCGCGTTCGCGCGGCCCGCGTGGCGCTCGCGCGCCGCGGCCACCATGGGCGCGGCCACGTCCACGCCCAGGTAGTCGGCCTCACGGCCGCGCGCCACCAGGAAGTCGAGCAGCGCGCCGTAGCCGCAGCCCAGGTCGTTGATCGAAGGCGCAGCCAGGCCGTCGGCCACGCGCAGCAACTGCTCGAAGCGCAGCCACTGGCCCTGCTCGCCGTTCCAGTCCACGCCCTGCGGCGTCTGGCCGTGGCGCGCGATCTTGTCGGCGTAGTAGCCGGCCAGCGGGGCCAGCAGGTCAGGAGCGGTCATGGGGCACGTGCTTCATGTGACGGGCCGATTGTGGCCCGCAGTGGAACAGCAGGTCGAGCACGCTGAGCTCGTGCACGAAATCGCCCCAGAGCTGGGGGTAGGCGGGGTAGCCGCCGTAGTCGAACCAGTGCACGCGCAGGCCGCGTTCGGTGAATACGGCCTCGTCGAGGTAGTCGCGCGCGGCCGGGCCCGACACGTAGTCGGTGCCGCCGGCCTGTTGCACCAGGTCGGCCAGGCGCTCGCTCTTGCCCTCGGCCAGCGTGTAGTCCCACGAGTTGCGCAGCACCGTGGTGATGCCCAGGTAGGCGCACACGGCCTCGATCAGTTGCCGGTTGAGCGCCGACAGGTGCGTGTGCGGCGCGCCGAGGTAGATCGGCTCGAGCCAGGCCGCGATGGCCTCGAAGTGCGGCGCGCGCCGGTAGTTGAGCGTGAGCGCGCGCCAGTGGTCGGCGGCCCAGTCGGTGCCGTCGATCTCGGTCTCGCGGATGGTCTGGTGGTAGCGCCCGCTCGCCCGCACCGGCACCGTGAGCCACTGCGGGCCCTGCGGTGTCTTGATGCGGTTGCGGTTGCGCCAGTCGCGCCGTGTGTACTGCATGTCGTCGTACAGCACGAACTCGTCGACCGAGGCGATGAGGTCGAAGTAGCCCTTCCAGGGGATGTAGTTGGACTGGACGATGGCGACCTTTTTCACCGGCGCATTGTTGCAGGTCTGCGTGGCCTCAGCCCGCGCGCCGCGCCGGCTCGAGCGGGTGCGCCAGCGGCCGCCCGCCCGCGCGCGCGCTGCCGCTCACGAGCTCGCCCAGCAGGTCGGCCGTGGCCGCGCTGAGCGTCCAGCCCAGGTGGCCGTGGCCGGTGTTGTAGAACACGTTGGCGCGGCGGCCGCGGCCCACGCGCGGCATCATGTCCGGCATCATGGGCCGCAGGCCGGCCCAGGGCACCACCTGGCGCGTGCTCACGCCGGGGAAGCATTGCTGCACCCAGTCCACCAGCGGGCGGATGCGGTCGGCGCGGATGTCGCGGTTGAAGCCGTTGAACTCGGCCGTGCCCGCCACGCGGAAGCGGTCGGGGCCGAGGCGGCTGGTCACGAGTTTGGTCTCGTCGTCGAGCAGGCTCACCGTGGGCGCGGCGGCGCGGCTGGCCTCGTCGGTGAGGTTCACCGTGATCGAATAGCCCTTGACCGGGTACACGTTGATGCGATCGCCGAGCTGCGCCGCGAGCGCGCGGCTGTTCACGCCCGCGCAGACCACGAGCGCGTCGAAGGCGTGTTCCTCGTGGCCGTGTTCGCCGGCCAGCGTCACCGTGGCGCGGCGGTCGTCGCTGCGCAGCGAACGCACCTCGCGGCCGTACACGGTGCGCACGCCCAGGCGCTCGCAGGCCGCGGCCAGGCCTTGCGTGAAGCGGTGGATGTCGCCGGTGGAATCGCTTTCGGTGTAGTAGCCGCCGTGGTAGGTGCCGGCCAGCGTGGGCTCGATGGCGCGCATCTCCTCGGGCGTCACGGCGCGGCGCTGCAGGCCGCCTGCGGCGAGCAGGCGCGACACGCGGCCTGCGTGTTCGAAGCCCTGGCGGTCGCGGTAGATGTGCAGGATGCCTTCGCGCCGGTGGTCGAAGTCGATGCCCTCGCGCTCGGCCCAGTCGAACAGGTGTGCGCGCGCGGCGATCGCCAGCCGCGTGGTCTCGATGGTGTTGGCCTCGTAGCGCGGGATGCTGGCGATGAATTCCGCGAACCACGACAGCTTGTGCCAGCCCGGCCGCGGGTTCACGAGCAGCGGTGCGTCCTGGCGCAGCATCCACTTGAGGCCCTTGAGCAGTGTCGAGGGATGGGTCCAGGTCTCGGCGTTCGAGGCCGAGAGCTGGCCGCCGTTGGCGAACGAGGTCTCCATCGCGGCGTAGCGGTGCCGCTCGAAGAGCGTGACGGCGAAGCCGCGGCGGGCCAGGGCGTAGGCGGTGGTGATGCCGGTGATGCCACCACCGATGACGGCAAAGGATTTCATGGATGCGCTCCAGGCGTCGGACGAGGATGTGGGCAGACCGCGCAACCGCGCGGTCTGCGCCCCCTCTGTCCGGTACCTGAGAGATTCACCCTGCGCGCGGGCCGCGGCGGGGCTTGCTCCTTCGGTGTGCCGGCTGACGAAGCGCGGCAACTCTTCAGAGTGTTGAGCGCACGGGCCGGTCCTGGGGCCTGAGAGTTTCCGGGGCGGTTGCTCCTTCGGCGCCGCGCCGGGGGGCGCGGGCTCTCCCGGTCCGTGCGGGGAAATGCGGTGCGCGTGAGATCAGCCAGACGCCTTCAGGTAATCGGCCACCAACCGTGTCCACAGTTGCGCGCCGGGTTCGATGATCGCGTCGTTGAAGTCGTAGCCCGGGTTGTGCACCGAGCAGGCGCCCGGCGTGCCGGGGCCGCCGTTGCCCACGAACACGTAGCAGCCGGGCACGGCTTCGAGCATGAAGGCGAAGTCTTCGCTCGCGGTGAGCGGCGCGGCCTCGGTGTTCACGCGCGCTGCGCCGAACAGCTCGCGCGCCAACCCGGCGGCGAGCCGGGTTTCGGCGGGCGTGTTCACGAGCACGGGATAGCCCTCGCGCCAGTCGATCAGGGCCTTCACCTTGAAGCTCGCGGCCTGCAGCTGCACCAGCTCGGTGATGCGCTCGCGCAGCAGCGCGCGCACCCCGCGGTCGAGCGCGCGCACGCTGAGCTCGAGCGTGGCCTCCTCGGGAATCACGTTGTTGGCCTGGCCCGCGTGCAGCGCGCCCACCGTGACCACCGCACTGTGCAGCGGGTCCACGTTGCGCGAGACCACGGTCTGCAGCGCGGTGACGACGGCCGCCGCGGCCACCACGGTGTCGGCGGTGGTCTGCGGCATCGCGCCGTGACCGCCCACGCCCTGCAGCCGGATGGTGACGTTGTCGCTCGAGGCCATGCTGGCCCCAGTGCGGAAGTGGAAGTGGCCGGCCTCGATGCCGGGGATGTTGTGCAGCGCGTACACCGCGTCGCAGGGAAAGCGCTCGAACAGGCCGTCGCGCATCATGGCCTGCGCGCCCGCCGCACCTTCTTCGGCGGGCTGGAAGATCAGGTGCAGCGTGCCGTCGAAGTCCAGGTCTTCGGCGATGAAGCGCGCCGCCGCGAGCAGCGTCGCGGTGTGGCCGTCGTGGCCGCAGGCGTGCATCAGGCCCGCGCGCCGGCTGCCCCATTCGCGGCCCGGGGCTTCGGCGATGGGCAGCGCGTCCATGTCGGCGCGAATGCCCAGGCGGCGTGTGCCCTGGCCGCGCCGCAGCACGCCCACCACACCGGTGCCGCCGATGCCGGTGTGCACGGTGTAGCCCCAGGCGCGCAGCTTGTCGGCCACCAGCGCCGAGGTGCGGTGCTCCTGGAACGCGAGCTCGGGGTGGGCGTGGATGTCGCGGCGCAGGCGGATGAACTCGCCGATGCGCGCCGACATCGCCTGCGCGAGGTAGGGCGCGCCGGCCTCTGCGACGGCCGCCATCACTGCGCCTGCAGGTGGATGGACTTGGCGATGGCGCGGTACTTCTCCGTGTTGTCCGCGTACACCCGGGCCACGGCCGCGAGCGGCTGCGGGCGCGGCACCACCATGGCCTGGGCTTCGAGCGCGGCGCGGGTCTCGGGGTCGTTGGCGACCTCGCTGAGCGCCTTGTGCAGCGCCTGCACGACGGGCTCGGGCGTGTCCTTGCGCACGAAGTAGCCCGACCAGGTGTCGAACACGAAGCCCTTGAGCCCGGGCGAGGCGCTCAGCGGCGCGGCGTTCCTGAACGCGTCCTGGGGTTCGGCCGAGAGCACGCCCACCACTTTGACCTTGCCCTCGCTGACCATGCCGATCTGCCCCTTGCCGTAGGGCGTGATGAAGAAGTCGACCTGGCTGCCCATGATGTCCTGGAAGGCGGGCGCGCTGCCCTTGTAGGGCACGTGGGTCATGGCGATGCCGGTGAGCTTGGCCAAGTGCTCGCCGAGCAGGTGGTACATGGAGCCCGGGCCCACGCTGGCGAAGGTCAGGGGCCGGCCCTCGGCCGCGCTCTTGCGGGCGAAGGCCAGCAACTCGTCGCCGTTGTTCGCGGGCAGGTCCTTGCGCGCGAACACCGCCATCGGGTTCACCGTGATCATCTGCACCAGGCGGAAGTCTTCGCTCTTGTACTTGAGCGCCGAGGCCGAGAGCGGCGCGAGCACCAGTTCGTTGGGCGAGCCCTGGAAGATCACGTGGCCGTCGGCCGGGCTGTTGAGCAGCTTCTGCGCCGCGATGCCGCCGCTGGCGCCGCCCAGGTTCTCCACCACCACGGGCTGGCCCAGGTGCCTGGCCAGCGTACCGCTCAGGGTGCGCGCGATCACGTCGGACACACCACCGGCCGGGTAGGGCACGAGCAGCGTCACGGGGCGCGAGGGGAAGGTCTGGGCGAGGGCGGCGCCGGTCAGCGCGAGGCCGGCCAGAACGGCCGCGGTGCGGCGGAGGAAGGTGCGTTTGCAGGCGGTCATGGCGGTGGGGTGTGTGGGCGGGTTGCCTGTCCGGTGAGCAGGTGAGCGGCATGCTAGGCAGCGCCCTACCATGTGTCCAATGCATTATTTTCTTGATAATGATTCAAGAAGCGCATTCGCTTGACCGGGGCCCCGCATGAACATCCGCCACCTCGAACATTTCCTGGCCGTGGCCGAAACCGGCTCGTTCAGCCGCGCGGCCGAGCGGCTGCACCTCACGCAATCGGCGTTGAGCCGCAGCATCCAGTCGCTCGAGGACGAGGTGAGCGGGCGGCTGCTGGACCGTGTGGGCAAACGCAACGAGCTCACGCCGCTGGGCCGTCAGGTGGTGGAGCGCGCGCGGCGCATCGTGCTCGAGGCCTCGGAGCTGCGCCGCGGCGCCGAGCTGATGCGACAGGCCAATGCGGGCGCGGTTCGCGTGGGCCTGGGCTCGGGGCCGGGCGCCCTGCTGATGACGCCGCTGATGTGCCACATGGCGCAGCACCACCCGCAGGTGCGCGTGCGCGTCGTGCGCGCGCCCACCGAGCTGCAGCTCGTGAAGCTGCGCACGCGCGAGCTCGACGCGCTGATCGTGGACATGCGCGCGGTGCCGCCCGAGCCCGATCTCAACATCGAGCCCGTGGCCGAGATGCAGGGCGGCTGGATCGTGCGCGCGGGGCACCCGCTGCTCGCGCAGCGCACGGTCACGCTCGACGACGTGCTGCGTTACCCGATCGCGTCCACGCCGCTGTCGCACGAGGTGGCGCGCCAGCTCGCGGCGCAGTACGGCGGGCGCGCCCTGCCGGCCCGCATCGTCACGCTCGAATGCGACGACGTGGAAAGCATGATCGACGTGGTCGAGCGCACCGACACCGTGTTGCTGGGTGTGCTGGCCACGGCGCGCGAGCGCATGGCCGCGGGCGCGCTCGCGGTGCTGCCGGTGCGCCCGGCGCTGCGCGCCACGGCGCGCTTCGCCTATGTGACGCTGGCCGGCCGCAGCGAAGCGCCGGTGATGGCCATCCTGCGCGAGTTCGTGGCGCAGCGCATGGTGGACTGAGCCCGCCTTACTGAACGATGCCGCGGTCCTTCAAGGCCCGTATCTGCGCGTCGCTCAGGCCGATCTCGCGCAGCACCGCGTCGCTGTCCTGGCCCAGCGCGGGCGCGTTGCGGCGGTGCCCGCCGGGCGTGGCCGAGAGCTTGGGCACGATGCCCGGCACCGTGAGGGCGCTGCCGTCGTCCAGGCGGATCTGCTGCAGCATGCCGCGCGCCTGGTAGTGCGGATCGGCCGCGATGTCGGCGATGGTGTAGATGCGGCCCGCAGGCACCGCGGCGCCATCGAGCGCGGCCAGCACCTCGTCGACGCTGCGCTCGGCGGCCCAGTCGCCGATGGCCGCGTCGAGTTCGTCCACGCGCTTGACGCGGCCCGCGTTGTCGGCCAGCGCGGGATCGGCCGCGAGGTCGTCGCGGCCGATCACCTTCATGAGGCGGCGGAAGATGCTGTCGCCATTGCCCGCGATGATCGCGTAGCCGCCGTCGCGGCAGCGGTAGGCGTTGGTGGGCGCGATGCCCGGCAGCGCACTGCCCGCGGGCCCGCGCACCGCACCGAAGGCGCTGTACTCGGGCAGCAGGCTCTCCATGCAGTTGAACACCGCTTCGTAGAGCGCCACGTCGATCACCTGGCCGCGCCCGCTCGCGTGGCGGTGCTGCAGCGCGAGCAGGATGCCGATCACGCCGTGCAGCGCGGCCAGCGTGTCGCCGATGCTCACGCCCACGCGCACCGGCGTGCGCCCGGGCTCGCCCGTGAGGTGGCGCAGCCCGCCCATGGCCTCGGCCACCACGCCGAAGCCCGGGCGTTCGCGGTAGGGGCCGCTCTGGCCGTAGCCGCTGATGCGCAGCACGATCAGCCGCGGGTTGAGCGCCAGCAGCTCATCGGGCCCGAGGCCCCAGCCTTCCATGGCGCCGGGGCGGAAGTTCTCGATCAGCACGTCGGCCTCCTGCGCGAGCCGGCGCACCACGTCCTGCGCCTCGGGCTGGCGCAGGTCGAGCGCGAGCGAGCGCTTGTTGCGCGACTGCACCTGCCACCAGACCGAGGTGCCGTCCTTGAGCAGGCGCCACTGGCGCAGCGGGTCGCCCGTGCCGGGCGCCTCCACCTTGATCACCTCGGCGCCGAAATCGGCCAGGGTCTTGGCGGCGAAGGGGCCGGCGATGAGCTGGCCGAGTTCGATCACCTTGAGGCCCGCGAGCGCGGCGGGCGGCAGGGGCGGCTGGGGGGCGGAAGCGGTCGTGTCGGACATGGCCGTAGTGTCCCCCAGCCGGCGCCCGATCAGCGCTTGAGCACCAGCGGCTCGCCCACGCGCTCGCGCGCCACGTCTTCGGGGTGGAAGGGCAGCGTGGGCCACTGCTTGGCCGCGTACAGGCGCAGCTGGTCGGTCTGGTGCGGCGAGGCGGGGTTGGTGCTCTGGCCGTAGGTGAGCAGGGCCTGGGCCACCGGGCCGCGCTCGTCGAAGGTCACGGTCTGCACGTAGCTGGTGCCGTAGTCGATGCGCAGGCCGCGCGGCGAGATGCCCGGGCGCGCGCGGTCGCCGATGTTGTTGAGCGTGCCCTCGATCTCGTCGCCGCCGTGCACCGGGATCGCCGCGTCGCTGAACACCGCGCGCTGCACCGCGCCGAGCTCGGCATCCGGTGCGAAGCCGGCGTCGCGCACCTTCTTCACCGCGCCGGCCAGCGCGTCCCACACCTTGGCCGCGGTCGCCGCGTCGGCCAGGCGCAGGCCGCTGGGCGTGTCCACCGGGCGCGCCTTGTCGTAGGGCACGCGGTACACGCCGGGCAGGGTGCTCGCCGTGCGCCAGAACTCGCGGAACAGGTGGGCGCCGCGCGCGCTGGCGTCGTTGCGGTAGCCGCCGCTGGCAAAGGCCTGCAGCGCGGCGCAGCCCTCGCGCAGGTCGGCCGCGGGGTTGGCGAGCGCCTTGCAGCCCTCGAGCAGGTCGGGCAGCACCAGGCGCGCCATGAGGTTGCGGTTCTCGAACAGCTGGGCCTGAATGCCCGTGAGCGTGACCTTGCCCTTGCCGATCATCTCGGGGATCTCGATCAGCCCCGAGCGCGTGCGCGGGCGGCGCAGCACGTCGTCGCCCACCAGCGGCGAGATCGCGGGCCAGCTCACCGCGGGGTGGGTGTAGAAGAAGCTGTCGTTGCTGTTGTGCACCCAGTCGGTCCGCTTCACCGCGGCCAGGCGCGCGGGCGGCGTGAGGCCGGGCACGGGCGAGGCCGGGTCCTTCTTCCAGTTGCAGTCGCTGCGCGAGCCGTCGAGCACCACCAGGCCCGCGGCCGGCAGCACGGCCGCGGCCGCGCGGCTCGGGGCGCAGCGCTGCAGCTGCGCGGCGTCCACGTCGGGCACCACGCTCATGTCGGCGTAGAAGGCCTGGCCGTGGCGGTCGGCCGCGATGGTGTTGACCCAGGGCGTGCCCAGGTTGCCCAGCGCCTGGCGCAGGTCGTCGACGCTGCGCGCGCGCGCAAAGCCCAGGTAGGTTTCGGTGCTGCGCAGGCCGCCGGCGTTGGCGTCCTGCAGCGCGTAGGCGCGCTCGGCGGTCCAGTTCAGGCCCGCGCGCGGGATGGCGAGCACCGGCCCGTAATGCGTGTTCCACACGGTGTGCGTCTTCTCGCTCACCTGGCCGTCCTCGCCCTTGACGCGGTAGCGCACCGCCTTGGCCACCATGTCGCGCGGCTGGCCGTCCAGCAGGTAGCGCGTGGGCTGGCCGGGCACCAGCGCGAGCTCGTGCAGCGTGAAGCGCTTGCCGGTGGACACGGTGTGCGACCAGGCCACGTCGCGGTTGAAGCCGATCTGCACCAGCGCGGCCAGGCCGATGCTCGCGCCCATCACGTCGAACTGGCCCGGCACGGTGAGGTGCATCTGGTAGAAGCGGCTCGGCCCCACCCAGGGGAAGTGCGGGTTGCCCAGCAGCATGCCGCGGCCGTTGGCGGTGGTGTCCTTGCCGAAGGCCCAGGCGTTGGAGCCCAGCGGCGATTCGAACAGGCCGGCCTCGCGCAGGTAGGCCTGGGCGCCGGCCACCTGTTCGGCGAGCCGGGCGGCGTCGGGCGCGGCCGGCGCGGCACCGGTGCGCGCCGGTGCGGCCTCGGCCTTGGGCGGGGCCGCGCCCAGGATGGCGTCGGCCAGCGCGCCCGCGCCGGCCTGCACCTGGATGGCCTCGGTGGCGCGGTAGTAGTCGGTGAGCGCCATGGGCCGCACCCAGGGCTGGCCGTTGCAGGCCGCGGGCAGCTTGCCGGCATGGTCCTGCAGGAAGCGGTTGTAGCCGGCCACGTAGCCGCGCGCCTGGGCCTGGCCGGCCGCGCTCGACGCGGCCCACAGGCGCGTGAGCGCGGCGTCGTCCATGTGGGCGGCGACGAAGGCGTCGATCACCGGGTTGGGCAGGGTGCGCACGCCCAGGATGCCGGTGCCCTTCTCGCCGAAGAACAGCGAGCGCTCACCGCGCACGGTGAGCAGGTGGTCGGCGGTCTGGCACACGTTGTCCTGCGCCTGCGCGTAGGCCACGCCGAAGGCCAGGGTTTCGAGGTCGGGCGCGGTGATGTGCGGCATGCCGTGGGCGGTGCGCACGATGGTGGCGCTGCCGCCGGCCGTGCCTGAAGGGCCGGACGGCAGCGACGAGCAGGCGGCCAGCGCACCCGCCAGCACCAGCGGCAACAGGGTGGCGGGCCGCGGCAGGGTCGGCGGGCGTTTCATGGGCGGGTCTCCTCGGGATTGAGAGACCCGCCACATTGGGCGCGTCGGGCGTCACTTCGTGACGCAAACGTGACGATTTGCGGGTTAGTCCCGACGCGCCGGCATCAGGCCTTCTTGACCCAGGCGCTGCACCAGCCCTTGGCGGACACGCTCTTGCCCGGGAACAGCGCGCAGGGGCCGCCGGCGTCGCCGGCCTTGCCGGTGTAGAGCTGGCAGCCGCTGCACTGCTGGCTGTTCTCGTGCTTGGGGAACTTGGCCTTGCTGACCTTGGTGGTGTCGGCGGCGTAGCCCAGGGCCTGTGCCTGGGCGTCGGTTTCGGCCACCATGGGCGCGGCCTGGGCCTGGGCGACCCGCGCGAGGGCGAGGGCGGCCGAGCCGGTGGCGACCTGGATCATGAATGTGCGGCGTCGTGGGGTGGACATGTTGTGCCTCTTGAAGGGGGACCAGCGAAAGGGCTTGTGAACACCATGGCGGCCGTGGCGGGAGAAAGCCCTTCGGACGAAGCCGCCCGCCACTTCGAGGACCGCACCGGAATCATCGCGCCGCCCTTGCGGCGCCGCGCCGGGCCCGCGGTTTCCCGAGCGCGTTCATCTTGTATCCACTTGTCGCAGGCCCGGCAGGCAGGCCGCGGCGTGCAGCACACCACCCAGCGCCAGCCACAGCAGGATGGCCGGGGTGCGCGCGTCGCTGGTGGCTTCGAGCAGGGCCAGCAGCAGGGCCAGGCCCGCGCCGGCGTGCCAGACCGCGGTGGCCTGACCGCTGCGGCGCGGGCCGAAGCCCCAGCGCCACAGCCGCAGCAGCAGCTCCAGCGCCACCACCGCCAGGGCCAGCCAGACGGCGTGCGAGGCGCTCAGGCCGCTCCAGGCGTTCACAGGCGCGCCAGGCCCAGCAGGTGGGCCGTGTCCTTGAGGAAGATGCGCAGCTGCGCGAGCGGGCGGCGGCGGCTCAGGGTCTTGTTCATGTACGACTCGAAGGTGAGCTGCTGCACGTCCTTGTCTTCGCAGATCTTCACGAAACGTTCGCGGCGCTGCTCGCTGCCGTACCAGAACCACTGCATGAGGCCCAGCACCTGGAACACGCGGCCGTGCTCGGCCATGAAGCGCCGCCGCGCCTGGCGCAGCGCGCGCGGCCGGCCCGTGGCCAGCAGCTCCAGCACCGCCTCGGCCGCGAGCTGGCCGCCCAGCATGGCGTAGTAGATGCCCTCGCCCGAGGCCGGCGCCACCACGCCCGCGGCGTCGCCGGCCAGCACCACGTCGCGCCCGTTGTCCCAGCGCGGCAGCGGTTTCATGGGAATGGGCGCGCCTTCGCGGCGCAGCACCTCGGCCGCGCCCATGCCGGCGCGCGCGCGCAGCGCGGTCACGGCCTGGCGCAGCGAGAAGCCCTTGTCGGCACTGCCCGTGCCCACGCTCAGCGTGTCGCCGTGCGGGAACACCCAGCCGTAGAAGTCGGGCGAGATGTCGCCCTGGTAGTACACGTCGCAGCGCTGCGGGTCGTGGTCCGGCGTGGCTGGCGCCGGCGTGCGCAGGATCTCGTGGTACGCGAACACGAAGCGGCCGCGCTCGGCGCCGGGCACGGCCTGCAGCGCCACGCCCGAGCGCGCGCCGTCGGCGCCGATCACGGCGCGCGTGCGCACCGCGTGCAGCGTGCCGGCGTCGGCCCGGTAGTGCACCACGCTCAGGCCGTCGGCGTCGCGCGTGAGCCGCACGAAGTTGCCGGCGCGCAGCTGCGCGCCGCTGTGCGCCGCGCGCTCGCGCAACCAGGGGTCGAAGCGGTGGCGGTCGACCATGCCGACGAAGCCGTTGTCGATCGGGATGTCCACGCGCTTCGTGCTCGGCGCGATCATGCGCGCCTGCCGTGCGCGCGCCACCAGCTGCGTGTCGGGGATGTCGAAGTCGCGGATCAACCGCGGCGGAATCGCGCCGCCGCAGGGCTTGATGCGTCCGCCGCGCTCGAGCAGCAGCACGCGGTGGCCGCGCTGCGCGAGCAGCCGTGCGGCGGTGGCGCCCGCGGGGCCGCCCCCCACCACCACGGCGTCCCAGGTGCCGGACTCCGGCGCGGTCTGCTGGTCGATGGGGACGCGTGCGTTCATGGCGAGCCAACCCTGGCCCACAGGGGCCCGTGAGGCGCCGGGCGGACCGCCGGCGGGGCGATGCGCCACGCCAGGACGGCCGACGCAAGGAACAGCGCCGCTTCCAGCGCGAACACGAAACCGTAGGCCGGGCCGGGGCTGCCGATGAGCCAGCGCGCGATGTCGCTCGCGGCCGTGCCGAGCACACCGCCGAGGCCGAAGGCGATGGCCTGGGCCGCGCCCCACAGCCCCATGCGCACGCCCTCGCGCGCGGCCCGGCCTTCGCTGGCCAGCCGCATCATCGAACCGATGGCGCCGATGGAAAACGCGCCGTTGGCCACGCCGAGCGCGAACACGCAGGGCGCGAGCGGCCAGGCCTGCGGCCAGGGCCCCGAGGCGGCCAGCGCGAGCAGGGCCAGCGCCGAGGCCAGGCAGCCGCCCACGGCCCAGCCGCGCAGCGAGGCCAGGGGCGCGAGCCAGCGCCGCGCCGGCCAGCGCGCCGCCAGCAGCGTGCTGCCGGCCACCAGCAGCATGCCCAGCAGCACGCCGCCGTGCTGCACGCCCGACAGTTGGGTGGAGCGGCCCGGCGAGTAGCCGTGCACGAGGCCCGCGAAGGGCTCGAGGATCAGGTCCTGCGCGCTGAACGCGAGCATGGACACGAACACGAAGACCGTGAAGCGGCGCGCCACCGGCTCGGCCCAGACCTCGCGCAGGGTCTCGCGAAACGGCGCCGCCGCGGTGGCGCCGCCGGCGTCTGGGCCCGGGCCGTCTTCGATCCGGTGCAGCGCCAGCAGCGTGCCGAGCAGCGCGAGCACGCTCACGCCGGCGCTCACGGCCAGCAGCCGCTCGGGCGTGAAGGGCTCGAGCCAGCGGCCCGCCAGGCCCGCGGTGAGCGCAAAGCCCACGATCATCAGGAGCCACACCAGCGTGGCCGAGGCGGCGCGGCGCGGCGCGGGCACGCGCCGGGTGAGCAGCACCAGCAGCGCGGTGCCGGCGGCGCTCACGCCCACACCCACCAGCGCAAAGGCCAGCACCGCGAGCAGCAGGCCCGCCACGGGTGCGTTCGCCATCCACACCGTGGCCAGCGCGGCCAGAAAGCCTCCGCTGGTCAGCACCGCCATGCCGCCGCGGATCCAGGGCGTGTGGCGGCCACCCAGGTCGGTGCCGTGGCCCATGCGCGGGCGCACGAACTGCACCGCGTAGTGCAGCGCCACCAGCAGGCCGGGCAGCACGGCGGGCAGGGCGAGCTCCACCACCATCACGCGGTTGAGCGTGGACGTGGTGAGCACCACCACCGCGCCGATGCAGGCCTGCACCAGCCCCAGCCGCGCCACGCGGCCCCAGCCGAAGGTGGCGCGCGTGTGCATCAGACCGCCCCTCGCAGCGCGAAGGCGCTGACCATCATGCCCGCCACGAAGACCGGCACGCCCACGCCGCTGTACCAGCGCGCGCGTTCGAGCGGCGCCTGCAGGAAGCGGCGCATGAGCAGCGCCTGCAGGCCCATGAGCCCGAGCACCGCGGCGGCGTGCCCGGTCTGCTGCCAGGCCAGCAGCAGCGCCACCACGCCGGCCTGCGGCAGCAGCATGAAGCCGCAGGCGGTGCGCGCCGCGCCAGTCACGCCGAGCTGCACCGGCAGCGAACGGATGCCGGTGCGCCGGTCGCCTTCGATGGCCTTGAAGTCGTTGAGCGTCATGATGCCGTGCGCCCCCAGGCTGTAGAGCGCGGCCAGCGCCAGCGTGCGCAGGTCGGGCATTTCGCCGCCGGCCATCACGGCCGCGCCGGTCACCCAGGCGATGCCTTCGTAGCTGAAGCCGCAGGCCGCGTTGCCCCACCAGCCGTTGGCCTTGAGCCGCAGCGGCGGCGCGCTGTAGGCCCAGGCCAGCGCCAGGGCCAGCACCGTGGCCCCGAAGCCCCAGGGGCCGAGCGCGCTCGCCACCGCGAGCGAGAGCAGGGTCCACAGCAGCGCGAGGTACAGGCCCCAGCGGCCGGGCATGCGGCCCGAGGGGATGGGGCGCTGCGGCTCGTTGATCGCATCGACGTGGCGGTCGAACCAGTCGTTGACGGCCTGGCTCGTGGCGCACACCAGCGGACCGGCCAGCAGCACGCCGATCACCGCGGGCGTCCAGCGGCCATAGAGCGCTGCGCCCGAGGCCACCACACCGCAGGCAAAGGCCCACATGGGCGGGAACCAGGTGATGGGCTTGAACAGCTCGGCAACGGTGGACAGCGAGGGGGCGGCCATGGCTCATTCTCAAGTGGACACACCTGAGTGTCAATTGATATTGACACCAAGGACATGTCGCGTTGAACTCCGGCATGCGACTAGACTCACAGGCTTGTTCCCTGACCCTGGTCGCCCACCCGCTTGCACCGCGCATGAATCCCTCGAACCTGTCCGCGCCGGATCTCGGGCCCCTGTCCCCTTGGGCCCCTGAACTCGCGCAGGCGTTCGTCACCCTGGCCAGCGACATCGCGCTGGTGATGGACGAGCAGGGCGTGATCCGCACCGTGGCCCAGGGCCGCCACGGCAGCGACGAGGCCATGCTGCCCGGGGCCCGCAGCTGGGTCGGCCGCCGCTGGGTCGACACCGTCTCGCCCGACACGCGCGCCAAGGTCGACCAGCTGCTCACCGAGGTGGCCCGCACCGGCCTCGCGCGCCGCCGCGAGCTCAGCCACCCGCTCGACGAAGGCGCGAGCGTGGCCGTGGCCTACACCGCGGTGCGCCTGGGCCAGGACGGCCCGGTGCTGGCCGTGGGCCGCGACCTGCGCGCCATCGGCGCCATCCAGCAGCGCTTTCTCGAAGCCCAGCGCGACATGGAGCGCGGCTACTGGCAGGCGCGCCAGGCCGAGGCGCGCCACCGCCTGCTGCACCAGGTGGCCAGCGATACCGTGCTGCTGATCGACGCCGCCGAGCGCCGCATCACCGAGGCCAATGCCGCGGCGATCGACCTGTTCGGCACGCCGGCCGAGCACCTCGTGGGGCACGCGCTGTCGGGCTTTCTGCTGCAAACGCACCGCCAGGCCTTCGACGACCTCGCCGTGACGGTGCTGCACACGGCCCAGGCCGCCGAGATCCGCATCCGCCTGATCAACCACAGCACGCCGGCCAGCCTCGCGCTCACGCCCCTGCCCGGCGAGGGCCGGGCGCTGCTGCTGGCGCGCGTGCGGCTGGCCGAGCAGCCCGGGACCGCGGCCCAGCTCCACCAGACCCTGGCCCGGTTGGGCGACGGCGTGGCCGAGGCGGTGCTGGTGACGGATTCGGCCGGCCACGCGCTCATGGCCAACGCGGCCCTGCTGCGCCTGCTGAACCTCGGCGACGAGCGCGACGTGAAGGGCCGGCACCTGGCCGATTGGTTCGAGGTCGCCGGGGGCGGGCTCGACGCACTGATCCGCCGCGTGCGCCGCAGCGGCATGGCCGTGCGCGAGCCCGCACGGCTGCTCGCGGCCGACGCACGCGCCCTCCCTGTCGAGCTGTCGGCCTCGCTGCTGTCCGAGGGCGACATGGAGTGCATCGGCTGGTCCGTCGGCCGCCTGGGGCCTGCGGGCGCCGCCAGCGGCGAGGCCCTGCAGAGCGCGCTCACCGCGCTCGCGGGCCAGGTGGGCGAGCTGCCGCTGCCCGAGCTCATGCGCGAGGCGGCCTCCCTGATCGAACGGCATTTCATCGGCCTGGCCCTGGAGCGCGCGCACGAAGACCCCGCCGCGGCCGCGCGCCTGCTGGGCGTTTCAGAACAGCGCATCGGCGGCTTGCCTGGCGGCGTTCCGCCCCTTCCGGAGACACCCTGACTTGAACGAAGAGCCGGCGTTCGGGGATGCCGACCTCAGCAACTGCGAGCGCGAGCTGATCCACCTTGCGGGGTGCATACAGCCGCACGGGGTGCTGCTCACGCTGCACGGCCCGGCGCTGCGCATCGTGCAGGCCAGCGGCAACACCGCCGCCTTGCTGGGCCGCCCGTTCGACGCCCTGCTGGGCCAGCCGCTGGCGGCGCTCGACGCCGGCCTGGCCGACGCGGTGAACACCGCCTTCCCCGAGCCGCTGCCCGAACCCGCCACGCTGCCGCAGGCCTGCGCGCTTGCGGTGAACGGCCGCGAGTTGCCCTTCCTGGCCACGGTGCACGACCGCCAGGGCTGTCGCGTGCTCGAACTCGAGCCGCGCCCGGCCGCGGGCGACACGGCCGCGGCCATCGAATGCGCCGAGCTGCCGCCCGATCTGCTCATGCAGCACCTGGGCGAGTCGGTGGCGCGCCTGAGTGCGGCCACCAGCGTGGGCACGCTGTGCGACGCCGTGGTGCGGCGCCTGCGCGACCTCACCGGCTACGACCGCGTCATGGTCTACCGCTTCGACCCCGATGGTCACGGCAAGGTGGTGGCCGAGGCGCGCGACCCGCGGCTCGAATCGCTCATGGGCCACCACTACCCGGCCAGCGACATCCCGCAGCGCGCGCGCGACCTGTACCTGCTCAACCGCGTGCGCGTGCTGGTCGACGTGAACGCGACCGCGGCCGACCTCGTGCCGCGCGCCGTGCCCGAGCTCGGCGGCGAGCTCGACATGTCGCACTGCCGGCTGCGCAGCATGTCGCCGCTGCACCTGCAGTACCTGCGCAACATGGGCGTCACGGCCACGCTGGTGGTGTCGCTGGTGCGCGATGGCGGGCTCTGGGGCCTGGTGGCCTGCCACCATTACCAGCCGCGCCGCCTGAGCGCGCCGCTGTGGGCCGCCATCGAACTGCTCGGCGAGCTCGTGGCCACGCGCATCACCGCGATCGAAAGTTATGCGCACGCGCAGGTGGCGATCCAGGTGCGCCGTCTCGAGCAGCGCCTGATTGAGGCCACCTCGAGCGAAGGCGACTGGCGCATGGCGCTGTTTCGCAACCCCGCGGCGCTGCTGCAGCCGGTGGATGCCGACGGCGCCGCGCTGTACTGCGACGGCGAAATGCTCACGGCGGGTGAGGTGCCTTCCACCCCCGAGCTGCGCCGCCTGCTGCAGTGGGTGCAGGAGCGTGTGGCCCACGGCGGCTGCGACGACGGCCTGTTCAGCTGCACCTCGGTCGCGCGCGCCGCGCCCGAGCTCGCGAGCCTCACGCCGCACGCGGCCGGGGTGCTCGCGGTGCCGCTGTCGGCCTCGCCTGGCGACCTGCTGGTGTGGCTGCGCAAGGAGCAATTGCAAAGCATCACCTGGGCCGGCGACCCGCACAAGCCCGTGGTGGGCAACGACCCGCTAACGCTGTCGCCGCGGCGCTCGTTCGCGGCCTGGTCCGAGATCGTGCGCGACACCGCGCGCCCCTGGTCCGAGGGTGAGAAGGCGCTCGCGCGCGCCTTCGGCCGCTCGCTGGCCGACATCATCGTGCAGGTGAACTGCGTGCGGCTGCTGATCGCTGAGCAGCAGCTGCGCCAGACGCGCGGCCGCGTGGCCGAGGTGAGCAAGGCCCTGCTGCTGCTCGACGACCGCCTGCAGGTGCTGTTCGCCAGCCCCAGCCTGTTCGAGATGGCCGGCCATGCGCCGCTGCCCGCGCGCCACCTGCACGAGCTCGCGCCCGTGCTCGGCGACGTACCGCAGCTGCTGGCCCACCTGCAGCGCCTGGCCGTTGAGCGCCGCGCGCACAGCCAGGGCTGGCGGCTCGGTGCCGGGTCCGGCCCGGGTGTCGAGGTCTCGCTGCGCATCGAGGTGGTGCCGGGGCGCGATGGCGGCGTGCTCGGCCACTTCCTGGTGTTCGACGACCTCGGCGACGCGCGCCGCGCCAGCGACGCGCGCGAGCGCCTCAATGCCCTGCTCGAGCGCAGCCTGCAGCGCCCGGGCGATGCGGCGCCCACGCCCGACGGCGGCGGCGTGCCCGACCCGCTGCTGGGCGCCATGCTCGCGAGCGCGCACATGGCGGCCATGGACGTGGCCGACGCGGGCTCGCTCGCCATCGTGGGCCGCCTGCTCGAAGAGGTCGACGCCTCGACGCGGCGCGCCACCCAGCTCTACGACCGCCTGCGCCGCCTGGGCTGATTCAGGCCGGCGCGCCGAGCGCGTCGAACAGCCGCAGGTGCTGCTCGAAGGCCCACAGCGCTTCGTCCACCGCGGCATCGGCCTCGGCGCCCTCGGCCGGCAGCGCGGCCAGTGCGGTGCGCAGGCGCTGCGCCAGCGCGTCGCGCTGCTCGGCGCTGCCGAAGTCGTAGAAGCTCAAGCCCGCGGCAGGCGTGGCCGACCCGTGGCCCGCGAAAGCGCGCGCCAGCACGCGCTGCAGGATCTGCCCGCCGCTCAGGTCGCCCAGGTGGCGCACGTAGACGTGGGCCAGCAGCCGCGCGTGCGGCTGTGGCGATGCGCCGTCGATGGCGGCGAGCCGCTCGACGTAGGCGGCCGTGGCCGGCAGCGGCGCCGCCGGGCCCAGGCCGAAGGCGGTGAGGTCGGCGCGCAGGGCCTGCCGCCGCGCCAGCGCCGGCGACCAGGCGCCAGCCAGCCAGGGGTGCTGGCCGCGCGCGGCCACGCGCGGCTCCAGGGCCTCGTACACGAGCAGCAGTTGCTGCAGCAGCCGGCCGTAGAGCGCCCGGCCCGCGCGCCCGGCGATCAGCGCCTGCATCAGGGGCGTGCGCTCGGCCTCGCGGTGGGCGCCGGCCGTTTGCGTGCGCAGCCGCTGGGCGAGCGAGCCGGCCGCCGGCTCACTCGCCGCCATCGGCGAGCCCGAAGCGGCGCAGCTTGACGTACAGGCTCTGGCGCGAGAGCCCCAGCATTTCCGCCGCCGAGGCCCGGTTGTCGTTGGTGAGTGCCAGCGCGGCCTCGATGCACAGCTGCTCGATCAGGTCGGTGGTTTCGCGCACGATCTCGCGCAACGGCACGCGGCCCACGAGCTCGGTCATCTGGTCGGCCGAGCGCGGCAGCTCGCGGCCCCCGGCCACGGGTTCGGCGGCCAGGCGGCGGCCGATGTCGCGGATGGCGAAGCCCATGGCGGGCAGCTCGCCGCCCGCGGCCGCGGCCGAAATCTCGACGTCGATGCCCGCGCCGTACTCGGTGCGCAGCCGCGTGGCGTACAGGCGCACCTCGCCACGCTGGCGCAGGTTGGACATGAGCACGTTGAGGTCGAGCCCGCCGCGCTCGAACCAGCGTTCCAGCGACTGGCCCGTGACGCGTTCTTCGGTGGGCAGTTGCACCAGATCGAGGAAGGCGCGGTTGGCGGCCTGCACCAGGCCGTCGGGGCCCGTGACCACGAAGGCGTCGGGCGAGAGCTCGGCCAGTTGCGCCAGGCGTTCGCGGCGCGGGTCTTCGGTGGGCGCACCGGCGCCGTTGAACAGCACGCGCAGCACGAGCTGACCGCTGGCGCCCTGGCGGATCAGGTGGCCCTGCAGATCGACCGGCTTGCTGCGGCCCACCAGGCGCACGCGCCGCGCCTCCGACTTGCCCGTGGCCTGCAGCTGCGCGAGCAGCGCCTGCAGGGCCGTGCGGCTGGCGGCTTCCACGCCGTCGGCCAGGCGCCAGCTGCTGCGTTGCAGGGCCTCGCCGAACAGCTGGTGGGCCGCGGTGTTGGCGTCTTGCAGCTTGAGCGAATCGGCGTCGAGGATCAGCAGCGCGTCGCTCGCGGTCTGGAACAGCAGGCGGTGGCGGTTCTCCACCTGGCGCAGTTGCCAGTAGTCGCGTTCCATCGAGGCCTGCGCGCTCACCAGGCGCTGCTGCACCGCGGCCGGGCCGCGCAGGTCGCGGCAGAACACCACGGCGGGGCGGCCCTTGCGGTTGCCGCGCGCGGGCAGCGGCACGATCACGCAGTCGAGCGGCAGATCGGTTTCGCCGGTGTGGGGATGGTTGATCTGGCGCGGCTTGGCGTCGGTCTGGCCGTCGAGCGCGAGGCGCAGCAGGTCGTCGACCTTGGGCTGGCTTTCGACCGTGACGGTGTCGCGCCAGGCCTGACCGACCCAGGCCGTGACCAGGGGCTCGGGCAGACCGGACTGGCCGAGCGCGGCGTCGCGCACCACGCCTTTTTCATCGATCAGCAGCACCAGGTCGCTGGCCGCGCCGAGCAGATCGGCCACGGTGCGGGCGTCGAGATCCGACAGGAAGGCCTGAGGCTTGGAGAAGCGCTTGGCGCTTTTCGCCGGGAGCCCCTTGGACATTCGGGTCTTTCGAGACAGGTAGTCGGATTCCGGTGCGTTCACCCGCGGCAGTTTAACGTGGCAATTGCTGGAGAAAGCGCAGCGCGAGCGCTGGCGCCTGCGCGGCGTCCGCGAGCGCGAGGTCGGCGCCCAGCGCGCCGTGCAGCGCGGGCCGGGCGTGGAAGGCCGCGCCGCCCACGAGGACGCCGATGCGCGGGTTGCGCGAGGCACTGCGCACCTGCGCGATGGTGCGCTGCAGGGCCTCGGCGTGCACCTCGGCCGCGAGCGAGAAGCCCACCAGGTCGTACCAGTGCCGGCCCACCGATCGCACCGGGTCGCTTCCGGCTTCGGTGGGGCCGCCGTGCACGTCCCAGCCCGCGTGGCGGAAGAACTCGGCCACCATGAGCAGGCCCAGCGAATGCTGCTCGCGCGGTGCCGGCGCGAGCAGCACGCGGCGGCCATCGCCCACGGGCTGCAGCGCGAGGTCGCGCGAGAGGCTGTGGTCGCGCAGCAGCTGCTGCAGCCGGCCCGCGCCCAGCGTCACGTCGGTGAAGCTGCACTCGTCCACCTCCCACCACTCGCCGAGCAGGCGCGCGGCGGGCGTGACCAGGTCGAGGTAGAGCGATTCGATCGACAGGCCGCGGCGGCGCTGGAGCTCGACGTGCTCGAAGGCGGGGGCGGGGTCGGGCGCGAGCAGCAGGCGGGCGAAGGCCGTGACCGCGGGCTCGGAGAGGGCTTCGGCGGGCGGGGCGGACGGGTGCGGGCGGTGTGCCTCGATCAGCCGCGGAATGATGCTGCGGTTGAGCGTCTGGCTCAGCACGCTCGCATGGCCTTGGCCGATCGCCACAGGCGCGGCGTGTGCAGGTTCGGGGGTGCTCAACATGATCATTGGTTGTGTCCTCTCGCCGCGAAAGCGCATCGCTGAGGCACGAACCTTTGACCAGGGCCAAAGGAGGGCGCGTTCAGTGCGGGCCAGTCGTCCCACCGGTGCCCACCGGCCACCGGTTTGTCTCCCCGGGCACCAACCGCGCTTCTACGCTCCTTGGCGACTGCCGTCAAAGGCGGGCGATGAGCGCGACGGTCCCGTGGATGACATGTTAAGTGTCAATTTGAGATGACGTCAATATCGGTTGACACTTTGGGGCGTCACGGCTAGATTGGGTCGCATGCACCCGAACGTGGCCTTCACCCCCCTGCCGGCGCTCTACACCCCGGAGCAGCGCGCGCGGCGTGACGCCACGCGCTGGACCCTGGTGCAGGGCGTGCTCGCGCCCCTGCAGTTCCTGGTGTTCGCGGTCAGCCTCGGGCTGGTGCTGCGCTTTCTCGCCACCGGCGAGGGGCTGGCCTGGGCCCATGCCTCGGTGGTGCTCAAGACCCTGGTGCTCTACACCATCATGGTCACGGGCTGCCTCTGGGAGAAGGTGGTCTTCGGCCGCTACCTGTTCGCCCCGGCCTTCTTCTGGGAAGACGTGTTCAGCATGCTGGTGCTGGCGCTGCACACGCTCTACCTGGTGCTGCTGTGGCAGGGCGCCGCGGCGCCGCACACGCTCATGGGCGTGGCGCTGGCGGCCTACGCGGCCTACGTGGTGAACGCCACGCAGTTCCTGCTCAAGCTGCGCGCCGCGCGGCTGCAGGAGGCGCGACACGCCGCGCCCGCCACCGCGAACCGGGAGCCGCCATGGACGCGCGCGTGATCCCGATCCGCGAGGCCGCGGCCTGCGACGCCCCGCCCGCCGTGAGCCAGGAGCGTGGCCAGCGCGAGGTGTTCTGCGGCCTCACCGCCATCATCTGGATGCACCGCCGCATCCAGGACGCGTTCTTCCTCGTGGTGGGCTCGCGCACCTGCGCGCACCTGATCCAGTCGGCCGCGGGCGTGATGATCTTCGCCGAACCGCGCTTCGGCACGGCCATCATCGACGACCGCGACCTCGCGGGCCTGGCCGACGCCAACGACGAGATCGACCGCGTGGTCAACCGCCTGCTCGAGCGCCGGCCCGACATCCGGCTGCTGTTCCTGGTCGGCTCCTGTCCGTCGGAAGTCATCAAGCTCGACCTCTCGCGCGCCGCGCAGCGCCTCAACACGCGCCATGCGCCCGCGGTGCGCGTGGTGGACTTCAGCGGCAGCGGCATCGAGACCACCTTCACCCAGGGCGAAGACAGCTGCCTCGCGGCCCTGGCCCCGCAGCTGCCCGCGCTGCCGCCCACGGCCCCGCCCGAACTGCTCGTGGTCGGCACGCTGGCCGACGTGGTCGAGGACCAGTTCCGCCGCCTGTTCGAGGCCATGGGCACGGGCCCGGTGCGCTTCTTCCCGCCGCGGCGCGCGCGCGAGATGCCCGCCATCGGCCCCAACACGCGCATGCTGCTCGCGCAGCCCTTTCTCGCCGACACCGCGCGCGCGCTCGAATCGCGCGGCGTGAAGCGCCTGCCCGCGCCGTTTCCGATCGGCGTCGAGGGCACGACCGACTGGCTGCGTGCCGGCGCGCGCGCCTGCGGCGTGGCCGACGAGCGCATCGATGCCGTGCTGCAGCCGGCGCGCGAACGCGCCACGCGTGCCCTGGCCGCGCTGCGCCCCACGCTCGAAGGCCGCAGCGTGTTCTTCTTTCCCGACTCGCAGCTCGAACTGCCGCTGGCGCGTTTCCTGTCGCGCGAAATGGGCATGGACCTGATCGAGGTCGGCACGCCCTACCTGCACCGCGCGCACCTGGCGGCCGAGCTCGAACGCCTGCCCGCGCACACGCGCATCGTCGAAGGCCAGGACGTGGAGCGCCAGCTCGACCGCTGCCTGGCCGCGCGGCCCGACCTCACCGTCTGCGGCCTCGGCCTGGCCAACCCGCTCGAGGCCCGCGGCCTGAGCACCAAGTGGTCGATCGAGCTCGTCTTCTCCCCCATCCAGGGCTTCGAACAGGCGGCCGATCTGGCCGGCCTGTTCGTGCGCCCGCTCGAGCGCGCGCGCCGGCTCGCGGCCTGACCATGCAGCTCACGCTCTGGACCTACGAAGGACCGCCACACGTCGGCGCGATGCGCGTGGCCACGGCGCTGCGCGACGTGCACTACGTGCTGCACGCGCCGCAGGGCGACACCTACGCCGACCTGCTGTTCACCATGATCGAGCGGCGCGAGCAGCGCCCGCCCGTGACCTACACCACCTTCCAGGCGCGCGACCTCGGCGGCGACACCGCCGCGCTGTTCCAGACCGCTGCGCGCGAGGCGGTGCGCCGCTTCGCGCCCAAGGCCCTGCTGGTGGGGGCCTCGTGCACCGCCGAGCTGATCCAGGACGACCCGGGCGGCCTCGCGCAGGCCATGGGCCTGCCCGTGCCCGTGATCCCGCTGGAGCTGCCCTCGTACCAGCGCAAGGAGAACTGGGGCGCGGCCGAAACCTTCTACCGCGTGGTGCGCGCGCTCGCGCGCCCGCTCACGCCGGCCGAGCGCAGCCCCGGACCGCGCTGCAACATCCTCGGCCCGTGCGCGCTGGGCTTTCGCCACCGCGACGATCTGGTCGAGGTGCGCCGACTCATCGAGGCGCTGGGCATCACCGTCAACCTCGTGGCGCCCGAGCGGGCCGGCGTGGACGATCTCGCGCGCATCGCCGACGCCGACTTCAACGTGGTGCTCTACCCCGAGATCGCGGGCACCGCGGCGGCCTGGCTGCAGCGCAGCTTCGGCCAGCCCGCCACGCGCACCGTGCCCATCGGCCATGGCGCGACGCTCGACTTCATCGATGAACTGGCCACGCTGGCCGGTGTGGACGCCAGCGCGGTGCGCGCCGAGACCACCTCGCGCGCGCGCTGGTACGCGCGCTCGGTCGACGCCAACTACCTGCACCGCAAGCGCGTGTTCATCTTCGGCGACGCCACGCACGCGGTGGCCGCGGCGCGCGTGGCCGCGCACGAGATGGGCTTCGAGGTCGCCGGCATCGGCACCTACAGCCGCGAGTTCGCGCGCGAGGTGCGCGCGGCGGCCGAGGCCCACGGCTGCGAAGCCCTGATCACCGACGACTACCTCGAGGTCGAGGCGCGCATCGCCGCGCTGCAGCCCGATCTGGTGCTGGGCACGCAAATGGAGCGGCACATCGCCAAGCGCCTGCGCGTGCCCTGCGCCGTGATCTCGGCGCCCGTGCACGTGCAGGACTTTCCGGCCCGTTACGCGCCGCAGATGGGCATGGAAGGCGCGAACGTGCTGTTCGACACCTGGGTGCACCCGCTGATGATGGGCCTGGAGGAGCACCTGATCGGCATGTTCCGGGAAGACCACGAGTTCCACCCCGACGCCGCGCCCTCGCACCTGGGCGGCGGCGCGAGCCCGGCGCCCGCCGCGCCCGCCGCGCCCGAGGCCGTGTCGCCCGTGGCGCCGGTGGCCACGGCCGCCGAAGCCGCCAACACGCCGCACTGGGGCGCCGAGGCCGAGCGCGAGCTGCGCAAGGTGCCGTTCTTCGTGCGGCCCAAGGCGCGGCGCAACACCGAGCTGTACGCGCGCGAGCGCGGCATCGCGACGATCACGCTGGAGACGCTCTACGATGCCAAAGCGCACTTCGCCCGCTGAGCCGTCCGTGCCCGCCCCGCGCGTGGTGCTGGTCACCATGGACAGCCACCTCGCGCACGCGGCCCTGCGCGCCGACGCCGAGCTGCAGCGGCGCGTGCCCGGCCTGCGCCTGGGCGTGCACACCACCTCGGTGTTCGGCAACGACCCGCAGGCCCTGCAGGCCTGCCTCGACGACATCGCGCGCGCCGACATCGTGGTGGTCACCATGCTGTTCATGGAAGACCACTTCCTGCCGGTGCTGCCCGCGCTGCGCGCGCGCCGCGACCGGTGCGACGCCATGGTCTGCCTGATGTCGGCCGGCGAGGTGATGCGGCTCACGCGCATGGGTCGCTTCCGCATGGACGCGCCCGTGAGCGGCCCGATGGCGCTGCTGAAAAAGCTGCGCGGCCGCGACCGCGAGGGCGACGCCGCCGCAGCCGATCCCGCCACCCAGGCCAGCCAGCGCAGCGCCGCGGGCGCGCGCCAGATGAAGATGCTGCAGCACCTGCCGCGCCTGCTGCGTTTCATCCCCGGCACCGCGCAGGACGTGCGCGCCTATTTCCTGAGCATGCAGTACTGGCTCGCGGGCTCGCAGGAGAACATCGTGCAGCTCGTGCTGCACCTGGTCGACCGCTACGCCGACGGCGCAGGCCGCCACCTGCGCGGCACGCTCTCGCCGGCCCTGCCGCGCAGCTACCCCGAGGTCGGCTTGTACCACCCGCGCCTGGCCGACGGCCTCACCGAGCGCGTGCAGGACCTGCCGCCCGTGGCCCGCACAGGCCAGCGCGGCACCGTGGGTCTGCTGCTCATGCGCTCGTACCTGCTGGCGGGCAATACGCGCCACTACGACGGCGTGATCACCGCGCTCGAAGCGCGCGGCCTGCGCGTGCTGCCGGCCTTCGCCTCGGGCCTGGACAACCGGCCCGCGATCGAGCGCTTCTTCATGCACGAAGGCCGGCCCGCGATCGACGCGCTGGTCTCGCTCACCGGCTTCTCGCTCGTGGGCGGCCCGGCCTACAACGACGCGCGCGGCGCCGAAGACACGCTGGCCCGGCTCGACGTGCCCTACCTCTCGGTCAACGCGCTCGAGTTCCAGACCCTGGAGCAGTGGAGCGATTCCGAGCGCGGCCTGATGCCCGTGGAGTCGACCATGATGGTCGCCATCCCCGAGCTCGACGGCGCCACCGGCTCCATGGTCTACGGCGGGCGCAGCGCGGGCGATGCCGCACAGCCCGCCGCGGGCATCCACGACATGCAGGTGGACGTGGAGCGCGCCGACACGCTGGCCGCGCGCGTGCAGCGCCTGGTCGATCTGCGGCGCAGCCGCCGCGCCGAGCGCAAGGTCGGCGTGGTGATCTTCAACTTCCCCCCCAACGCGGGCAACACCGGCACCGCGGCCTTCCTCGGCGTGTTCGAGTCGCTGCACAACACCCTGGCCGCGATGCAGCGCGAGGGCTACACCGTGGAGCTGCCCGCCGACGTGGACGCGCTGCGCCGCGCGCTGCTCGAGGGCAACGCGGCCGCGCACGGCACGCCGGTGAATGTGTTCCACCACATCCCGGCCGACGAGCACGTTCGCCGCGAGCGCCACCTGGCCGAGATCGAGGCCCACTGGGGCCCGGCGCCTGGCCGCCACCAGGCCGACGGCCGCGGCCTGTTCGTCTATGGCCAGCGCTTCGGCAACGTGTTCGTGGGCGTGCAGCCCGCCTTCGGCCACGAGGGCGACCCGATGCGCCTGCTGTTCGAGCGCGGCTTCGCGCCCACGCACGCCTTCAGCGCCTTCTACCGCTGGCTGCGTGAAGACTTCGGCGCCGACGTGCTGCTGCACTTCGGCACCCACGGCGCGCTCGAATTCATGCCCGGCAAGCAGAGCGGCCTGAGCGCGCGCTGCTGGCCCGACCGCCTGATCGGCGACGTGCCCAACGTCTACCTGTACGCGGCCAACAACCCCTCGGAAGGCACGCTGGCCAAGCGCCGCGCCGCCGCCACGCTGGTGAGCCACCTCACGCCGCCGGTGTCGCAGGCCGGGCTCTACAAGGGCCTGGTCGATCTGAAAGAGGTGGTCGAGCGCCACCGCCGCACCGAGCCCGAGGCGCAGGCCGAGCGCGCCGAGCTCGCCACCATGGCGCAGGCGCAGGCCGCGCTGCTCGACCTGTGCGCCGCCGAGCCGCCCTGGGGCGCGCAGGCCGACGCGCGCATGGGCGCGCTCAGCGCGCAGGTGCTCGAACTCGAATACACGCTGATCCCGCACGGCCTGCACGTGGTGGGGCGCGTGCCCACGCCCGCGCAGTTGATCGAGCTGCTGCAGGCCAGCGCCGAGGCCTCGCACGGCCTGCGCCTGGACGCCGTGCGCCTGCAGGCCGTGCTGTCCGGCGGCGCGGCCGCCGACGCCGGGCTGCCCGAGGGCCTGGGCGACACCCTGCGCACGCTGCACCGCCAGCTCGGCGAAGACACCGAAATCGACGGCCTGCTGCGCGCGCTCGACGGCCGCTTCGTGCGGCCCGCACCCGGCGGCGACCTGCTGCGCACGCCCGCGGTGCTGCCCACCGGCCGCAACCTGCACGGCTTCGACCCCTTCCGCCTGCCCAGCGCCTACGCCATGCGCGACGGCGCGCGCCAGGCCGAGCGCCTGCTCGAACGCCACCGCGCCGACGGCCACGGCCTGCCGGCCTCGATCGCCATGGTGCTCTGGGGCACGGACAACCTCAAAAGCGAAGGCGGCCCGATCGCCCAGGCGCTGGCGCTGATGGGCGCGCGGCCACGCTTCGACGGCTACGGCCGCCTCGCGGGCGCCGAGCTGGTGCCGCTGGCCGAGCTCGGCCGCGCGCGCGTGGACGTGGCGATCTCGCTCTCGGGCATCTTCCGCGACCTGCTGCCGCTGCAGGTGCGCCTGCTCGCCGAGGCCGCCTGGCTCGCGGCCAGCGCCGACGAGCCGCTCGAGCTCAACCCCATCCGCCGCCACGCGCTGGCCCACCAGGCCGCGCACGGCGGCGACCTGGAAACCGCGGCCCTGCGCGTGTTCGGCAACGCCGAGGGCGCCTACGGCGCGCACGTGAGCAGCCTGGTCGACAGCAGCCGCTGGGACGGCACCGACGAGCTCGCCGAGACCTTCACCCGCCGCAAGGGCTTCGCCTACGGCCGCAACGGCCGGCCCCAGGCGCAGCCGCAACTGCTGCAGGGCGTGCTCTCGCGCGTGGAGCTGGCCTACCAGAACCTCGATTCGGTCGAGCTCGGCGTGACCACGGTCGACACCTACTTCGACACCCTGGGCGGCGTGAGCCGCGCGGTGCAGCGCGCGCGCGGCGCCCATGCGCCGGTGGCGCCGGTCTACATCGGCGACCAGACCTGCGCCAGCGACGGCGGCGGCAGCGTGCGCTCGCTCGGCGAGCAGGTGGCGCTGGAGACGCGCACCCGCATGCTCAACCCGCGCTGGTACGAAGACATGCTGGCCCACGGCCACGAAGGTGTGCGCCAGCTCGAGGTGCACATGACCAACACCATGGGCTGGTCGGCCACCACGGGGCAGGTGCAGCCCTGGGTCTACGAACAACTCAGCCGCACCTTTGTGCTCGACCCCGAGATGCGCGAGCGCCTCGCGTCGCTCAACCCGCACTCGTCCGCGCGCATCGCCCACCGCCTCATCGAAGCGGTGGACCGGCACTTCTGGCAACCCGACGGGGCCATGCTGGACGCGCTGCAGCGCGCGGGCGAAGAACTCGAAGACCGCATCGAAGGCGTTTACGAAGGAGCCAGGGCGTGATGACCACCACCTCGATACCGATCACCGACCTGCGGCGATCCCGCGGCGCGCCGGCGCCGCACGAAGACGGCGAGGGCAGCGTGCAGGTCGCGCTCGACCCCGCGGTGCGCATCGGCACCGCCAAGGTCTTTGCCATCTACGGCAAGGGCGGCATCGGCAAGAGCACGACCTCGAGCAACCTCTCGGCGGCGTTCTCGCACCTGGGCAAGCGCGTGCTGCAGATCGGCTGCGACCCCAAGCACGACAGCACCTTCACGCTCACCAAGAAGATGCTGCCCACGGTGATCGACGCGCTCGAGGCGGTCGACTTCCACCCCGAGGAGCTGCGCGTCGACGACTTCGTGTTCCCCGGCTACAACGGCGTGATGTGCGTGGAGGCCGGCGGCCCGCCCGCGGGCACGGGCTGCGGCGGCTACGTGGTGGGCCAGACGGTCAAGCTGCTCAAGGAGCACCACCTGCTCGACGACACCGACGTGGTGATCTTCGACGTGCTCGGCGACGTGGTGTGCGGCGGCTTCGCCGCGCCGCTGCAGCACGCCGACCGCGCGCTCATCGTCACCGCCAACGACTTCGATTCGATCTTCGCGATGAACCGCATCGTGCAGGCCATCGGCGCCAAGGCCAAGAACTACGGCGTGCGCCTGGGCGGCGTGATCGCCAACCGCAGCATGGCCACCGACCAGATCGACCGCTACACCTCGCGCACCGGCCTGCGCCTGGCCGCGCAGTTCCCCGACCTCGACGCCATCCGCCGCAGCCGCCTCAAGAAGGCCACGCTGTTCGAGATGGAAGACTCGCCCGAGGTGAAGGCGGTGCAGGACGAGTACCTGCGCCTGGCCGAGGCCCTGTGGCGCGGCAGCGATCCGCTGCCCGCGGTGCCCATGAAGGACCGCGACATCTTCGACCTGCTGGGCTACGACTGAAGGAGCGCCCATGGACAGCCCCACCTACCAGCAAAGCCGCGGGCGCATCGGCCACTACTTCGACCGCACCGCGGTGCAGGCCTGGGCCCAGCTCACCTCGGACGCGCCCGTGAGCCGGGTGCGCGCCACCGTGCGCGCGGGCCGCGATCGCATGCGCGAGACCCTGTTGTCGTGGCTGCCCGCGCGGCTCGATGGCCTGCGCCTGCTCGACGCCGGCTGCGGCACCGGGGCCCTGGCCCTGGCCGCGGCGCGGCGCGGCGCCGACGTGGTGGGCGTGGACCTGTCGCCCAACCTGGTGCGGCTCGCACAGGAGCGCGTGGCCGACGACGCGCAGGTGGCCGCGGCCGGCGGCCGGCTGCAGTGGCTCAGCGGCGACATGCTCGACGACGCGCTCGGCGCCTTCGACTACGTGGTGGCCATGGACTCGCTGATCCACTACGAGGCGCGCGACGCGGTGCAGGCGCTCGCGCGGCTGGCGCCGCGCACGCGCCGCGCCATCCTCTGCACCCACGCGCCGTCCACGCCCGCGCTGCGCGCCATGCACGCCATCGGCCAGTGGTTTCCGCGCGGCGACCGTTCGCCCGCCATCGTGCCGGTGCGCCACGAAGCGCTGCAGGCGCTCGCGCAGGCCGAGCCGGTGCTGGCCGGCTGGCGCAGCGCGCGCAGCCAGCGCATCGACAGCGGCTTCTACCGCTCGCAGGCCACGGAGTGGCGCGCGCCATGAACACGCCCGCCGCCCGGCCCCCGAAGCGCCCGCCCTGGTGGCTGCGCCTGGGCACGCGCTGGCTGCCCTTTGCCGACGCCGCCAGCGCCGACCTGCCCATGGGCCGGCTGCTGCGGCTGTCGCTGTTCCAGATCACGGTCGGCATGGCCATGGCCCTGCTCAACGGCACGCTCAACCGCGTGATGATCGTGGAGCTGGGCGTGCCCGCCTGGCTGGTGGCGGTGATGGTGGGCCTGCCGCTGGTGTTCGCTCCGCTGCGCGCGCTCATGGGCTTTCGCTCCGACCACCACCGCTCGGCCCTGGGCTGGCGGCGCGTGCCCTACATCTGGATGGGCAGCCTGCTGCAGTTCGGCGGCCTGGCCATCATGCCCTTCGCGCTGCTGGTGCTCTCGGGCCAGGGCCAGCTCGCGGGCTCGCAGCTCTACGGCCAGATCGGCGCCGCGCTGGCCTTCCTGCTGGTGGGCGCGGGCCTGCACCTGACGCAGACCGCGGGCCTGGCGCTCGCCACCGACCTCGCGCCCCCGGCCTCGCGCCCGCGCGTGGTGGCGCTGCTCTACGTGATGCTGCTGCTCGGCATGGGCCTGAGCTCGCTGGCCTTCGGCGCGCTGCTGGCCGACTACGGCCACATCAAGCTCATCCAGGTGATCCAGGCCGCGGCGCTGCTCACGCTGGTGCTCAACGTGGTGGCGCTGTGGAAGCAGGAGGCGCGCCAGCCGCAGGCCACACGCGCCGCGCCCGGCGAACGCCGGCCGCGCCTGCGCGAGGCCTGGCAGCGCCTGCTCTCGGGCGGGCGCGCGAGCCGCCTGCTGGTGGCCACCGCGCTCGGCACCGCGGGCTTCAGCATGCAGGACGTGCTGCTCGAGCCCTATGGCGGCCAGGTGCTGGGCCTGTCGGTGGGCGCCACCTCGCTGCTCACCGCGGTCATGGCCGCGGGCGCGCTCTGCGCCTTCGGCTGGGCCTCGCGCTGGCTGCGCCGCGGCGGCAACGAACACCGCATCGCCTCCTTCGGCTGCCTGTTCGGCGTGGCCGGCCTGAGCGCGGTGATCTTCGCCGAGCCGCTGCACGCCACCGTGTTGTTCGCCGCCGGCACCTTCGCCATCGGGCTGGGCGGCGGCCTGTTCTCGGTGGCCACGCTGGTGGCCGCCATGGGCCTGCAATCGCGCGAGCACAACGGCCTCGCGCTCGGCGTGTGGGGCGCGGTGCAGGCCACCGCGGCTGGCCTGGCCGTGGCCGGCGGCGGCGCGCTGCGCGACACCGTGTCCGCGCTCGCGCAGCAGGGCCTGCTCGGCAGCGCGCTCGGCACGCCCGCCGTGGGCTACAGCTTCGTCTACCACCTCGAGATCGCCTTGCTGTTCGCCACGCTGGTGGCGGTGGGGCCGCTGGTTCGCCGCGGCCCCGCACCCGCCCCCGACGCGCGCGAACCGCTTGGCCTTGCCGAACTGCCCGGCTGACTTCACCCAGGAGACCCTCATGGAAACAGGCGCCATCACCGGCTACATCGACGTGGCCCAGCTCGTGCTCTACGCGTTCTGGGCTTTCTTCGCGGGCCTCATCTACTACCTGCACCGCGAGAACAAGCGCGAGGGTTA